>JALAGS010000162.1 GCA_022712315.1 Sphingobacterium sp. | reverse complement strand
GTTATATTTTTTAGCTAGTTTTCTTTAAATAGTGTGGTGTGGTTATAAAAAAAGCGCTCCAGTAATGGAACGCTAGTGTATTTGCTTTGTCATATTGACATTAGCTATAAGTTCATTAGCATAACTGTAGTGCTTTGATCTAAAATTATGGCGGTATCGCTAATTAAATCTGCTTACTTATGATGTTTTCTATTAAATGGTCTGCAACAAGTGCTGCAGTCCCCATCTGTTGTGCATTTTTATGAAGTGAAGATATTTCAATGGTTGTCATCTTTGCTATTTTCGGTATACTGAATTCGTTAATGGCAACTTGTATCTGTGGTGCTATAATATTTCCCACTTCAGCTCCACGTCCACTGATAATTATTTTGTTTGGATTAAGAATATGTAGCAATGTTGAAATCCCTTTGCCAAGCATATAGCCTATTTTTCCGAGGTTGTTAATTGCAATCTGGTCCCCGAGTTTGGCAGCTTCTATTAATGCATCGGATTTATTGCTGCTTGCTTTTACAAATGTGGAATAGATAGAATATTCTCCATTTTCGATATCAAACTCTGTGTTCTGTATGGCAGCGTTAAGAGATGCTTCAACTTCTAGACACCCCCGTTTACCACACGAGCACAAGGTATTTTTGTCAGATAAGGGGATGTGACTGAATTCTCCTGCAAATCCGGTGGCACCTTTGAAAATTTCACCATTAATGATAATTCCCAGACCGACTCCCCAATTTAGATTAATTACAAGTGTGTGTGCAATGTCGACACCATGACCAAATTCTTTCTCTGCCCAAGCAATACATCTCGAATCGTTATCGATAACTGTATTTAGTTTTAACTTATCTTCGATTTGCTTATAGAGATGGTGAAGAGATGAATTTTTAGGATAAGAATCATTAATCTTCTCTTCAGGATTGACAAAACCGGGCATGCTGATACCGACTCCGATAATATGTTTTTTTTCTATTTGATTTTTTATTATAATATCCTCTAAATGCTTTAGAATCATTTCACCTGCATTTTGTTCTTTCAGATTGACCGCAACGTCTTTTTGTTGAGCAATGATATTATGCGCTAAATCAGATATGGTGAAGGAACTATAATATTGGTCGATTGCTATACTTGCGATTAAATAGGGTAGTTGCTTGTTTAAGCCGTATTGGGATGCCCGCCGTCCGCCAGTAGATTCACCTAGGCCATGGTCAAGTATAAGACCTTCTTTAACAAGTTCATTAATCGTTTTTGTGACGATTGGAGTGCTCTTTGATAGATACTTTGAGATTTCCGCAATAGATTGGATCCCATTATAGTACAATAATCTTAAGATATCAGCTTTCATTACTTTAATTTGTTGTAATAGAAAAGGTTATAATTGTTTTAATAAATATAAAGTATTTTTAGTATAAGTTCAAAATACTTAATAAAGTGCTTTAAAAAGTAGGAAGCCTAGAATTTGATCTAGGCTTCCATTGATAACATAAGATGATGTGCTATTCGAAATTAGAATTGCTCCAGTAAGGGTTTACATTTCTTAAATTTTGCGGTACCCAAAAGATAGGTGTTGTGAAATTGTCGTCAGATTTGACCTTACTATAGTTATCTGGATTGTTTTGTTGTTCAGCAGTAGGATATCTTAATCTTTCAGGAAAAGGTTTCATGATTTTTCCATTGAAAGTCATTGGCTCCAATTTAGGATGACGTGTTCTTCTTACCTCCGTCCACAATTCATAAGGACACATAATATTTAAGTGAATATACTTTTGCTGCATTATAATTTCTAATTTATCGTCTGGACTTGTTTTAGTATTATATTTAGCGGCAACGAAATCAGCATATTTTGTAATATCAGCAAGTGCGGGCTTCGAAGGGTGTAAAATGCTCAGACTCTTTTGAAAATCACTTTCAGCGCTTCTATTGTACCAAAAATTGGTTGAATTAGTAATAGCGTTTTTAATATGTGCGTCAGCAGTACGGCCAGTATTCCCTAAATTTTTTAAGCTGATTTCAGCTAAGATCAAATCAACTTCGGCTTGAGACATCATGTAAACAGGAAACTTCTTGTTCATTGTGATGTTTGCAAAATTATAGAGTGATTTAGAATCTTGCTTGAAATGATCATCTATATTTCCATTTGGCCCACCTGTATAGTATTTTTCTCCACCGTCATAAATTGGTTTTTGTGCATCTGCATTCATACTGACTCCGCGGTAATCACCTGTAGAGTTGCTGAAATCACTATGTTTTGTTGGAAAAGCAATAATTGGAAGTCTGGGGTCATCCACGCCTAATTCATACTTGGTTGTTCCGTAGTTCATCCGTTTCATAATAATATCAGGGATGAAAGTTCCTGCCCAGCCTTCAAATAAACCCCTGACCCATTCCCCCCCATTTCTAGGATCTAAATCATAAGGCATTTGCCAAACCATATCGGTAGTCGGTAAATTATTCTTTGCCAATGTTTCATTGATATGTTTTTTTGCAGTGGCTTCATCTACTCCAGATATTCTCAATGCGTATTTTAGACGTAATGCATTAATATATTGAAGCCATTTATTAATGTCTCCTCTAAAGGCAATATCTTGATTTTTAAATGTTGAAATTGCTGCTGGAGTCATTTTCCCATAAACGGTTGGTAACTCATCTGATATCTTTTTTAGATCGTCTAGAACACTGAGATAAATCTCTTTCGGATCGTCATACTTTGGGAAAAACAACCGATCTTTACCTCTGAATGCTTCCGAGTAAGGAATAGAATTGTAAAAGTCCACTGTTAATAATGCCGCATAATCTTTGACCACAGTCACGAGATGATAATAGATAAGGTTGTCATCAAGCTCTTGTCCCGAAACATTATTAAGGTTGTCCTTAATGACAGCCCAAGCATTTGCACGTTCATAGAATGCTTTCATCCTATTTTGCCATAGTTGGTTTTCACTACCAAATCCATTAACCCCAGATAAGTCATCATAAAGCCCAAACCAAGCGTAACGGTCCGTTATATAACGCTGCGACACCTGTGTGTAACCTGAAACGCCCATGGCACCTGTTCCAGCGATATCCCACCACCATTCACCATAATCTTGAACATAAAATTTCCACTGGTATAGTGTAGAGGTAAATAATCCACTAAAAAGATTTCCTGTTTTATCATAGATTTCAGGGTTAGTAAATTCCTTGTCCAATGTCTTTTTACATCCTGTAAACAAGAGGCAGACTGAGGCAAATAATATTGATATTTTTTTCATGATTGAATGTCTAATTGGTTAAAAACTAACATTAACTCCAAATGTGAACGTTCTGATAGATGGATAGAACGAATTTTCAATGTACGATTGTGCACCAAGGGCTGCTTCGGCATCGATATTTGGAATAGTCTTGTAGAGATATCCAAGATTTCTGGCCGCCGCTGTTAAAGTCAATTTTTGAAGTTTTAGGTTGTTGGCCCATCTTTGGGGAATCGTATATGAAACCGATATCTCTCTAAATTTAATGTAATCGTTTTTATATAAACGATCTGGCGGCCATGATGTACCGAGGTCATTAATATAAGTGCCATAATACGTTGGCGCGCTCACGATCTGGCTATTTTTGATATAATTGCCGTTGGATTCCATTACGCCGTCCAAAATGATACCATCGTGATAAATGATTCCATCTTTGGAATCCGATGGAGCGGTTGCGTTATGTTGTGTTTGAATGGATTTATTACTTTTATCGATATAGTAGGCAATTCCACCATGTTCTTCATCGCGGCCCGGTAAACTTTGTTTGATAACACCGGTTCCCATTAGGTAGTTGTTTGTGTAAGAAAATACTGATCCTCCAAATTTGTAATCCAATCCAAGGTGGAAATTAAATCCCTTGAAAAAGAAATCATTCATAAAGCCACCGAAGATATCAGGATTGACATTTTTTCCAATATAAGAAACATCATCCGATAATTGGTAGAGTCCATTTGGACCTACAATTTTATTTCCGCTATCGTCTCGTTTATAGTCATATGCTTTAATCTCACCAATTCTTTTCCCTTCTTCCGCCCAAACTTGAAAGCCACCATTACCTGTGATGAACTTTTGTGTTATTCCGGGGTATAACGCAACTACTTTCGAAAATTGATTTGCGGCCGTAAACGTTAGATCCCATCTAAATTTTTCATTTGCGATAGGTGCTGCTTTGATAAATATTTCGTGTCCCCAGTTTCTCAGATTTCCCGTGTTGATCTTAGCAGAGGAATATCCTGTTGATGAAGATAAGGGTTGAGAAATTATTTGATCATATGTATTGTTGTTATAAAAAGAGTAGTCTATTTCTAATCTACTGTTTTGGAACCATCTTGTATTAAAACCAATTTCTATTTCTCTTTTCCGGAATGGCTTTATCATTTCTAAGAAGAGGCTTGATGGAGGCGTCACAGTAATTGGGCCATAAGAGTAGGGTAGCTGTCCAACACTGAATACATTATTAGCGAAGTAACGGTCTCCAGTTGCAGTGGAAGGGCCTCCACCAACATTAGCCCACGCCACTCTCAGTTTTCCATATTGCAATTTTGGTATTTGGAAATCATTTGAAAAATTCCATGTATAGGAGAGTCCTGGATAAAAATAAGAATTGTTGGGTGACTGAAGAGTTGAGTTCCAGTCGTTTCTGGCTTGTAATTCTAAATAATGACTTTCTTTAAAGGCAACGGTTGCTGATCCTAATACGCTGTATAAGACATCAGACCCTCTTCCATTACCCATAACTTGGCCTCTGGCTCCAGAAGTAGGCCAATTGGCAATATTTGCATTACTCAATGAATACCAGTCTGGATATAAGAGCCCCATATTACCTGTAGAGGTATACATGTTATTATCTGTTATCTTTTGGTATGCCCCACCTATAAAACCGAAAACATTCCAGTCTTTATTGAAACTGTTTTCATATTTCATTAAGCCTTGATAGTTTTGGACCGTTGTGTTTCGTTTGGTCCATTTGTATCCACCACCAATTCTATCGGGAACCATCCTTGTTATTTTATTTTCTGTGACAATATCTGTATTTGTATAATCGATGGAAGCCTGTCCGATAAAAGATACATGAGGGCTGAATTGCAATGTCGTTTTGATCGAACTCACTAGGTGGAACTTATTATCTTTGTCTAAATTGTCATTCTGTTCCCATAAAATATTGGACGTAGCGTTTGGCCAAAATCCAGGAGAACTCCCTGCCAAACCATATGGTTCGAAATCTTTTCTATACCCTTGTGCGTCATGATAGAATCCCTTGATCCAATTATAGTCATAATCTCTATTCAAACCTGTCGCAACCCATTGCTGTATATTCGGTCTTCTATTTCTTGTATTAACACTGTATAAATTATTAACAAACTCGAAGCTAGCAAATTTCGAAGGCATAAAATTACCGTTGAAGCTGAAGGTGTTTTGTTTTTGTTTAAAACCTGGTAAGATATCGTTGTAGGTATTCGTGGTATATGATGCACGTGCACTACCTATTTCTCCACCACCTGAAACAGCTATGTTTGTTCTGTTATTGATACCTGTTTTAAAAAAATTAATAAAATTATCTGGATAGGCATGATATGTGCTCATCGTGCTATCATATAGCATAATGTCTGAATTGTCAAATTTAGGACCGAAGCTAAATCGGCTTAATGGCAGTTTTCTAATTTTCTTACCATTTATATCTGCGTATTGAATGTCATTAGTGGAAGCGCCTGATCCATAGTCGTTTTGAAAATCTATATACGTGAAAGGCTTGTCAATACTGATTTGTTGATTGAGTTGAATCCCTAAACCACGCGTTTTTCTGCCACTCTTTGTTGTTACTAAAACAACTCCGTTTAAAGCCTGACTTCCATAGAGAACCGTTGCTTTTGCACCTTTTAAAATTTCAATGGATTCAATGTCCTCGGCATTAAGATCGTTGATCCCAGATCCCATATCGAAAGAGTTTAAAGGATCATATCCTCTTGATTCCATGGAAGTACTTTCGTCATAAAGCGGAACACCATCTACAACGAATAATGGACGTGTGTTTGTGCCAGATTCTAGACCGGCAGCACCTCTAATACGAATATTAACACCGCCTGTTGGACCAGCTGAGCCAATGTTAATACCAACACCTGCGGCTTTTCCGTACATCGCCAAAAAGGGGTTTTCTGTCGCTCCGGCTTTTAAAAGGTCATCGGAAGAAATAGTTGCCGTCGCATAACCTAAAGATTTTTTATCTCTTTTGATTCCCAAGGCTGTAACGACCACTTCATCTAACGAAGATTCATCACTTTCTAATTCAATTTTGAGATTGGCCGAGGAGCCGACAACAATTTCTTGGGTTTTGTAGCCTATCATAGAAATTCGGATCGTCTGTCCTTTTTCGGCATCGATTTTAAATGATCCATGTTCATTGGTAAGCGTTTTGACAATGGATCCCTTGACTGCTACTGTCGCTCCGGTCAAAGGGCCTATTTTGTCCGAGACTTTTCCGGAAACCGTTTGTTGCGCATAGAGGGATGTTGCGCTAAACAGCGTGCATAGGGCTAAGCCTGCACTTCTTTTGTAAAAGACACTCATTTTCTATTATTTAAGGTTAATAAAGTTGTTTAGTGCTAGGTGAAATCCTTACTTGGGATTTAAACTAGTTTTCTGTTAATCTAAGGTACTTTCGTTAATAATTTTTTGCTTGTTAGATGGTTATTCTGACAATTTAGTTTAAACAACAAAATATGGTTAGTATAAAAGTTGTTGTCTAAAATTAGTTATTCGCTGTTAAGTTTCAAATACTTTTTAAAAATATTTAAAAAGATATTGATTCTTAGCCTGTAAACTGATACAAACATCTCTTATTGTAACAATCTTACCGCTTGTTCTTCCCGTTTGTGCCATTAAATTATGGATTAGGCATAAAAATGAATAGCAAATACCTTATATTTACCTCTTAATTATAGTATCTGATTATGAAACAACGCTATTACTCCCTGGATGTATTTCGTGGAGCTACTGTGGCACTGATGATTATGGTAAATAATCCGGGGACATGGGCTCATATGTTTGCACCGCTAAAACATGCAGCGTGGCATGGATGTTCACCTACAGACCTGGTTTTTCCTTTTTTTCTTTTCGCAGTTGGTAATGCCATGTCTTTTGTCATACCTCGGTTACAGGAGGCTGGCCCTGCAGTATTTTGGCAGAAAGTAATTAAACGGACGATTTTGATTTTTGCCATTGGACTTTTCATCAATTGGTGGCCTTTTGTGAAATGGGATGGTGCGGAGCTAGTTTTTAAACAATGGGTTGACGGAACTGATCCGAGTAGGGGAATTCGGATTTTCGGTGTACTCCAACGCATCGCTGTTGCTTACTGTTTTGCTTCGATTCTTGCATACTATTTTAAAGAGAAAACTATTATCTGGATCTCGACGGGTATTCTCTTGTTATATTGGGCGATCTGCGCAATAGCAGGAGGAGCAGATCCTTATAGCTTAGAAGGCTGGTTCGGTACAAAGTATGATATTGCCATTTTAGGTTTACCACATGTTTACAAAGGTGAAGGTGTACCGTTTGACCCTGAGGGCCTGATGAGTACCTTGCCAACCATCGTTCAGGTGGTTTTCGGGTATTTAGTTGGTGTATTTATTAAAAAACAGGGCCAGGTCGATTGGTTATGGACTAAGGTGCCTTCGTCTAATGAGCCGCATTTTAAATTATTGGCAGGGATGTTTGTGACCGGATTTATTTTGGTTGTATTGGCTTGGATATGGGCTTTGGGTTTCCCGATCAATAAAAAGATCTGGACAAGTTCCTATGTGCTTTATACCACAGGTTTGGCAACAATGACCATAGGTGGCATGATCTGGTTTATTGAAGTACAGGGTGTAAAAAATAAATTGACACAGTTTTTTGATGTTTTTGGTAAAAATCCGCTGTTTATCTTTGTACTGAGTGGTATCTTGCCGCGCTTCTTAGGGTTATTTCGTATTCCTGATGGATTAAAAGAAGACGGTACACAAAAATATCTCGATGCTTTTGCTTGGTTCTATAAATATGTTTGTGCAAAAGTACCTGGAACTCCGGAGGTAGGTTCTTTTGTGTATTCGCTATGTTTCCTAGCGTTGATGTGGGTAATCTGCTATTGGCTGGATAAAAAGAAGATTTATGTAAAGGTGTAGCATCAGCGAGACCTTTGCTTGTTAAATTATTTTGGCACTCAAAGATTTTTGTTATCTTTGCAGCCAATTAATAAAATTTTTAACGCTTTAATATTATTCAGGAAATGTATTTAAGTAAAGAGTACAAAGCTGATATCTTCGCAGAATTTGCTGGATCAGCTACAAACACAGGATCTACTGAAGGTCAAGTTGCTTTATTCACTAAGAGAATTGCTCACTTAACTGAGCACTTGAAAAAAAACAGAAAAGATTTCGGTACACAACGTGCCCTACAAATGTTAGTAGGTAAACGTCGTTCATTATTAGCTTATCTTTACAAAAAAGATATCAACCGTTACCGTGCGATCATTAAAGGTCTAGGTTTACGTGATATCATCAAATAAGCTTTAATACAAAGGTGTTAAGAAAGCCATCCAATTTTTGGGTGGCTTTTTTTTTTGTGCTTATTGTGCTCAATATGTTATTAGACATTTCGCGTCTCAATGGGATTATTCGATTTGTAGTGGGGTTTGTAATTGTTGGGATACCCTGGGGGGAGAGGGCGGGATAGCATTGGTTCTTCCTTACTTCAATTTCGTCATTTAGTCGTTATATATTCGTTTTTTCTTCGGAGATTAGTCGTTGTTTATTCGCTTTCAACCGAAGAAGCACCGAACGAGCACCGAACAAGTACCGAAGAAGCACCGAACAAAGTGTGAAAATGGGCATAGAATTTTTACAGTCTGTTTTCGTATTGTTGTCGGCTTAACTTGCCAATGTTTTCCCGGTTTACTGCGGAACTTTTTGCGCTGAGTTATGTTGTTGAATGAGTCGCTGAACTTTTTGGCACAGTTATTCCGATGGTTTGATGATTTAGCCTGTCGTTAATTGCATTAATCTTAATATTTTAATTTACCTTTGTGCTGAAATCTAATGTATTTAAAATATTGGCATGCTGCCAACAAGATGAAAAGCATGTCGCAAACAAGATTAAATGAATTACAACGAAATTAAAACAACCATCGATATGGGTAATGGCACCCAGATCGAATTGTCTACAGGTAAATTGGCAAAACAAGCTGATGGTGCTGTAGTATTAAAACAAGGTGATACGATGTTGCTTGCAACGGTCGTTTCAGCTAAAGAAGCTAAATCTGGGGTTGATTTTTTACCTCTTTCGGTAGATTACCAAGAAAAATATGCGGCAACTGGTCGTATTCCAGGAGGTTTCTTACGTCGTGAAGCTAGACTATCGGATTATGAGGTATTGATCTCGCGTTTGGTAGACCGTGCATTGCGTCCTTTGTTCCCTGAAAACTATCACGCAGATACACAAGTGGCAATCAGCTTGATCTCTGCTGATAAAGATATTATGCCTGACGCTTTAGCAGGTTTGGCTGCTTCTGCAGCTATTGCTGTTTCTGATATTCCTTTTAATGGACCAATTTCTGAAGTTCGCGTTGCGAAGATTGACGGTCAATTGGTGATCAATCCAAAATTATCTGAACTTGAAAAAGCAACATTAGAATTTATCGTTGCTGGTTCTGCACAGGATATTGGTATGGTTGAAGGTGAAGCGAAAGAAATTTCTGAAGCTGAAATGGTGGAAGCAATTGCTTTTGCTCATGAAGCGATCAAAAAACAAGTTGCTGCTCAGGTAGAACTGGCTAACTTAGTTGGTAAAACTGTTAAGCGTGAGTATAACCATGAGCCTGAAAACCTTGAATTGAGAGATGCTATTTTTGCAGCTACTTACGATAAGGTTTACGCTATTGCAAAATCTGCTTCTGCAAAACATGACCGTTCTGAAAACTTCGCAAAAATCGCGGAAGAGTACAGAGCAACAATGCCAGAGGAATTGGATGATGATACAGCTTTCTTGTTCAAAAAATATTTCCACGATGTTCAGTATGATGCTGTTCGTAATCTTGTCCTGGATGAAGGAATTCGTCTAGATGGCCGTAATGTACGTACAGTTCGTCCGATCTGGTCAGAAGTGGATTACTTGCCTGCTGCACACGGTTCGGCTGTATTCACACGTGGTGAAACACAATCATTGACTTCGGTTACTTTAGGTGCTAAAGACGATGAGCAAATGATCGATGGTGCTTTTATCAACGGTTATAACAAATTTATTCTTCACTATAACTTCCCTGCATTCTCTACGGGTGAAGTAAGACCTAATAGAGGTCCAGGTCGTCGTGAAGTTGGTCACGGTAACTTAGCAATGCGTTCATTGAAACAGGTACTTCCTGCAGACAGCGAAAATCCATATACGATCCGCGTTGTTTCTGATATCTTAGAATCAAATGGTTCTTCTTCTATGGCAACTGTATGTGCTGGTACATTAGCACTTTTGGATGCTGGTGTGAAATTGAAAGCTCCAGTATCAGGTATTGCTATGGGATTGATTTCTGATGAAAAAACGGGTAAATACGCGATCTTATCGGATATCTTAGGCGATGAAGATCATTTAGGTGATATGGACTTTAAAGTAACTGGTACAGAAAATGGTATCGTTGCTTGTCAAATGGACTTAAAAATCAATGGTTTGAAATGGGAAGTGCTGACGCAAGCTTTAGATCAAGCAAAAGAAGCGCGTTTACACATCTTGGGTGAGATGAAGAAAACAATTTCTGCTCCTCGCGAAGATTACAAACCACATGCACCACGTATCGTTCAATTGTTGATCGATAAAGAATTTATTGGCGCTGTAATCGGACCAGGTGGTAAAATTATCCAAGAAATGCAACGTGAGACCGGTGCTACAATTTCGATCGAAGAAGTTGATAACAAAGGTGTTGTTCAGGTATTCGCAGATAATAAAGCAGCAATCGATGATGCAGTAGGTCGTATCAAAGCGATTGCTTCTAAACCAGAGATTGGTGAAACTTACGAAGGTAAAGTGAAATCAATTATGCCATTCGGTGCTTTCGTTGAAATCATGCCTGGTAAAGATGGTTTATTACACATCTCTGAAATCGACTGGAAACGTCTTGAAACAATGGACGGTATTTTCAAAGAAGGTGATAAAGTAACGGTTAAATTGCTGGATATCGACAAACAAGGTAAAATGAAGCTTTCTCGTAAAGCATTATTGCCTCGTCCGCCGAAAGAAGACAAACCAAAGCAGGATAAACCTGCTGGCGAAGCTCCTGTAGCTGGTGCCGGTCAAGAATAAGTTTATTCCTTGCAAATGATATGAAAAGCCCGCTCTATAGCGGGCTTTTTTTGTATGCAAAATTTGATTAACTTAACTAGATGCTTTTAATTGCCACCAGATTATATTGTTTCTTTTTCGCTTTTCTGCTATCTGTTCCTGTTGTGGCACAGGTGTCAAAAATAAGCGATACATCAGTAATTTTTAGAGCAGTTGATATTTTTCTAGAGCCAAGTGACAGAATGCAAAATTTTAAGGTTCGCTGGCTAGGTTATTTGAAAGAGACTATGGATGAAGGGCAATTGAGCAAAACGTTATATGCTAACCATGTATTTGAGGTGCTTGTGGTAAAAGATGGATCGCTATTGGAGAGGGAAAGTGGTTCAGGAGATAGGGTGCTTTTCAATTTTCTGAGAAAGCAGAAAAAATGGAAGCCGGGTATTCGCTCGGGGCGTCCAATTAATTATCTTTTGAAATTGAAAGTCCCCGAAGAATTATTTGATCAGGTAATGATTGAGGAGATACTTGCATGTGAGGATTTGGTGAAGCAGGAGCTACTGAAGCCAATAACAAAATAAGGCTGTCAATTCGACAGCCTTATTTTGTTAGGGACTGTCCCACTAAGTGTGTAAATAAAAACTACGGAGTTCAGTTATGTTCCTTATAACTGGACTCTTTTTTCAAATAAAGTTAAGAACTGATTTAGGATAATAGCCCAGTTACGAATGGGCATTGTCCATTTTCTAGAGATTTCTCTCAAAGCCAAATATACAGATTTCAATACGGCATCATCGCTGGGAAATGACAGTTTATTCTTTGTGTATTTACGGATCTTCCCATTCATGTTTTCGATGATATTAGTCGTATAGATTATTCTTCGGATCTCAAGTGGAAAGTCGTAAAAGACGGTCAGTTCGTCCCAGTTCTCCTTCCATGATCTTACTGCATAAGGATACTTGGATTCCCATCTATCGGCAAAATCTGTCAGTGCGGCTTGTGCAGCCTGTTTATTGGGAGCATCATAGATAGGCTTCATATCCGCTGTAAAGGCCTTTTTATCCTTCCATACAACATATCTGCAGGCATTTCGGATCTGGTGGACAACACAGACCTGGGTGCTGCACTCAGGAAATACACTCCGTATGGTAGCGGAGAAACCATTGAGATTATCGGTCGCTGTAATCAGCATATCCTCTACTCCCCGGGATTTCAGGTCTGTCAGGATGCCCATCCAAAAACTGGCACTTTCATTCTTGCCCAGCCACATGCCAAGAACTTCTTTATAGCCATCCCTGTTTAGGCCCACAGCAAGATAAATGGTTTTATTGACCACTTTGGAGTTCTCCCTGACCTTAAAAACAATGCCATCCATCCAGACAATCAGATAGACGTTGTCCAGCGGGCGGTTTTGCCAGGCGATAACATCACCCGCCACACGGTCGGTAATCCGGGAAATCGTCGATTCAGAAAGGTCAAATCCATACACATCGCGCATCATATTTTCTATATCCGAAACACTCATGCCTTTGGCATATAGCGAAACGATCACGTTCGCAACGCCGTCAATCATGTTCTTGCGTTTGGGAACGATGATCGGATTGAATGTACCATCGCGATCTCGGGGAACCTGAATCTCCAGATCCCCCTGATCACCACGAACCTTTTTACTCGTATGTCCGTTCCGAGAATTGCCCTGACCACTGCGCTCATGCTTTTCATAGCCAAGGTGGCCGTCCATTTCTCCTTCGAGCATTTGCGATACTGCTCGTGCCTGTAACTCGCGGAAAAATGATTGCAGCTCTAAGCCGTCCTTAAAACTCTTTAAGAACTCCTTGTCGTTTAATAGTGACTCCTTGTCAATCATACTCTTATAAAGTTAGTAAATAAAAAATGCGAAGTCCTTTCAAACTCCGCATTTCTATAACTTACACACTTTATGAGACAGTGTCTTTTGTTATTTTATAACATGATAACACCTTTTATCTTTGCTACTTCTTTGTAGAAGTAAATCACCTGATCGGCATCTTTTACGTGTAAGTTTACCGTAATCGAAGTATACTTACCTGTTTTGGAATCCTTGAAATCAAATTGGGCACCTGTGTCATCAAATACACTTTGGATTTGATTGAAGTGGTCCTGATCTTTCGGTAAGATAAATTTGTACGTATAATCCTTTGGAAATGTTTCTAAATCTTCCAATCGCTCTTTGAAAGTTTCATAGAAGTCTTTTGGATTATCACCTCCGTCTGGGATATCTTGTATATTGATGTTTTTGTAATCTGCCATTTTTTGTTTCTCCTTAAATATGTTATTAAGGTATTAACAAATATTAATCCATTAATGTTTTACTGACAATTTTTCAGTTAATTATTGTCAATGCTCGAAGGCCAATCGGCTTTGTTTTTACCGAAGTTTTTGTTTGGTGTTGCACTCATCTCGATTTCCATCTGGCCACCTTCTAAAAGCTGTGCATGGGTAATGAATGTTTTAGAATAAGGTTTACCATTCAATTTGATCGATTTGATGTATTGATTTGCTTTGCCTTGATTTTTTACATCGATTGCCAATGTTTTGCCATTTGGTAAGTTGATGTTCGCATGCTGCATCATAGGGGAGCCAAAGACATAAACGCCGCTCATGGCATTTAACGGATAGAAGCCCATTGCTGAGAACACGTACCATGCACTCATTTGTCCGACGTCATCATTTCCACATAGACCAGCTGGACTGTTTGTGTAAAACTCCGTCATCGCTTTACGGACTAAGGCTGCTCCTTTCCAAGGTTGTCCCGCGTAAGCATACAAATAAGGGATATGGTGATTTGGTTCGTTACCTTGCGCATATTGGCCGATGAGTCCTGAAATATCCGGCGAAGCTTCACCACCAAGATCCGATGACATGGTCGTAAAATAATCCAGTTTTTTCAAAAATTTCTCCTCGCCACCGAAAAGATTGATTAGACCTTTGACATCTTGAGGTACCAACCAGGTGTATTGCCAAGCATTTCCTTCGCAATAGTCATTCTCGCGGTGTTTGGCCATAAGTGGGTCGAAAGGTCTGCGGAACTCGCCATTGGCTTTTTTACCGACGAAATGACCTACCTCTTTGTCAAAATATTGCTCGTATAGTTTATAGCGTTTTTTGAAATAAGCAGCGTCTTCTGTTTTACCCAGTTTTTCGGCAATTTTATAAGTACCGAAGTCAGCAATCGCATACTCTAATGCCCATGCTACAGACTCATTAGGCATGCTGTCGATCGGAATATAGGTCAGGTCACGCGCATATTTCAGACCGTGATCATTACCCATCGCTGTGGTCTTAACAGCTTCCCACATCAAAGGATAATCTTTCTCGTCAATAATTCCTTTTAAGAAAGCATCGGCGATTACGGGAATTGCGGGTAATCCAACCATGGTATTGGTTTCATTGCCCTGAAGGTGCCACATTGGCAATTTACCCTGTTGTTGATAGATCGCCAACATGGTTTTGATAAAGTCCTGGTTGATTTTACGGTCTTCCAAGATGGTCATCAAGGGGTGTAGGCCCCGGTAAGTATCCCAAAGCGAAAATACCGTATGGTTGACAAAATCCTGTTTTTCATAAACCTGTTTATCCGTGCCCATATAGTCGCCGTTTGCATCGTTAAAGATGGTAGGGGCGAAGTAGGTATGGTATAATGCGGTATAGAAGATTGTCTTCGTATCCTTGTCGGCTTCAAATTGAATCTTATTTAAGGTTTTGTTCCAGCGTTGATCGGCTTCTTGCTTTACTTGTTCGAAATTCCAGTTTGGAATCTCTGCATTGATATTGTTCAGCGCATTGGTCGAGCTTACAGGGGAAATACCGACTTTGAGTTCGATGGTTTTGTTTTTAACCGCATCAAAGAATAAAGCCGCTTTGATTGCCTGTCCTTTGAATGTTGTTTGGCCTAATTTTTCTTCTTTACCGTCGAAAAATCTTACTTTTTGTATCGGTTGGGAAGTTCTGATCGCAAAATACAATTTTTGATCAGTGGCCCATCCTGTTGAAAAACGGTAACCAACAAAGGTCGAGTCGTTTACCTGTTTGATGTAGGTATCTGTCGGTTTATCCCAGTTGATGTGATAGCCCAGATCCACTAAGATATGCGCATTGTCTGTTTTTTCATAGCGATATTGATGATAGCCAACACGTTCGGTTGCTGTTAAGTTGGCCTGCACCTGATAGTCATCTAAATATACGCTGTAGAATCCCGGTCTAGCCACCTCATTCTCTTTTTTAAAGGATGAGCCATAACCTGTATTCATTTTGTTGAATTCTGCCGGTGTTAATTGTAATTTTCCGTTAGCAGGAACGATCATTAGGTCGTTGAGGTCGCCGATACCTGTTCCGCTCAGGTGAGTATGGGTAAAACCCAAAATTTCCTGGCTTTTGTAATTGTATCCACTGCACCAATCCCATCCGTTGAACTTGTCCCATGTCTGTGGAATTTGGGTCGGGCCTAATTGCACTGCACCCAATGGTACATTGGCACCCACGAAGACGTGTCCATGGTCTGCAGATCCGATGAAGGGGTTGACATATTGTGTTAGATTTTGTTGGGCTTGCACACAAAATGGCAAAATTATTGTGCCCAACACTGTTTTGAGTACTTTATTTCCTGTCATAGGTTTTGTTCGGGTATTTGAAAACTGCTTAAAATTAGTAAATAAAACCTTTTAGCGCAATTTTATTATTATTTTAGTAAATTGTCGTTAAATTTTTTACTTTAGTAATCTTCGAAATAAAAAACTTAACAAACCTACTACTACTACATGAAGAAACGTATTCTGATCAGTGATATCGCAAAGGCGTTGGGGATTTCTGTAACTACTGTGTCCTTTATTTTGAATGACAAGGCAAAAGAGAAGCGTATTAGTGAGGCTTTGACAAAGCGTGTGCTGGATTATGTCAAAAAGGTAGGGTATAAGCCGAATGAATTGGCAAAAAGTCTCCGTACCGGAAAGACAAAGATTTTGGGTTTGATTATCGAGGATATTTCCAATCCTTTTTTTGGGAATATTGCACGTCTGATCGAAAGCAAGGTTTATGAACAGGGATATCGTATTATTTATTGTAGTACGAATAACGATGTGGAGAAAGCGAAGGAGTTAATCCAGATGTTTTATGACCGGCAGGTAGATGGTTTTATTATTACGCCTTCCGATGGTCTAGAAGACACCGTAAAGCAGTTACAGCAGAACAATATACCGGTTGTGCTATTCGACCGTTATTTTCCTAGCCTCGAAACCGACTATGTTGGTGCGGACAACTTTCAGGGTGCATTTGATGCCAGCAATCATTTGTGCCAACAAGGCTATAGGCGTATCGGATTTGTGTCGCTCTATTCGGATCAGACCCAAATGAAAGAACGTTCAGATGGCTATATGAAAGCCATGGATAATAATAAGCAGCAAAGTTTTATTCAAAAGATCCAGATGGATGCTTCGGATGATGAAGCGATGGAATCGTTGCGGGAGTTTATCTGTGAAAATAGACTGGACGCCGTTTTGTTTTCAACAAACTATCTTGCGATCTCGGGTTTGAAAGCTTCCAAGAAATTTAACTTCGCTATGCCCGCGGTGATCGCTTTCGATGACCATACTGTTTTTAAGCTGGTAGAACCTTCTATCACCGTTGTTTCGCAGCCTATCAAAGATATTGCTGAGAACCTGATCAATATCCTCTTGCTTCGTCTTCAGGGCAAAATAAAAGCAACACGTAAAATGGTGTTGCCTTGTGAACTGAAAGTTCGTGAGTCTACGAAAGCAAAAGTTACGGTGTAGGGTCAGCGACAAATTTCATTGAAATAGAATTGACGCAGTGACGCGTATTTTTTGTCGTAAAGCCTTCTCCAAGGAATACATGACCGAGATGCGCGCCACATGTGCTGCATAAGATTTCGGTACGTCGACCGTCTGCATCCGTAATGCGTGTAATGGCTCCGGGAATCTCGTCATCAAAACTTGGCCATCCACATCCAGATTCAAATTTTGATTCGGAGCGATATAAAGGACTGTCACAGCGGCGGCAGATATAAGTTCCCCTGACTTTATTGTCTAAAAGCTCACCGGTAAAAGGACGCTCGGTTCCCTTATGTATAATAATGTATTCTTCTTCTTTACTTAGCGGGTTGTATTTTTTGTTTGTTTCCATTGTAGTCGTTTTATTAAGTTTTTATTGAGGGCATGATCAGAACGTCCCAGTGGGAGCAGTCAAATTCATTCCCTTGCACTTCATTCCTTTGCACTAAAAGATCAATTTCCAGATTCTTTCATGATAGACAAAGACCTGATTATAGCCAAGTCTGAATTCATTTTATAAAGTTACGGAAATAAAGGTGAAAAATGTTTTTTGTCTCTATGTGGAGCTTCTATTTTGGGTATTTTACATTGTCATGGAATTGTCTTATATTTGAGTGGCTATCCAAATGAAAAGTTGTAGCGATGGAACTACTTTAGTAGCTTAAAGCGGTTTTTATCCTTGTTTAAACGCATTTGTTTAGAATGATTATAAATTGATATTAAAGGTCACAAAATTGTCAGCGATTTGTTAATAAATCATACTTTTGTGGCATTGTTAAGGGGGTAGTGGCTCCTTTAACCATGGGAGTTAATTTTTTACATTCACAAATAAATAGTATAAAGTGCTAAATATGAGAACTATCTCATCCGTTTTGGGAAGCCTTGCGAGGGTGGTGTCAACGAGTTTGATGCTATTATTTGCCGTTACGACGTTGCATGCGCAAGATGTCAAGGAAGGTGAAAAAATCTTCAAATCTAAGTGTACATCCTGTCACGCCATTGACAGAAAAGTGGTTGGTCCTGCTTTAAAGGGGATTCCAGAGACGAAAGACGAAGCTTGGTTAATCAAGTGGGTCAAGAATTCTCAGGCTCTAATTGCATCCGGCGATGCTGACGCTGTTAAAATCTTCGAAGATAATAACAAGCTGGTGATGACTTCTTTTACTGATTTGTCTGACGATCAGATCAAGTCGGTATTAGCGTATATCACGGATGCTTCTAAGGAGAAACCGAAAGAAGCTGCTGGTGGTGGTGCCGCTGCTAAAGATGATAACGCATCTATGTTCATGATTTTGGGCTTGATCGCAGTTGTTGTTTTGGCGGTTGTGGTTATCGTGGTGTTGAATCGTGTGATCCGTACCTTAGAAAATGTTATTGCTAAAAACCAAGATGCTATTGCTGCGCAACAAGAGCCAGAAGATAGCCAACGTTTTGTGAAGTTTGCGAAAGCATTCGTTAAGAACAAGAAGTTGGTTGGCTTTACAGTCTTGATGTTGGTTGCATTATTAGCTGTAGGTGGTTGGAAAACAATGTGGAACGTTGGTGTTCACCAAGGCTATCAGCCGGTTCAACCAATTAAGTTCTCACACCAAATCCACGCCGGTGTTAACAAAATTGAGTGTCAATACTGTCATGGTGGAGCATTTAAATCTAAAAATGCATCTATTCCATCGGCCAACGTATGTATGAACTGTCACAATACAATCACTGCATCAGAGCATTATGATGGTGAGATTTCTCCGGAAATTGCTAAAATCTATCGTGCATTGGATTGGAATCCTGATACACGTACTTACGGTAACAATCCAAAACCAATTCAATGGGTTCGTATCCACAACTTGCCTGACTTTGCTTACTTCAACCACTCACAACACGTTGTGGTAGCTGGTGTTGAGTGTCAGACTTGTCACGGTCCGATCCAAAATATGGAAGAAGTATATCAATATTCTCCATTGACGATGAAATGGTGTGTTGAGTGTCACAAAAAGACTGATATTAAATCGGATAACAAATACTATGAAGATTTGATTAAAGCACACGAAAGAATTAAGAAAGGTGAGAAAATGACTGCAGCCATGATCGGTGGTCTTGAGTGTGGTAAATGTCACTATTAATAATTATTTGAAATACGCAATCTTATATACAGCTTAAATGGATAGCAATAAAAAATATTGGAAAGGTTTGGAAGAGTTAAATCAAACTCCTGCTTTCGTTGAAGGAAGCAAGGGTGAGTTTGCCGAATCTATTCCTGTAGAAGATGTATTAAACGAAGCTGGCTTGAGTACAAAAACTCCTCGCCGTGACTTTTTGAAAGCATTAGGATTTGGTTTGGGTGCTGTTTCTTTAGCGGCTTGTAACCGTACTCCTGTGCATAAGGCAGTTCCTTATTTGATTAAGCCTGAAGAGGTAACTCCAGGTATCCCTAACTACTATGCTTCGACGTTCAATGGTCAAAGCATCTTGGTTAAAACTCGTGAAGGTCGTCCGATCAATGTTGAGCCTAACCCGAATGCAATTGGATTGAACCAAGGTTTGGATTCAACTACAGCTGCTTCCGTATTGGATTTATATGATGAGTCCAAATTGAAACAGGCGCAATTGAAAGGTCAAGATGTGGAGTGGTCTAAATTGGATGGGGAGGTTGTTAAAGCTTTAAATGCAGCAGCATCTTCTGGTAAACAAATCACGATCGTTTCTAACACCGTAAACAGTCCTTCTACATTGGCGGCTATCGCTGCTTTTGCAACGAAATTCCCTACAGTTAACCATGTACAATACGACGCTGTATCTTACAGCGGTATTATCGAAGCAAATAAAGCTTCTTTCGGTAAGGCTGTAGTTCCTTCATACAATTTTGAAAAAGCAAATGTGATTGTTTCCGTTGCGGCTGATTTCTTAGGAACTTGGTTGGCAGGTGAAGAGCATACACAGCAATACGCGAAAAATCGTGACTACAAATCGTTGAAAAACGGAAAAATGTCGCGTCACGTGCAATTTGAGTCTGGTCTTTCCATGACAGGTACAAATGCTGATGCACGTATCGCTATCAAACCTTCGGAAGAGGGTGCTACCTTGATCGCTTTATATAATGCAATCACTGGTCAGTCATTGGCTGGTGCTACTGCAAACAAGAAAGCACAAAAAGGTGTCGCTCTAGCTGCGAAAGAATTGGTGAACAGCAAAGGTGCAGCAGTTGTTGTTGCTGGTTCTAACGATGTTAATGTACAGGTATTGGTGAATGCAATCAACGTTGCATTAGGTGCTTACGGTACAATCATCGATTTGGATAACTATTCTAAACAATACCAAGGTTCGGATTCTTCGTTCCAAGCTTTCTTAGCTGCGGCGAAATCAGGTCAAGTTGGTGTTGCGTTCTTCTTGAATAGCAATCCAGTATATGACTACTTTAAAGCAGAGGATGTAAAAGCAGCATTGAAACAAGTTCCTTTCACCTTATCGTTTTCGCAACGTGCGGATGAAACGGCTTCTGAATTGACTGCGATCGCTCCAGCAAGTACTTTCTTGGAATCTTGGGGTGATTCGAATCCAAAAGAAGGATTGTTCTCTATCGTTCAACCAACAATCAATCCTGTTTTCAAAACACGTCAAGTTGAACAAAGCTTGTTGACTTGGGCAGGAAATGATACGGATATGTACAACTTTGTTAAGAACTTGTGGACTACACAAATCTTAGCTGGTTCTACGAAAAACTGGGATGCTGTATTGCAAACTGGTTTCGAATATAAAGGTGCTAAAGCGGCAACAGCTCCTGCGTTTACAGGAAATGCAGCAGCAGCAGCTTCGGCAATTGAGGCATCAAGCAAAGCGATTACAGGTGAGTTTGAGTTGAAACTTTATGAGCCTGCTGGTCTTCGTGACGGTCGCTACGCAAACAATGCTTACTTACAAGAGTTGCCTGACCCAGTTTCTAAAGTAACTTGGGATAACTATGCTGCTCTTAACCCGAAAGATGCTGAGAAATTAGGTTTGGGTGAAGACGGTAAAGTAACTGTAAAAGCAAATGGTGTTGAATTGGAATTGCCAGTTGTACAACAACCGGGACAAGCACAAGGAACAGTTTCAGTTGCTGTAGGTTACGGTCGTACAAAAGTTGGTAAAGCAGGTAATGAAGTTGGTAAAAACGCATTCCCATTTGCTTCTATCATCAATGGTACAGTACAAGGTGTTGCTAAAGCAACTGTAGCGAAAGCATCTGGTACTTACCAATTGGCACAAACACAGACACACCACACGATCGAAGGTCGTAACGTTATTCGTGAGACTACTTTTGCGAAATATTTGAAAGATCCTAACTCTGAGGCAGGACGCTTTACAGATAATCACAAAACATACGATTTGTGGAACAAATATGAGCAACCAGGTCACAAATGGGTGATGGCGATCGACTTGAACGCATGTACAGGTTGTGGTGCTTGTATTGTTGCTTGTAACGTAGAAAATAATATTCCTGTTGTAGGTCGTGATGAGGTTCGCCGTCGTCGTGAAATGCACTGGTTACGTATTGACCGTTACTATACGATCGAAGGAAAAGATCAAGATCTTACAAAAGAAAAAGAAATTGCGAGAGCTTCGGCTGATTTAGATTTCGAAGATATCACTGTTGTTCACCAACCGATGTTGTGTCAACACTGTGGTCACGCACCTTGTGAAACGGTTTGTCCAGTATTGGCAACAGTACACTCTTCAGAAGGTTTGAACCACATGGCATATAACCGTTGTTTCGGTACACGTTACTGTGCGAATAACTGTCCTTTCAAAGTTCGTCGTTTCAACTGGTTCGCCTACTGGAATGATTCACGTTTTGACAACTACTTGAACAATGAGTTCACACAATTGGTCTTAAATCCAGATGTTGTTACTCGTTCACGTGGGGTAATGGAGAAATGTTCAATGTGTATCCAACGTATTCAAGCAGGTAAATTACAAGCTAAGATTCAAAATCGCAAAGTGAAAGATGGCGATATCCAAATGGCTTGTCAACAAGCATGTTCTGCGAATGCAATCATCTTTGGAGATGCAAATGATCCAGAATCAGAAGTATCTAAAGCATTACGCAACGAGCGTGTTTATTACGTACTTGAGGAAATCAATGTTCAACCGGGTATCGGTTATATGACAAAAGTTAGAAACACTTTTGAGGCGTAATCTTGTACAATATTTGAAATAAAAATACTATGTCATCGCATAACGAATCAATATTAAGAGAACCATTAATGACCGGTAAGGACATTACGTATGCAAAAATTACGGATGATATCTTACTACCGGTTGAAAATAAACCAAATAAAGCATGGTGGATTGGTTTTACCGTTGCTGTATTAGGTGCTTTATTATGGGTAGTTAGCGTTAGTTATACCTTTTGGACAGGTATCGGCGCTTGGGGTCTGAATAAAACTGTAGGCTGGGCTTGGGATATCACCGACTTCGTATGGTGGGTAGGTATCGGTCACGCGGGTACGTTGATTTCAGCTGTATTATTAATTTTCCGCCAGAACTGGCGTAATTCAATCAACCGTTCTGCAGAGGCGATGACGATCTTTGCGGTAATCTGTGCGGCTACATACGTTGTGGCTCACATGGGGCGTCCTTGGTTGGCCTATTGGATTTTCCCACTTCCAAATCAATTTGGATCACTTTGGGTAAACTTCAACTCTCCTTTGGTATGGGATGCGTTTGCGATCTCGACTTACTTTACAGTATCCTTGGTATTCTGGTACTGTGGTTTGTTGCCGGATATCGCAACAATTCGTGACCGTGCTACTGGATTGAAACAAAAAATCTATTCGGTATTATCATTCGGTTGGAATGGATCTGTAAAGACTTGGCAACGTTTTGAAATCGTGTCATTGATCTTGGCAGGTATTTCAACGCCACTGGTACTTTCTGTACACACCATCGTATCCATGGACTTTGCAACTTCGGTTATCCCTGGATGGCACACGACGATCTTCCCGCCATATTTCGTGGCTGGTGCGATCTTCTCAGGTTTCGCGATGGTACAGACTTTATTGTTGATCTTACGTAAAGTAATGAACTTCGAAAACTACATCACGATGTTCCACATTGAGTCGATGAATATCATTATCATGACGACAGGTTCTATTGTAGGTGTGGCTTATTTGACTGAGTTGTTTATCGCAATGTACTCTCGTTCAGAATACGAAATGTATGCTTTCGAGAACCGTATGTTGGGTCCATACGCTTGGGCTTACTGGTCAATGATGACTTGTAACGTAATTTCTCCACAGTTATTCTGGTTCAAAAAAATCCGTACAAGTATTCCAATCTCATGGATTTTATCGATTGTTGTAAACATCGGTATGTGGTTTGAGCGTTTTGTAATTATCGTGACTTCATTGCACCGTGATTACTTGCCTTCATCTTGGGCAATGTTCTACCCAACTTGGACAGACGTAGGTATCTTTGTAGGTTCAATTGGATTATTCTTTACTTTATTCTTGTTGTTCTTACGTTTCTTGCCAGGTATCGCTATTGCCGAAGTGAAATTGTTGTTGAAATCATCTTCATTACAACATAAAACTAAATTGGCTCAAGAAGGCGCATTCCCTGCAGAGCAAGTTGAGTACTTCCAAGAATCATTAGAGAAATATGATTCAGTAACAGAAGAAGAGATTAAAGAATTATCAGTTAGAAAATAATCAGCAATGAGCAATACAAAATATATATTAGGTAGTTTTGCGGATCCCGATGAAATGATGCATGGGATCGACAAATTGCAAGCAAACAATATAAGTATTTACGACTGCTTTACTCCGATGCCTATCCACGGCATCGAAGCGAAGTTAGGTGTGAAACCTTCTCGCTTGCCTATCGCAGCATTTTGCTTTGGAGCATTAGGAACGACATTAGGTTTTAGTTTGTTGTATTATACAATGGCATACGATTGGCCGATGAATATCGGTGGTAAACCATCATTTGGTATGCCAAACTTTGTTCCAGTTACATTTGAGGTTACCATTTTATTGTGTGCTTTGGGTATGGTTGCTACGTTTTTCTTCCGCAACCACTTGTTCCCAGGACGCGCACCTCGTGTAATGGACTTGAGAGCAACAGATGACCGTTTCATCCTTGCAGTAGATGCCAAAGAAAATACAGACCACGCTTTGATCGATAGCTTATTGAAAGAAGCCGGAGCTGTTGAAGTTAAGTACAATGATAGAAAATATGTTAGCTATGAATAAGAAGAATTTACTTGGAACGCTATGCGCAGCTGTGGCATTGACAGCACTTGTTTCTTCTTGTGGTGACAAAACAACTCGTAGTACAGGTTTAGAGTTTTCTCGTAACATGTACGATCCGCTTGCTTTCAATCCGGATCAACCTAATGCGAATTTTGCTGATGGAAAAACAGCACAAACACCTCCTAAAGGTACAGATCCAATTGGCTTCACTCGTTTTGAGTATGCGAATACATTAGAGGATTATGAACGTGCAGGAAGAGAAGTAAAAAGTCCTTTGGTCGTAAATGCCGAAAATCTTGAAAAAGGTAAAGCTTTGTTTACAACTTACTGTTCTATATGTCATGGAGTTGAAGGTAAAGGTGATGGTCCTATTACTAAGGATCGTAGCGTGACTGATTCAAGAGGTACTCGTCAATTAGAGAACTTTCCTCCGCCACCATCTTACCACAGAACAGATGCGGCGAGCTCTTCAAGAGGTGGTTTGATGGCTGACTTGACTGATGGTAAAATTTACCATACAATTTATTACGGACACAACTCCATGGGATCACATGCATCCCAATTATCTCCAGAGGAGAGATGGAAAGTTGTTATGTATGTTCACGAATTACAAAAGAAATAATCTAACATCAGATATATAAATGGGAACTCACAGTCATCATCACGATTATAATTTCAACGAGCGATACGAGTTTGCTGGCAAAGCTAAAATGTTCAGTATTGTCGCTGTTGTACTAGGCGTAGCTGCTGTAGCTTTCGGGTTGCTTTCGGGCGATCACGTTACTGTAGAGCGTACATATGCCAACTTGTTATTGATGGGTTATTACTTTACATGTGTATGCGCAGCTGGAACATTCTTTGTTGCCTTGCAATATGTGACACAATCTGCATGGTCTGCAGGTTTGGTACGTATACCTCAGGCTATGGCGGGTGTTTTACCAATTGCTTCATTGATTTTATTGGTTATCGTAGGTTTAGGTTTAACCACACATAACTTATATCATCACTGGAATGCAGACGGTATCACTGATCCGCACAGTACAAATTTTGACCCTATTATCGCAGGTAAATCTGCTTATTTAAATGTTCCATTCTTCTTGATCCGTCAAGTTGTATTTATGGGTACATATAGCATTTTTGCTGTTATTTTTGCGAAACTTTCTTATAAAGAGGATTTGGAAGGTGGATTGACTTCTTATAAAAAGTCATTCAAATTGTCTGCAATCTTCTTGGTTATCTTTGGTTTTACTACTCCTATCTGGTCTTTCGATACAGTAATGTCTTTAGAGGCGCACTGGTTTTCGACGATGTTTGGTTGGTATAACTTTGCAGCAATGTGGGTTAGCGGTATATCATGTATCACGATCATCGTTGTTGTATTGAAGAAAGCTGGTTATATGAACTGGGTAAACGAAAATCATTTGCACGATTTGGGTAAATTGATGTTCGGTTTCTCGATCTTTTGGACTTACGTTTGGTTTGCACAATTCATGTTGATTTGGTATTCAAACATTCCTGAAGAAACAGTTTATTTCTACAAACGTTGGGAACCAGAATACAAACCTTGGTTTTGGTTGAGTATTATCATTAACTTTGTGGCACCATTGTTATTATTGGTGGACCGCGATGCGAAACGTAAACAAAACGTGATGTTATTCGTCGGTATTCTATTGTTAGCTGGTCACTGGCTTGATTATTACATCATGATTATGCCAGGTACTGTAGCGGAACACAGAGGATTTGGTATCATTGAAATCGGAACTGCACTTGGTTTCTTAGGTTTGTTCATCTTCTTAGTGATGAGTAAATTGAGTAAACAAGCATTGGTGCCTAAAAATCATCCTTTCTTGGATGAGAGTTTGCATCACCAGATATAGTTTCACTTTTAAAGGAAGGTTACGTAAAAACGTTATAAAAGAAATGAGCTTTAAATTAAATAATAGATTCAAATCCATCTCGGGTTTTGTGCTTGCACTAGGATTGCTTTTTGCAACTCCTATCCTTGCAAGTCAACAAGATACAGTAGCATCTGATTCTGCTAAAGTGGCGACTACAGCGGTAGCTGCCCCTGCGGCGACGGATTCGGTTGCAAAAGATACAACAGCGGCAGCAGGTACTGCTGCTGTTGCATCTGCTAGCTCTTCTACTGAAGCTAGTGCTGCTGCTCCTGCTGTTGAAGAAGTGAAGCAAATAGACCCTCAGGTTTATAAAAACTTCACATATTATGTGTTGTTATTCTTGGTTATATGTACAGTTGTTGCCGTTATCGGTAAAGTACTTTCGATCTATGAATTGACAAGAAAGATGAACGGTAAATACAATCCGTTTGCGAATAACACATTTCAATCGGCATTGTTATTCATTTTCTTGGTTGTATTCCTTTACGGTGTGTATTGGTCATATGTACACTGGGGAGCGGCTTATTGGAGATCGGCAGTAACTGAGCACGGTGAGCGTATTGATACCATGTTTATCATTACAACAGCAATTACAACATTTGTATTGGTTATCACACACATTTTGTTGATGACATTTACATTCTTGTACCGCATGCGTGCAAAACGTCAGGCTTATTATTATCCACATAACAATGCAATCGAGAAATTGTGGACAATCGTTCCTGCTGTTGTTTTGACTGTATTGGTATTGTTCGGTTTCTTTACATGGAGATCGATCACAAATATTCCTGAAGATCTTCAAAAATCAGCATTACAAATTGAAGTATTGGGCGAGCAATTCCAATGGAATGTCCGTTACGCTGGTTCAGACGGGATTATTGGTAAACGTAATTATAAAATGACGACACCAACTAATCCTTACGGTATTGACTTTAATGATAAAAATTCTTGGGATGATATTCAAGGATCTGAAATCTGGTTGCCTGTAAACAAACCTGTTCGTTTCCATATCGTTTCAAAAGATATTATTCACTCTTTCTTTATTCCTGATTTCCGTGTTCAGATTAATGCGGTACCAGGGATGACCAACTATTTCCAGTTTACACCTACTGTTACAACAGAAGAGATGCGTGATCGTTTGGGTGATTATAACTATGACTTCGTGATGTTATGTAACAAGATTTGTGGGTCTGGTCACTACAACATGCAAAAGAAAGTGGTTGTCGTAACGGAAGAGAAATATAAAGAGTGGTTAGCTAAACAAAACAAATATTTTACTGAGGATTTGCAAAAAGAGTTCAGTGGTAAAACAGCTAACGTGAAAAAGGATAGCGTACAAGTTACAGCATCTTTGAACTAATTAAGAATTTTTGAATATAAAATCGAATATGTCAAGTACAGTAATATCGCATAGCGCTGAACATCACGATTCGCACGGACATCATCACGAGGAGTCATTCATCAGAAAGTATATCTTTTCTGGTGACCACAAGATGATTGCTAAGCAATTCTTGATCACTGGTATCATCATGGCAGTTTTTGCGATGCTTTTATCAGTATTATTCCGTATCCAATTAGCATGGCCGGATAAAGAGTTCCCTATATTAGAAGTATTCTTGGGTAAATGGGCTGAAGGTGGTCGTATAAAACCGGAGTTTTTTCTTTCCTTGGTGACCATTCACGGTACCGTCATGGTATTCTTCGTGTTAACAGCTGGTCTATCAGGTACTTTTAGTAACTTATTGATTCCATATCAAATCGGAGCACGCGATATGGCATCTCCTTTTATGAACATGTTATCTTACTGGTTGTTCTTTGTAGCATCGGTAATTATGGTTGCATCGTTCTTCGTAGAAAGTGGACCTGCTTCTGCTGGTTGGACAATCTATCCGCCACTATCGGCTGTCCCTACTGCAATCGCAGGATCTGCAACAGGTATGACTTTGTGGTTGGTGAGTATGGTTCTCTTTGTAGCTTCACAGTTGATCGGTGGTATTAACTATGTAAGTACAATTTTGAACATGCGTACAAAAGGAATGGACTTATGGAAAATGCCTTTGACAATCTGGGCGTTCTTCTTAACTGCTATCGTGGGTATGTTGTCATTCCCAGTATTGGTTTCGGCGGTGGTTCTGTTGATTTTTGACCGCGCTGCTGGTACGTCATTCTATTTGTCGGATCTTGTCGTTCAAGGACAAATTTTACCGAACGAAGGTGGTTCACCAATCTTGTTCCAACACTTGTTCTGGTTCTTAGGTCACCCTGAGGTATATATCGTTGTTATGCCTGCTTTAGGTTTAACTTCTGAAGTTATCGCGACCAACTCACGTAAGCCAATCTTCGGTTACCACGCGATGGTTTATTCGTTGATTGGTATCACGGTATTGTCGTTTATAGTATGGGGTCACCACATGTTTGTAACGGGTATGAATCCGTTCTTAGGTGGTGTATTTATGATCACAACATTGATTATCGCGGTTCCTTCTGCTGTAAAAGCGTTTAACTATCTTGCAACGTTGTGGAAAGGTAATATCCGTTTCACTCCAGCGATGATGTTTGCTATCGGTTTGGTATCATTCTTTATCTCTGGTGGTTTGACAGGATTGTTCTTAGGTAACGCGGCTTTAGATATCAACTTACACGATACCTATTTTGTTGTTGCCCACTTCCACTTGGTTATGGGGTCAGCTTCAATCTTCGGTATGCTTTGTGGTGTTTACCACTGGTATCCTAAGATGTTCGGTCGTATGATGAACACCAAACTGGGTTATTTACACTTTTGGTTGACTTTCGTAGGTGCTTACATGGTATTTTTCCCAATGCACTTTATGGGTATTGATGGTGTGCCACGTCGTTACTATGCGTTTACAGAGTTTGCTTTCATGGCAAAATGGGTTTCTGTAAACCAATTGGTCACTTGGGCTGCAATTATTGCTGCTTTAGGTCAGGTAGCTTTCTTGTGGAACTTCTTTACATCGATCTTCTTCGGTAAAAAAGCACCACAAAACCCTTGGCAATCAAATACATTGGAATGGACTACTCCGGTAGAACATATCCACGGTAACTGGCCAGGAGAGATTCCAACTGTACACCGTTGGCCTTACGATTACAGTAAGCCAGGCCATGGTGAGGATTTCATTCCTCAAAATGTTCCTTTCTCTGAAACGATGAGCTCTAATTTGCCTCATGATTTCGAAGGAGATGAGGAAGCTGAGCGTATCCAAGCAGAATGGAATGCGCAAAATGGTAGAAAAGACTAATAAAATAGTATAAAATAGAGTAGGGGATTCCTGCTCTATTTTATACAAGTTTATATTTTAAGAGGTAGGGGTAGTATTATGTTTCCAGCAGCTGAGAAGCGATTTATAAAGACCAATTTTATCACGATCATCGTATTGTTTTTGGTCATTATTGCTGGGGGAGTGGTTCGGAGTACAGGGTCAGGAATGGGATGCCCAGATTGGCCAAGATGTTTTAACCGTATTATTCCTCCAACGGATATTTCTCAATTACCTCAGGGATATGAACAGCATTATATTGAAGGAAGAGCAAAAAAGAACGAACGCTTCGCACGGATTGTCGAATTTTTCGGCGATAAAGAAATGGCTTACAAGCTCCGTACCGACAAGAGTATTTTACAGCATGAAGAGTTTAATGTTGCAAAAACCTGGACGGAATATATCAATCGCTTAGTAGGTGTTGTTTCGGGATTCTGTTTGTTATTTACGGCTATTTATTCTTTCACTTATTTAAAATCAAAAAGTTCGATCGTTGTATGGTCAGTGATTAATCTTTTTGTTGTAGTACTTCAGGCTTGGCTTGGCTCGATTGTCGTATCGACCAATTTGATGCCTTGGATTATTACAGTACATATGCTCTTAGCCATCGTAATTGTTTGTATTAGTATTTATACTTATTTCAAAGCGGTTACTTTGCGAAACAAGACCCTATTGGTCAATCGTTCTTTGGGTATATTAAAAGGACTTGCCATCGCTTCCATTTTGCTGATGCTGACGCAAGTAATTGTCGGAACGGGAGTTCGGGAAGAGGTTGATTTATTAACTGGTTCTACGGTTGCCCGGACTGATTTTATAACAACTATTGGCCAACAGTTTGAGTTACATCGCTGGTTGGCATACTGTTCTTTGATTTTAGTTATTGTATTATTCTTTTTGGTCCGCACTAGTTTTAATACGGGTTCTAAGCAATATAAATTTGCTTTAATCGCATTGACGCTAGTGGGTATCCAAATGCTATCAGGAATTATCTTAGCTCGATTTGCAATACCTGCATTTGCACAGACAACACATTTGGTGGTTGCTACCTTATTATTTGGCGCGCAATTCTACCTGTTGTTATTGTTAAACAAGCAAAGGCATTAATCTTGGAATTCGGGATGTTTATGTTTAAAAGTACGTGTTTAATTACACTGATAGTAGGAGGTCTCTTTTAGTTATGAAAGAATTTATTTCAGATTTCAAAAAGCTTGTTAAGTTGAGACTTACGTTGACTGTGGTATTTTCTGCGTCAATTGCTTTTCTGATAGGATCAAAACAACAGGGTGATATATTCTGGTTCAATTGGTTCTTATTGACCGTTGGCGGTTTCCTAGTTACAGGTTCTGCGAACGGATTTAATGAGATCATTGAAAAGGATTTAGATAAACTGATGAAACGTACAGAGGACAGACCTTTACCGTCTGGCCGAATGACAACTGGACAGGCTTTGGTATTGAGTGTCTTCATGGGCATCTTAGGAACTTTGGTACTGGTTCGATTGAATTTTGTGGCTGGTCTGTTATCCGTTTTCTGTATCCTTCTTTATGCATTTATCTATACCCCGTTAAAAAGAAAGTCGCCAATAGCAGTGTTTGTCGGAGCGTTTCCAGGTGCATTCCCCCCTTTAATCGGGTATTATGCAGCTTTTTCGCAAGATGATTTGGCCTACTATAGTGGACATAACGAAGCGGCAATCATCATCATTCCCTTTGTGTTGTTTGCTATTCAGTTTTTATGGCAGTTTCCGCATTTCTGGGCCATTGCCTGGGTGGTGGATGATGATTATAAACGGGCCGGTTTTCGCTTATTACCGACGACAAAACGTGATAAGATATCAGCTTTTATGGTATTCATTTCAGGCTTGTTTATGATACCTGCAGGCTTTATACCGTATCATTTTGGCTTTGGTGGAATTTGGTTTACGATTGTATCCGTAGTGGGTGGGTTGATGTTTGGTTATTATGGTTATTTGCTGTTTAAGAATTGTGATATTCCTTCAGCGAAGAAAGTGATGTTTACCTCATTTATCTATTTGCCTGTGACACAACTCGTATTATTGCTTAACTTTATTCCGTTGAAATAATGTTAGATATACAAGTACAGACTGACGAGAAGTTAGTACAGAGAAAAGCCCAGAAGTTCAACCTATGGTTGGGTATGTTGGGTATGTTTATGATGTTTGCTGCGTTATCCAGTGGTTTCATTGTATATACGGCGAGCGGTGTGGACAAAGGAATTAAGACTTTATTGCCGAATGCACTTTTGTATAGTACAATGGTGATTGTGGTAAGTAGTCTGACGATGTTTTTAGCACATCGAGCGGCTAAAAATAGAGAATCTTCCAAACAGAGATTGTTTTTGATAGCAACTTTTATTTTGGGAGTCGTATTTTTTGCCTTGCAAGTTCATGCTTGGAATGTATTGATCGATAGGGGTGTTTATTTTGTGAATAACAACGCATCGCAATCTTTTATATACGTTTTTATCTGGATGCACTTGGCGCATATTATTGCGGGTTTGATCGTTTTGATTGGCGCGATTATAGGAATTAATAAACTTCCTAAAGACGGCAATCTTTTCCGCATGGATCTTGCCAGTATTTTTTGGCATTTTCTCGATCTTTTATGGATTTATATATATGTTTTCTTACTTTTGAATCAATAATAGTAAACAATGAGTACAACAGTATCGCAATTGGATAAGGTAAAAACTGGTCCATGGAATGGTGGAAAATCACCTTGGAACTTAGAGTATGGAAAAATCATGATGTGGTTTTTCTTGGTAGGGGATGCCTTCACATTTTCTGCATTTTTGGTTTATTACGGCGCGCAACGATTTTCACATGCTGTATGGCCGGATCCTGATAAGGTTTTTCAATCTATTCCAGGAATTACTGACGGTGGACAACCTTTGGTATTTGTCGGTTTGATGACATTTATTTTGATTATGTCTTCGGTAACCATGGTATTGGCGGTAGAAGCTGGACATCGTAATTCGAAGCATGAGGTTGTTAAATGGATGTTGTGGACCATTTTGGGCGGTTTGATGTTCGTTGGCTGTCAGGCATTGGAGTGGACGCATTTGCACCACGAAGGCTTTTGGTTTGGACGTAATCCTGCTACTGATATTGCTACACATATGGAAGGTGCAAATGTTGTTGAAAAATTGGGGCATTTCTTTACTGGAGATGTGTCGTATACATCAGCACTTCAATTTGCGAACCTATTCTTTACAATTACTGGTTTCCACGGTTTCCACGTAACTGTTGGTATTATTTTGAACATCATTATTTTGTGCATGACCCTAAATAATACTTTTGAAAAAAGAGGATCATATTTAATGATTGAAAAAGTAGGTCTATATTGGCACTTTGTGGATTTAGTGTGGGTATTCGTGTTTACACTTTTCTACCTTGTTTAGTAAAACAATTTAATTACAAAAGCTATGTCACAATATCAAGATAATATCGCTCATGGAGAGCATGCTCACGAAGGTGGGTTGGATAAAAAGGCCATCTGGAGAGTATTTGGGGTACTTTTAGCCCTTACTTGCCTTGAGTTCTTAATTGCATTGGGTTTTGTCCATCATTGGCAAATTTTGGCTAAAGGTGTATTGGTTAATTCGATTTATATCGTACTTACTTTAGTTAAAGCTTATTATATCATTGCATTCTTTATGCACTTGAAATTCGAGAAATCGAGCTTCATTGTTACTGTAGGAATCGTCTTTATTTTTATTATTTATTTTATTGTTTTGATGCTTGTTGAAGGAGGCCATTTAGCTTCGGCATTCCAGGAACATCAAATATTTCCAAATAAATAGATAAGGTGAATGGATAATAATACTGGACAAAAGAAAGGTATTAAAACTATATTGATCCTGGCAGTAATTCTTTTATTGCCAGGATTTTTATATTTTATACTAAATAAAAGTGGCTCTAATAGCTACGCCTCCTTACCTATTTTTGGAAAAAAGGAGGTGCCGGGAACTACCCATCGAAAATGGGGCAGAGATATTCCTGACACGATATACCATACCGTGCCCGCTGTCGACTTTGTTAATTACGACGGCAAGGAGGTCCATTTATTGGACAATGATACGACACTTTCCGTAGTCCATCTGATGTACTCTAGGGACGCATCATTATCGAGGACGATGATCAAACGATTGGATCAGATTGCTAATCGGTTTATACAGAATAAGAAAGTCAGGCTGTATTCAATTACAGTGGATACGGCATATGATACGCCAGCAGTGTTGGCTAAATATGCGAAAGTTTACAAACCTTGGACCAAATCTTGGTTTTTTGTGACAGATCCTTCTGTTGATATCTTTAAATTTGCCAAGGAAAGTCTGTTGCAGGATGCCATGGTTAATAATGACAACGGCAAGCCATTTATTATTGGGTCTAATTATCTTTTACTCGATACAAAAGGACGGATAAGAGGTATGTATGACATCAATGTCAAAACGGATGTTGATCGCCTTGAGGATGAAATTAAATTATTATTGGTCGAGGAGATCCGAAACCACCCAGCTACAATAGAACAAAAGAGATAATTATATCATGGAAGAGAGTCTTAACAAGGAAAAGAAGTACAGTAAATGGATTTGGTTGCTATCTATTGTGATACCGATAGTAGTTGCTATCCTTTTTACGGTGAATTTACAAAAGCTGGGTTATGATGTAAAACCGCTAACATTTTTGCCTCCTATCTACGCGGCTATAAATGGGATTACAGCTGTATTGCTATTCTGGGCAGTGGCGGCAATAAAAAAGGGTAATAAATCATTGCACGAACGTTTAATAAAATTGTGCATTGCTTGTTCTCTGGCTTTTTTGGCTATGTATGTTGCCTATCACATGACCTCGATTGAAACAAAGTACGGTGGGGAAGGAATTTTGAGACCGATCTATTTCTTTATTCTGATTACACATATTTTGCTTTCTATTATTATTATCCCTTTTGTACTTTTTACTTTTGTTAGAGGTATATCGGGCTCTTATGAGCGTCATAAAAAGCTTGCCCGAATTACTTATCCGATGTGGCTTTATGTGGCCGTTACGGGTGTGATCGTTTATTTAATGATCTCTCCTTATTATATTGGTTAGGTGTAAAGCAAAGTACATAAAATAATTGCTGTACAATGCGGTGTAATATGGGTTTCAGTAACACGAAGCCTGCTTAATTTGACATGAAATCGGAAGCGGTGGAGCACATATCCATTAAAGCCGGGGGTATAAATAGTATAGGTTTAATCAGTTGATTCGTATCGGCTAGACGAACCTGTAGAAAAATTATTTGCATATGAAGCGTATCTGGATTTATCAGGCTGACCGTATAGTATCGGCAGTAGAAGGAGAAGGTATTGTTACTGAACTGGAAGCTTTTGCTGAACAGTGGAAAGTACATGGAAAGCCGCTTTCAGCTTCGGCAGAATTGCGAGACAATCTTTTTATCATACTTAAAGTTGACGAGGAAGTGGCGGCAGCATCTGGCTGCTCTATCGATAGTTCGGTTCGGTTTTTGAAAGGAATCGAATCTAAATATGGTATTCAACTATTTGACCGTATGCAATTTGCGTACAAGGTGGACCAGCGAATAGCTGTCGTTAACCGTGATGGATTTGAGAAGTTACTGGCGGATGGTACCATTAACGACAATACACTGGTATTTGATAACACCATCACACATGAACATCAAATGGAGAATGCATGGGTAGTTCCTTTTCATCAAAGTTGGCATAAACGACTTTTTAGATAAGTTGCACAACATGTTATACAAAGAAAGGCCATAGTTACATATGGCCTTTCTTTTTGATCTATAGATCTGTATTGCTTTATCTTCTGATTGATCCGCCGAATAGTGATAGGTTCGCTTATTCAGGAATAGTGTAATGATGCATATATTTTGCTATCGCGTTTGCGCGTCTATTGACATAGGCAGAAGGGTTACGCGCATCCCATTCTCTTGGGTTTGGTAATATGGCAATGATCAATGCGGCTTGTTTTTTGGAAAGATTGCTACCTGTTTTGCTAAAGTAATACGAAGCAGCCGCATCAGCACCATAAACTCCCTGTCCCATTTCAATCACATTGAGATAAACCTCAAGGATGCGTTTCTTGCTCCAGAATGTTTCGATAAGAATGGTAAAGTAGGTCTCGAAGCCTTTTCTTAACCAGGAGCGGCCGGGCCATAGAAAGACATTTTTGGCCACCTGCTGACTGATTGTACTTCCACCGCGTAATTTCTTCCCTTGTGCATTTTTTTTAATGGCATTCTGAATCCCCTGCATGTCGAATCCCCAGTGTGTCATAAAGTGAGCATCTTCTCCTGCAATGGCCGCTAACTTTAGGTTGTCCGAAAGTTCATCGTAATCCAGCCAGTTTTTTTCCAGTTTAAATCCCTTGCCCTGTTCTTTTAGCTCAAACCCACGTTGAATCATCAACCAAGTGATGGGAGGATTAATAAACCGCAGGCTAATGACCCAAAAGAGTGAAATACCAATAAAATAGAGAGCTACCCGTGTCACAATGCGCAGGATAGGGGATTTTATTGACTTCAAAGGGTTGAAGGATGTTTTTTTGAAGGTATTTTGTTGTTTGCTGGACGTATTTTGTTTACCAGATCTTTTGATGGCCATGACTAATTTTTTTCGGATACAAACTTAGCTTATATTCTTGTTTAATGGAAATGATTTTGTCGAGAAGTTGAGTGTATCGTTTGCCAAAGCGACGATATTATCCTATTTTTACGCTTCATAAAAATTGATTTTAAAAGTTGGCAAAAGAAAAGAAAGTGACCCCATTGATGCAACAGTACAATGCGATCAAGGTTAAGTATCCTGGAGCGTTGTTATTGTTCCGTGTTGGCGATTTTTACGAGACATTTGGTGAAGATGCGATCAAAGCTGCCCAAATTTTGGGGATCGTTTTGACGAAGCGTGGGAATGGCTCGGAATCGGAGACTGCATTGGCTGGTTTTCCCCATCATTCATTGGAAACCTATCTTCCGAAACTGGTGCGTGCAGGCCAACGGGTGGCGATCTGTGACCAGTTAGAGGATCCGAAGACAACAAAAACAATTGTTAAGCGTGGGGTGACCGAGCTGGTGACACCTGGAGTCTCTTACAGTGACAATATTGTTCAACAGAAGTCGAATAATTATTTAGCATCAATCTTTATCGAAAAGGAGCGAATCGGTATTTCTTTCCTGGATATTTCAACAGGAGAATTTCTGGTTGCTCAGGGCAGTGTAGCCTATATAGATAAATTGCTTCAAGGCTTTAAACCGACAGAAATTATCCTCTCCAAAAAACAGAGCAAGGAATTTATTGAACAGTTTGGAGCACAATATTATACTTATTTTCTTGATGAGTGGCCTTATACGGGTGATTATGCCACAGAAACGTTGTTGAAGCATTTTGAAGTATCATCGATGAAAGGATTCGGCGTGGATCGCATGACTGCCGGGATTGTTGCTGCCGGTGTTGCATTGCATTACCTCAATGAAACGGAACATCGTAATCTGCAGCACATTTCTACGCTTTCCCGTATTGAAGAGGACCGTTTTATGTGGCTGGACCGTTTTACGATCCGCAATTTGGAATTAATCGGTTCGCTGAATGAAAATGCGGTTACATTATCCGATGTATTGGACCATACGTCCAGTCCAATGGGAGCACGTCTGCTCAAGCGCTGGATCGTGATGCCACTGAAAGACAAAAAAAGTATTCAGGAGCGATTGAATGTGGTCGATTTCTTTTTCACTAACCGTGATTTACGGGATGAATTGATTGGTCAGATCAAGCAGGTGGGAGATCTGGAGCGTTTAATTTCCAAGATCGGACTACAAAAAGCGAATCCACGGGAAATTGTGCAGTTGAAGCGCGCATTATATGCTATTGAGAAGTTGAAGGAACTTACCGATCGTAAAGATGCTGATGCTCTTCGGACGATCTCAGATCAGTTAGATGCATGTGCTGTTATACGTGAAAAAATCGAGCAACAGGTTCAGGCGGAGCCTCCTGTCGCGATCAATAAGGGGAGTGTAATCGCGGAAGGGGTGGACCCCGAATTGGATCGTTTGCGCAAGATCGCTTTTGGTGGCAAGGACTATCTTCTTGAGATCCAAAAAAGGGAAGCGGAGCTAACGGGAATTCCTTCTTTAAAAATAGCGTTCAATAATGTCTTTGGCTATTATCTGGAAGTTACAAATACACACAAGGATAAGGTTCCGACGACGTGGATACGTAAACAGACGCTGGTGAATGCTGAACGTTATATTACGGAGGAACTTAAAGAATATGAAGAACAGATTCTCGGTGCTGAGGAGAAGATCCAGGCGCTTGAGAATAGATTATATGCTGAGCTATTGGTTGCCATTGCTGAATATATCAAACCTATTCAGCTCAACGCACAGCTCATAGCCAAGTTGGATGTGCTGCTTAACTTTGCTGTTGTAGCGGAGAAAAACTATTATGTAAAACCCGAAGTCAGCGAGAGCAAAGTTTTGGATATAAAAGGTGGAAGACATCCTGTCATTGAAAGAAATCTGCCAATAGGCGAGGACTATATTACCAACGATACCTTTTTAGATCCGAAAACACAGCAGATTATTATTATTACGGGACCTAACATGGCGGGTAAATCTGCCTTGCTCCGTCAGACTGGATTGATCGTGTTAATGGCGCAAATTGGTTGCTTCGTGCCAGCAAAAGAGGCCAAGATCGGCTTAGTTGACAAAATTTTCACTCGTGTAGGTGCTTCGGACAATCTTTCTTCGGGGGAATCTACGTTTATGGTGGAGATGAATGAAACCGCGAGCATCATGAATAATCTATCGGACCGCAGTCTTATTCTTCTGGATGAAATCGGTCGTGGTACAAGCACTTATGATGGCATTTCCATTGCCTGGGCTATTGCCGAATTTTTACATAATCATCCTGCTGCTAAGGCAAAAACCTTGTTTGCCACGCATTACCATGAATTAAACGAGCTGACTACTTCGCTGGATCGTATAAAAAACTATAATGTAACGGTGAAGGAAGTCAATAACAAAGTTATTTTCTTGCGTAAACTTGTTCCAGGAGGTTCAGAGCACAGTTTCGGAATCCATGTGGCAAAGCTCGCTGGAATGCCGCAAAAGTTGCTTAATCGGGCTAATCAAATCTTGAAAAGACTGGAGCAGGAGCGCACAGGTGGAGAGCAGATTAAAGATAGCATGCGCAAAATCCAAAAACAGGCCTATCAATTGCAGATGTTTTCTATTGATGATCCTGTCTTGAATAAGATCAGGGATATGCTGAATAATCTGGATGTTAATTCGCTTACTCCAGTTGAAGCATTAATGAAATTGGATGAGATACAGCGCCTTTTAAAGAATTAAGTCTTCCCTTGGGCTTGGACACTTGATCTCAAGTGGGATTTGTTTTTTTTGATTTATATACGCCAGATCATGTCGTCTTAAAAGACATGATCTAGCGTATTTTTTTTCTAAAAGTGACTGATCTTATGGGCCAGAAAGAACCTTTAGCTCGCTTTCGTTGCTATTGATGTCTGCAAAGCTATGAAAGTTTTTGAAGGGCTATTTGCTTAAAATCTGAAGAATAGCTCCAAACTTCCGTAATTTGCCTGTATGGGGCTCAATACTTTACTGCTTGCATCATAGGGCGTGTAATGATAGCCGAGTTCGAAACCTATGTACTTTTGGTTTTTCATGCGAAATAGCGAAGCGAGACCGAGTCCCAAGTGAACATTATTGATGGTTACCATACGATCTGTGTATCCACCATCATAATAATAGCCATCTGGATCATAATAACCAGAGGAATAAGCGCTTTCCGTGATGCCGGTATCAGTAATATCAATGCCAACGATACCTTTTGGAATCAGTATAAATTTATCATTGTCAAATACTTTGTAACCTACAGCACCGCCCATAAATGCGGTCGCTGAAGAATTGACTGAAACATTGGAGCCCTCGTAGTTGTAATCAATATTACGGTCATTTGAATTGATGCGTACCTTGAAGCCCCCTTCGAAAATAAATTTTCTTTCCAGCGAGCTCATCAGCATAAATCCAAAACTTATATTGGTTCCAAAAATTTTGTTCGCTCCGCCGAGTGGGGTGACTACGCCGATTGAAGGAACATAGCCCATTTTAGCTTTCTGTCTATCTCTGTACACTTTGGGTGTTGGAAATCGCTGTTGATTATCCTGTCCGTCAGCTTGTTGTTCTTGTACGGCATTGGCTACATCAGTATCCGAAAAGAGTTGTAAAATATCTTTCTCCTGATCGTTTAATGTATAACTATCCGAAGCGAGAAGAGCTTTCGCTCTTACTTTTATGAGGCCGTCCAGGGGATGCCTTAATGGTACGAAATTGTATTTTGCTTTGTCCTGATCGTATTGAGCTGCGAAATCTTCCCGGTCTGCCGCATCTAATCGCTGTAGGAAAATTTTATCGAATTGGTTGTCTACATAATGTTTGATCTCTGTTGTGGTATTCTTTTTTTCAATGATGTACACAAGAATACGTAAACGCTGTACAAACTCGTTGACACCACAGCTTGCTTGCATACTATTGAGTAAAGGATCAATTTGATCAAAGTCATTGTTGTTCAATGTCTTTGTCAATAAAGGAAGTATTTCAGCTGTGTGCCGGTCACAATTCTCTTGTGCATGCAGTAGTTTTGTAGGAAGCACAGCAATGATGATCAATATCATGAGAGCAAGCTGACGGATATTCATGGCTTATATAGATTTGTTGCTGACTAAATTAGCAAATAAATTGCATGATACACTGGTTTGTTTGTGCCAAAGGTTGTAAAAGTTTTATCTTTGGCTTATGGCGTCGATATTTCGGTTTAAACAGTTTGAGGTTGATCAGTCTGACTGTGCAATGAAGATTAACACAGATGGCGTACTGCTGGCTTCCCTGCTGGAAGTAGAACCTGTGGATCGCGTACTGGATATTGGTACGGGTACGGGGGTCATTGCACTCATGTTGGCTCAACGACTCGTAGACAGCAGGATAGAGGCTGTCGAAATTGACCCTTTGGCTGCTGCGATGGCAGACAAAAATTTCCGTAACTCCATTTTCCAGGAACGTTTAGTGTTGCATGCTACCTCTTTTCAGCAAATGGATGTACAGGGGCATTATGATCTGATCGTATCAAATCCACCGTTTTATACCGATTCATTGCATAATCCGGATGACCGTAAGAAGTTGGCGCGACATACCGATCTGGACTTTTTTTCTGAACTGCTGGAGTTCGCTGCTTTACGCTTATCAAATCGGGGAAAATTAGTGCTGATTGTTCCGACGGCGTTAGCGGAAACGTTGACTAAAATTTCAGTGGAAAGAGGCTTATACTGTTCCAGTGAGGTACAAATAAGTTCGTTTGAAGGGGAATCGGTGATTCGGAAAATCGTTACATTTGAACGCTTACGTGTTGAATCGCTCGCTAAACGTGCATTTGTTATTTATGCTGCCAAGGGTGTTTATTCAGATGCTTATCGAAATGCCTTAGCACCTTATTTTTTAGCTTTTTAAGTGATGACAAAGATCGGATTACTCTCAGATACACATTCTTTTTTAGATGAAGCTGTATTTACTCATTTTGCAGCTTGCGACGAGATATGGCATGTTGGAGATTTTGGTGATAGCGATGTTGCGGATCGGTTAGCAGCTTTTAAGCCATTGCGAGGAGTATACGGAAATATCGATGGTCAAGACATCCGTTTACGATTCCCGGAAGATCTAAGGTTTACTTGTGAAGAGGTGGATGTCTTCATGACGCACATTGGTGGCTATCCTGGGAAATATGCTCCTCGAATCAAAGGAGAACTAATGAGAAATCCGCCTAAATTATTTATTACAGGGCACTCACATATTTTAAAGGTTATCTTCGACCCTAAGATCCATTGTCTCCATCTCAACCCTGGAGCGGCAGGTAAGCAGGGCTGGCATAAGGTAAGAACATTAATGCGCTTTGATATCAATAAAGATAAGATTGAGAACCTGGAGGTTATTGAACTCAAAGACCGTTAAGTCACGTAGACTCTTCTTTAGTCCTCTTCCTTAGTTATTCCACGAGGCCAGAGCCTGTCAATGAGTACACGATCCCTGAGAGAAGGTGCATTGCTGGTGCTTTATATAAATATATGGTTTTCAGCTGTAAAATAGGTCAGATCTTGACTTTAGTTCTTCTATAAATCGAAAGAGTTTCCGCTTCGGATAGACGGAAAGAAGTTGGTCAAAACGACGGAAAGGTTCCCAATAGGGGAGTTTTAAAAAGAAGTTTCGCAGGTGCTATAGTGAATCACGAACTTCAAGAAGAAAGCTTTTTAAGCGCTCCAATGAATCTACAACACGTTGATTTTCTTTTGCCTCAGATTTGTTGTCGCGCAGGTAATCACGTGCCCCTTGTAGTGTATAGCCTTTATCTTTAACCAAATTGAATATAATCTTTAAATTGGCAATATCTTCCTGCGTAAATAAGCGATTACCCTTTTTATTTTTCTTAGGTTGTAGAATGTCAAATTCACGCTCATAAAAACGTATTTGGGACGCATTTACATCAAACATTTCTGTAACTTCCCCCATTGTATAATACAATTTATTTATCTCACGCTCTTTGTACGGCATATCTTCACGATTAATCTATAGCAAACTTAATAAAAATTCCAATTCAAAAAGAAATTTTTGCGATCTCTTATCTGATTGAAGACTGAAACAAAGCGATGTAATGCAGGCAAGAGTGATTTAATAATAATTGTGTATAAAAGTAAATTTTTCTAAGTTTGACTAGTTTGAAAAAAGGTTTAAACGGTACATATGATTATAGTTAGCAGATTTTGGACGAATTTATTTTCTTTTGGAAAAGCCAACGCGATTACTATTTATCCTTTCATCTTTTTGAAAAGTACATTTTTTAAACAAAAGGAGGATTTGATTCGTCATGAGCGTATTCATCTGCGGCAAGCGCTTGAACTGGGTATTCTCTTTTTTTATCTGTGGTATCTGATTGAATTTACCGTGCACTTTATTCAATTCAGGGATTTCGATAAAGCTTATCTGCGTATTTCTTTTGAAAGGGAAGCGTATGATAAGGAAATGGAACCTGATTATCTGTCCAAAAGAAAAATCTGGGCTTTTTGGCGCTATCTTTAAAAGGAAGGCCTATTCAACCGTTCTACAAAACTGTCATGAGGTCGAAGGACAGCAGTTATAAGGCGAATTGAAGACTCTTTACTTGGATAAAACATACAATTCAGAAAAAACTTCATGACTCCGTAGACCGACAGCAATGAAAGCGAACGGAGAGCTCTTTCTAGCCAATAACGCCAGATATTTTTAGAAAAAAGAAAGCGGTGCTGAGATATTCTCGGCACCGCTTTCTTTTTTATAGCTGTTGGATGATTATCCGACTAATTTAAGATAAGTAGCTACTTTATCTTTTAATTGTCTACGGTCGACAATGAAATCCAAAAATCCATGTTCAAGAACAAATTCAGACGTCTGGAATCCTTTTGGAAGATCTTTTTTGATGGTTTCTTTAATGACACGTGGCCCCGCGAAACCAATAAGTGCTCCTGGTTCGGCAATATTTACGTCACCCAGCATAGCGTAAGATGCGGTAACTCCTCCTGTGGTAGGGTCTGTTAACAAACAAACATAAGGGAGTCCTGCTTTTGCTAAGAGTGCCAATTTAGCAGAAGTTTTAGCCATTTGCATAAGCGAGAATGCGGCTTCCATCATGCGTGCTCCACCTGATTTTGAGATTAGCATAAACGGAATTTTGTGCTCAATACAATAATCTATCGAACGGGCGATTTTCTCACCGACAACAGATCCCATTGATCCACCGATGAAACTAAAGTCCATACAAGCAATAACGATATCCTGACCATTCATTTTTCCATGGCCAGAACGTATAGCGTCTGTAAGTCCTGTTTTTGCTTGACTTTCCTTTAAACGTTCTGGGTAGGGTTTTGAATCGAAGAATTCTAATGGATCGCCAGAATTTAGATTAGGAAATAGTTCGGTAAATTCGTTATTATCAAATAAAATTGAAAAATATTCTTTGGAGCCAATTCTTAAGTGGTGGCCACAATATTGACAAACATAGTCGTTTTCTACTTGTTCAAGATGCAATAATGGTTTTTTACATGTAGGACATTTGTTCCACATACCATCAGGTGCTTCTTTTTTATTAGCGGTAGCTGTGCTAATACCAGCTTTTTCTCTTTTAAACCAACTCATACGATAGTTCTTATTCGATTACAAACTTATATAAATTTGCTTTTATATACAATTATAATTGTGTTGAATGTACATACCAAGGGATTAAAACTCCTTGTGCCATAGGGCTTCTATAAATAAGGGAAATGGGGGTAACAATTGGGATATACACGATATTGAGCTGATTATTAGGTTAGAATTGCGTTTTGGACCAGAGGAAGTCAAAAAAATGGGCATAAAAAAAGGGTAAGCTACTCCTATCGCACCGCTCAACCAAATACCCTTGCTTTGTTCCCAACCTGGGGGAGTCAATGGGAGCTGGTCGTAGAAGACTTACCCGCCACAAAAGTAAAAAAAAAAACAGTTTTAGGAAAGAAAAAATGCTATTTTATCTTATGCTACTGATTATCATTGTAATAAATTGTATTTGGTGACTTCTTTTAGGGGCTATTTAACGGCGGAAAAGAGATGTTATCTGTTTAAAACGGCTAAAAATAGATTAAAATAGGTGCTTGACCAAGTCGATTGACTATAATTTTTCTTGTCAAAACGTCGGAACGCGAATAATCTGGCCGATTGGATCGACTTTGAATAGGTTTAATAGTTAAGTTATACCTATTCAAAGTCGATCTCGTTTTTGAGACTACATTTTGTTCTGATCGTATTCGCCCAATAGGGAATAATAGCCAAATAAGCCGAGTCCAATTGAGATGATAGGGGTCAAGATACACAGGATAATGATCCCAAATACCAGATCTTCCTGATGTCCCGTTGAAATCTTTGGCAGGGCCAGTTCAAAGATGGAGAAATAAGCAGTAAACAAGGCTAAAACGATCCAGAGTATACCGAGGAATTTTTTGAGATTATTCATGTGCTGAGGGAGTAGATTTGTTGTTGATGTAAATACTGCCAATGATAAAACAGACAATAGCAATGATAATAGGATACCATAAACCTGCAAGATAGAATTGCGGGGTATTGGAAGCTTCGGCATTTGTCGTTAAGTATGTTGATACAGCTGGTAGAAGACCACCAAAAATTCCATTGCCAACATGATAAGGGAGGGACATGGATGTGTAGCGGATCTTTACAGGGAAGAGTTCAACAAGAAATGCCGCGATGGGTCCGTACACCATTGTGATATAAATCACTTGTATAAAGATTAGCAAGATGAGAAGTATATAGTTCTTGCCTGCAAGGTGGACTGTGGTTTTGATCATTGGCTGTCCTTTGAGTTTTCCTGACTGATGTATCGTACTGGCTCTTGTAATTTCCGTTTGGTCCTCATATTGCGTCTTGGTGATCGAAAGGATTTCCGTTGTTTGCGCTCCAGGGGGGCGCTCCGTTGTTTCGTTCACTCTGACTTTCTTTGCCGCATTGGAAAGTTGGTACATGCATTCGTATATAGGACGATAAGTCAATACGGCGAGTAACATTCCCCCGAGCATAATCCATTTTCGGCCGATTTTGTCACTAAGCCATCCAAATACAACAAAAAATGGAGTTCCCAAAAGCAATGCTATGCCAAGAATGGTATCGGCCTGGTCAGATTGAAGATGCATGACGGTTTTCATAAAACTCATGGAGTAAAACTGACCGGTATACCAAACAACACCTTGTCCCATAGCAGCACCAAATAGCGCGAGCAGTACAAATTTGAGATTATAACGGTTTCCAAAACTTTCTTTTAATGGATTTGTACTTGTCTTCCCTTCCGCTTTGGCCTTACTAAATTCGGGCGATTCCTTCATCTTCTTACGAATAAGATAGGAAACATATACCATGACTAAGGAGAGGAGGAAAGGAACGCGCCAGCCCCAAGTATCAAATTGTGACTCGCTGAGGAAGCCTTTGGTAAGGAGGATGACAACCAATGATATAAAAAGGCCAAATGTAGCTGTTGTCTGAATCCAGGATGTCCAATAGCCCCGCTGGCCTAAAGGAGCATGCTCTGCCACATAGGTCGCTGCTCCGCCGTATTCGCCTCCAAGTGCCAGGCCTTGCAAAAGCCGAAGAATCAGCACTAGCAGCGGTGCCCAGAAACCAATACTGTCATAACTTGGAATACAGCCAATTAGAAATGTGGCTCCTCCCATCAGCATTAAAGTAACCATGAAGGTATATTTACGACCGATGATGTCTCCTAATCGGCCAAAAAATAGTGCGCCAAAGGGTCTTACAACAAAGCCTGCAGCAAATGTAGCTAAGGTGGAAAGAAAAGCAGCGGTCGGATTTTCTGCTGGGAAAAATTTGGTAGAAATTACAATGGATAAGCTACCGAAAATAAAAAAGTCATACCATTCGATAAGTGTCCCCATAGAAGAGGCTCCGATGACTTTCCAGATACTTTTTGTATTGTTTTCGTTCATTAATTTTTGGTTTTTGGTTGGGTATAATCGTAAATTTTTATTGCGTTCGAAGCTTCCTTTCGGAGGGCGGGGCTGATCTGTTGCATGATAGGAAATGAGTTAATTTTTTTGAATTTCGACCTGTCCGACTATTTTATATTGTTTACCGGGTAGGGCGTGAATGAGAGACTGCATTTCAAGTTCCAGTAAGATTAAGGCCAGCTTGCTTTGAGGCCATTTTGTGAATTCAATCATATAATCAATCGCTAACTGTCCCTTTTGCTGAATAAGCGTAAATAGGAGTTCTTGATCTTTCGTTAAAGCTAATAATGGGAGGCTCAGTTGCTTTTCAGTAGTTCCTGTGCTGAGCTCCCAGTTCATTAGGTATTCGAGGTCCTGAAGCCCTCTAATCAAGTGTGCACGGTTAGTCTTGATGAGATAGTTGGTTCCTTCAGCGCTTTTTTCATAGATCGAGCCCGGGAATGCGCAGACATCCCGATTGTAGCTGTTGGCCATTTCGGCGGTAATTAATGCGCCTCCTTTAATTGCCGCTTCTACGACAATGGTGACATCTGCCATACCGGCTATAATGCGATTGCGCATAGGAAAGTTATTGCGTTCGGGTAATGTGCCGGATGTAAATTCTGTCAGCAGACCACCTTGATCTAGCATTTTTGTAGCAAGTTCACGATGGGATGCCGGATAAATGCGATCGAGACCATGTCCCAATACAGCAACGGTGGGCATATTGTTTTTTAGTGCATGGCGGTGTGCCAATGCGTCAATACCATAGGCAAGACCACTAACGATTAAGGTATCTTTGATTCCATTCATGGCATCCAGCAGATCTTCGCATATTTTCTGGCCATAATAGGTTGCATGTCTGGTTCCGACTATACTAATAACTTTTGTGCTGTTGAGCGGCTGGTTCCCTTTATAGTAGACAACAAGCGGAGCATCTTCACATTGCCGCAACCTATCGGGGTAATTTTCGTCTTCCAGCCATAAGGCTTGTATCTGGTGTTTTTCAATAAAAGCAAGTTCTTTCTCGCAGGCTGGCATATAGCTTTTGTTGTATATTGCTTCGGCAATTGACTCACGTATCCCAAGAACTTGCATCAAATCTTTTTTGGAGTAAGCGAACAAGTCTGCTAAGTTGTGCCCCTGTTCGATAATGCTACGAGCAGTTCTAGGGCCAATGCCCTTGATTTTTGTCAAAGCTATGGGATAAATTAGTTTCATAATTGAGTTTTTTAAATATAAGAAAAATATAACTAGCTGTTAAGCTTTTTGTTAGAATTACTTCGGGCGTAATGGGCATCAGCTGGAATTGCTGCGGGAGTGATCGGTCATATCATTGATCCAAGGAAAACTTGGAGCAATGGATGGGATTTTCGCAGACTGGTTACTCTATGCAGCAAAGAAATCTAGTCTATTTTGGAAAGAAAGCAGTGGAATTGGTAACTTTGATCGATAAATGATATTTTAACTATGGAAATGAAAGAACCTTTTGATATCGAGTTAGGGGATGTAGTTTATTCTGTTTTCCCTGAGGAAGAAGATACGTATGTTATTTTTAAAGATGGTGTAGAATACGTAAAGATTATTAAAGACAATGATACAAACTGGTTGAAACTGAATCCAGAAACGGAGCTTCCTATGTTCGGTATGGATGAAGAAATCAATCTAATTGGCCTAGAAATTAAAAAAGAATTAGGTCTCTAGTTTCTTAAGTTAAAGATAGTTAAATCCTTTTTTATTTTATTTATAGTTGATTATTTTTAGTTATCAATTATAAATATGGTACGTATCGGATTTCTATCTTTATTGTTTTTCTGTGTCTACTTTTCATTTTATCGGCAGGGACTTTTTGCCTATCCAGCGGAATCTTATCATCAGGATACCGTTGGGAAAAAAGGAAGTCAAAAAGATACTTTACGTTTGGATACTGTTTCGATCAAACGTAAATCTGCCGCGGATAAATGGGATGAAAAAAAAGAGGATCATAAATCGATCTTTTTTTGGGGTGATACGAAAAATATGGTAACGTTGCCCCATCAGGGGGGGATTGCTGTCAATCTGAACAAGCTTTACAATAAATTCAGTCGAAAGGGACGAAATTCGAGGAAGCTTCAACGCCAGTTTGAAAAAGAATACCAGCAGGACTTGATCCGCGAGGAGTGGTATCCGTTGACGCAGGAATACAGTAAGCTATCGGGAGATTCTCTGCGCAAATTTAGGATATATTATGAGCCTTCCCTAAAGTGGCTGCGTGAGAATGACCGATACGAGAAGATTGCTTATATCCATAAGTGTTTAACAAATTACCTTGATTCTGTAGACATTATCCATAGGCGACTTCAGTTTCCTATGGGTAATGCTAAACTTTAATTACATCGGTACGTATACCAAATATTTTGTATCGAAGAAGTCTTCTTTAAAGTAATCTGAAAGCGGGTGTAATTCTGCTTTGAGCTTAGATTCCTTAATTTCTTCGGTGAGATCTCCCCCTTTTAGATAAAGAATCCCATTGGGAATTCCGTTTTTATCTTTTTTTGCAAATTTATTCCGGATCCAAGGTGTAAATTCTCCAAGTCTTGTTACAGCACGCGATATCACAAAATCATATTTGTCGTCCAGTTGTTCGGCACGGATATGATCTGCTTCAACATTCTGGAGGCCAAGTCCAGCAGCGACTTCGCGCACGACTTTAATTTTTTTACCAATGGAATCGACCAAATGAAATTTGACTTCGGGAAACATAATAGCCATTGGGATACCCGGAAAACCGCCTCCGGTTCCCACGTCCAAAATCTGTGTTCCCGGCGTAAGCTCTTGAACAAATTTGGCAATACCTAGTGAGTGCAATACATGGTGCAGGTATAGGCTATCAATGTCTTTCCGTGAGATTACATTGATTTGGCTGTTCCACAAGGTATATAAATCAGCAAGTTTTGCAAATTGCTCTTTTTGAATATCCGTTAATTTAGGAAAATAGTTATAGATGATATCGACTGTAGGATTCAAAGCTTCATGTTTTAAAAGTGAATTATTTCCAGCTTATTTTTTTCTTTTTTCGGCTGAATATACCATTGATGCAAATATAGAAATAGTAGATGAAGTCTACCAAAGGCAGCCACCAAATCAGTTCCCTTACTTCGAGTTTTTTATAGATGTTTGTGAATACGATCCATTGTGCAATAAGCCGAAGGAGGTAGGCACTCAAAGGAACGTACCAATACATCGGGAAAGCAATTGCAGTCGCAATGACCGCTATGTAAAAAAGGAATGCTGATACCAGCTGGGTACCTAGCATGCGTTGATGCCGCTTTTTATAAATAGTAGATGCACCTGAATGTCTTGCTTTTTGTTTGTAATAGCTTCTCCATGTCGTTTTGGGCGCCGAATAAACAATAGATTCGGTTGCTAGAACAATGTTGACATTAGTCGGAGTTGCATTTTGGTTGACAAAAAGATCATCATCGCCAGATTTAATGTGCATATGTGCTGCAAATCCTTTGTTGCGAAAGAAAAGGTCCTTTTTGTAGGCCATATTGCGCCCTACGCCCATATATGCATCACCCTTTAATGCATAGGCGAGATAACTCATAGCGGTATGGCTGGTTTCAAATCGAATCAACAGGTTTAATAGGCTTTTTTTCTTAAAATAAGGTGAATAGCCTAAGACTATTTCTGTTTCCGGTCTGAAAGCTGCAGCAATTTCTTTTAACCATTGATCAGACTGTGGTGAACAATCTGCATCTGTGAATACTAGTGTCTGGTGTTTGGAGGCTTTAATACCCATACTAACGGCAAACTTTTTGCCATGTTTTAAACGTATATGTTCTTTGATATCGACAACCTTTAAATGGGCATAGGTTGCTTCGAGCTCATGTAATATCCAAGGTGTATTGTCTGTCGAAAAATCATTGACAACAATCACTTCGAAATGAGGATAGTCTTGTGTTAGTATACTTGGCAGAAATTCGGGGATATTGTCCTGTTCGTTGTGCGCGCAGATAATCACAGATAAAGGCGGGAACTCAGTTCCTTCTTGTACAGGTTTAATTTGATAACTGCTCAATTTGCTATATACAAATAAGATATAGTATAGTTGTATCAATAGGAAAAGACTCAATACTCCAAAAGCAATATAGGGGAGATTGGCCAAAAATACGTGAAGGTCAAGCATAGCTCACAAAGATAAGTGCTTTCCACAACTTTTTTATAGGGGAAAAATGATAATTTATTTTTGAAACATCCTGTTTGCAAATCTTTTTATAGTATTTTTGCAACGTATTCTAGGGATGAATCCGAGCTTAGGCAGCAATTCAGAAAGTTACGAAGCTTTTTTAAGCTGCAAGTTGTTGGAAATAAGGGTTTATGGTTTTTAGTCCAACAGTCGATAGGGTCATGTTCATGGTCGATCATCCTTTAAAATAGAAATAGTCTCAGAGGAAAAATATTAATGAAATTTACGCTACAAGCACAAGATAAGTTGTCAAAAGCACGTGCAGGTGTTGTCGAAACTGCACACGGTCCCATTCAAACACCTATATTTATGCCTGTTGGTACGGCGGGTACAGTGAAAGCAATTCATCAGCATGAGTTGAAGAACGATATTGAAGCACAGATTATCCTGGGGAATACGTATCATCTCTATCTGCGTCCGGGATTGAATGTGTTAAATAAAGCCGGCGGATTACATAAATTTAATGGTTGGGATCGTCCGATTTTAACGGATTCCGGAGGTTACCAAGTGTATTCGTTGACAGAAGTGCGTAAGATTAAGGAGGAAGGAGTTACTTTTCGTTCGCATATCGATGGATCAAAACATCTATTTACTCCTGAGAATGTCATGGATACACAACGGATTATCGGTGCAGATATTATTATGGCATTTGATGAGTGTACGCCTTATCCTTGTGATTATGGCTATGCGCGTCGTTCTTTGGATATGACTCATCGTTGGTTGAAGCGTTGTGTGGATCGTTTTGATAGTACAGATCCACTTTATGGCTATGACCAGACTTTATTTCCCATTGTCCAAGGATCGGTTTATAAAGATTTAAGAATTAAATCTGCGGAGACAATTGCTTCGTTTAACCGTGAAGGAAATGCAATTGGCGGGCTGTCGGTGGGTGAACCTGCGGAAGAAATGTACGCGATGACTGAAGTTGTCTGTGACATCCTGCCACAGGATAACCCACGTTATTTAATGGGCGTAGGAACACCGGTGAATATTCTTGAAAACATAGCCCTCGGTGTGGATATGTTTGATTGTGTCATGCCAACACGTAATGCTAGAAATGGTATGCTTTTTACGCAAAACGGTATTATTAATATTAAAAATGAAAAGTGGAAAGATGACTTTTCGCCGATAGAAGCCGAAAGTGACTTGCACGCAGATCAATTTTATACCAAAGCGTATCTACGGCACTTAATTAAATCACAAGAAATTTTGGGAGCACAAATTGCTTCTTTGCATAATTTACATTTTTACCTTTGGTTGGTTAATCAGGCGAGAGAGAAAATCATTGATGGAACTTTCTACGACTGGAAAAATAAAATGGTGAAAATATTGGATCAACGTTTGTAAAACTAAATAGTTCACAATAAGAAAATGCTGTCGTTAATCGATCGTTACATCATCAAAAAGTATTTATCTACTTTTTTATTCACTATGGCCATATTTACTGTTGTCATGGTGGTTTTTGACGTGTCCGAACGATTGGATGATTTTTTAAAATATCATGCTCCCCTCGATAAGATTATTTTTGAGTATTATGCTGGATTTATTCCGTTTTATCTAAATTTTCTTTGTCCGCTGATCAATTTTATTGCGGTTATTTTCTTTACGTCAAAGATGGCGGATCAAACAGAAATAGTACCTATTTTAAGTGCAGGGTACAGTTTTAACCGTTTGCTTCGTCCATACATGATTGCAGCGACTTTAATCTTTGCCGTTTCTTTGGCATTCAACATCTTTATTATTCCGAACACCAATAAGATGAAGGTTGATTTTGAAAATATCTACGTAAAGCCGCCTAAGGATAATTCTAGGGTTTCGACTCACATGCAATTGGACAAAAATAGTTATGTTTATATCGATAACTTCGATAATACAACTAAAACAGGCTACGGTTTTGTTCTTGAAATTTTCAAGGGGGACACGCTAAAAGAGAAAATGATGGCTGATCGTATTACCTGGGATTCTGTTGCAACAAAGTGGAAGATCGAAGGGTATACTAATCGTATTATCAATGGACTTCATGAACGGATGGACAAAGGTGCTGTTAAAGATACGACCTTAGATATGAAACCGTCGGATTTTGAGGTACGTGATAATATGTTTACAGCTATGGATACGCGCGAATTAAATATTCGTATCCATAAGGAGGAAATAAGGGGAACGGGTGTCATGAATGATTTATTACTTGAGAAATACAAGCGGTATGTATATCCATTTTCAGCCTTTGTATTGACATTGATGGGTGTTGCACTTTCTTCCAAGAAGGTGCGCGGGGGGATAGGTTTAAGTCTTGGTATCGGTATCGCATTAAGTTTTACCTATATCGTATTTATCCAGTTTGCCAATATGTTCTCTCTGAAAGGGGGATTACCACCGTTGATAGCCGTATTAATTCCAAATGTTACCTTCTTCGTGGTGGCAATTTACCTGGCGATAAAAGCGCCAAAATAATCTATTTAAAAATGGCTAATTTTCAATTAAATCGGAATATTCTAATTCTGCATTTAACAATACTTATTTGGGGATTTACTGGGATTTTGGGGAGTTTAATTTCCGTATCCGCCATTCATTTGGTTTGGTACCGGGTCGCAATCGCTTCGAGTGCATTGTTGATCTATTTTCTGATAACAAAACAGTCGATTGTTGTTTCAAAAAAACAGTTTCTCCAGTTTTTTATGGTAGGAGCAGTAGTTGGACTGCATTGGGTGTTATTTTTTTATTCGATCAAGGTATCTACGGTGTCGGTGACCTTGGTGACCCTATCATCTGTTACCCTGTTTACGGCAATATTAGAACCTATCGTCAATAAGAAGCGGATAGCGTTGTTGGATATTGTTGTTGGTCTCGTCATTATTGTCGGTATATATACGATCTTTTCTTTTGAAACGCATTATCTGGTCGGTCTGCTGGCTGGACTTGGCTGTGCTTTTTGTGCGAGTATATTTTCAATTGCCAATGCACGGATGGTTAAAAAATCAAGTCCAACATTGATTACATTTTATGAGATGCTGGGCGCATGCTTCTGGATCAGCATCTTTATGTTATTTACGGGCGATTTTAATGCAGAAATGCGTTTGGGGCAACAGGATTTAATTTTTCTTTTGTTGTTGGGTGTGGTTTGTACCGCTGTGGCTTATGTCATGGGTGTTGCTGTCATGAAGGAATTGTCTGCATTTACTGTTGCGCTGACGACAAACCTAGAGCCAGTTTATGGTATTCTGCTTGCGATGCTGATTTTTGGGCAAAAGGAAACAATGAGTGGTGGATTTTATCTCGGTGCTTGTATTGTTTTAGGAGCGGTCTTCACTTACCCTTATGTAAAAACCAAATTGGAGAATAGGCAAAAGGGTTTGGTTATCCGTAAATTGCATTAATTGAATCAGGTGCTATCCAATCTTGTTGGACAGCACCCAACTTATGTGATTTATATGTCTCCCTCTGCTGCATCATTTCAGAGATTCAATTTTCAACGGGCTTATTTGGCTTTTTGATCACCTTCTGTCTCTGTTGATCTATTGAAATGAAAATTCACCAATCCCTACATTGCGCTCTTTATCTCGGTCAAGATAAATCGTAACGATTTTTCGTTCCTGCTTTCCAGTGCTGTAATAGGTGTAGATTTCGGCCATAACTGCGGCAGGGCCAGCTAAGGTGAGGGAGCTATCATTAAAGAAGTCAACTTCGATTTTATACTTTCCTTTCAATGCTTTTTTTAATAAAAATTGTTCTGGGCCATAACCTCCGGTAAAGTCATTGCTGAGTCGGCCTCCGATCGCTGTCGCTGGATTACTATAAAAGCACTTTTCTTGATTTGGATCTGTAACCCAGAGGTCGATATCTGTGTTCTGTGAATTCCAGTTGATAACGACGCGCATATCCACAGGCAGGTCAGCAATCAATTTTTTGTTCACTGCGATGTTGGAGCTCGCTGCTTTATTGGATTTAATAATATTATTGATCTCCATAAGCAATGTTTCTTCAATGCCTTCATCGCGATCGGCCGCCTCAGGCGAGTAGCTCTGCGTTAAAATACCATACAATTGTTCCAATGCTTCTTTGAACATCCCTTTGTCCTGTAGGACAAGGGCGTAATCCCGGTGACTTTGTGGATCCATTGGCCGCCATTTTAGTACTTTCGATGTAATGAACAGTGCATTATCATAATCTCCCCATTCGCGTAGTTTGTATGAAATGGTTTTATAGAGATCTGCATTTTCGATCTGTAAGTCAGCCAGTGCACTTAAGATTAATAAGGCTTTTTGCTTATTTCCTCTTTTGAAAAAGAAGTTTGCGACGTCAAAATAGAAAGTTGGTGTTCCCATGTATTGATTCCGAAGCTGGAGATAGCTTTTGTACGGGTCTTTGGACTGATTGAGTTCCTGTAGATAGGCCTGATCTTCTTTAATTTCGGGGATGCTGATCTTTCCACGTATGCTGTTGCCCGTTTGTACGCCAGCTACACGTTCTTCTAAGGATTGAACAACAACTGATTCTTGAAGAGCGTCATCAGATGCGGCTGCCATTGCCAGTTCGCTGGTCGCTGCGTTGGCGGTATTTGAATTGCCACCAGTCGACACTCTTTTTTCACTGGCGGCATCTGATGATCTGAATTCTTCGGCTCGTGCTGTCGCGACAGGGCTGGCTGAAGGACGCGACGGAATAGGTGTAACAGGATCAGCTCCGTTGGCGATCTCTTGGGCAACGGCAAGTTCGGGAATTGGAATCAATCTATTACGCTGTGGATATTTCTTCTTTTGCTGAAAGTTCGTCTGCCACCAGGAGCGAAGTTGTTCTGCACTATTTTCGGCCTTATCTAAGAGATTCGCTACACGCTCTTCACGTTCGATTGCATGTTCTTTTTGGAGTGCATTAAATTGCTGGAGTAGTTCTGCTGGGGGAGTTATTGCATAGCGTATGTAATCTTCTACGGTTTCCAGTACAATTAGGCTGGTATTTCTGGTAACGATGCCGAATTGTTTACCCAGGGTTTCTATTTCCTCACGATTGTTGTCGTATTGAAGATCCAATGCTTCGATTTTCTTTTGTGCCCAGATCTGTTGTAGGTCAATTTCGCCATGATCTGGCTGCAGTGCTATGCTAATTTCTTTTGGAGTATGCTGTCCATCCCCTACAAGTAGCGTGAGCTGCTTCAATCCCGGACGTTTCCCTAAGCCTGCGATAGAAAAATTAGCTTGTATTGCTGTACCTTTTTGAGGATAAACCTCTTCAAAATCATGCTGCTCTTTTATGCCCAGGTAAAGGAGATCCAACGTATTTAGATTATTGTACGCTTGATTTACTGAAGTATTGGTTAAATTGATCATCTTTCCAATATGTTTCTGCGCAATTTGTTTTAAGACACCATAGTCCGATCCATTGGACGAAGTGATGCAATAGACTGGATTTTCAAGGCTAATTTCACTTTGACCAAATGTAGAAAGGCCATCGCTAAATAGCAGGTAATCGCTGGCATGTATTACACCGGTCTTTAGTTGACTATAATCTGTACCGCCATCATAATCCATTCGTTTGATATAACTTTTAAGCTCATCCCAGTTAGCTTGTCTAACTTGAAACGTCGGCCCTTTTACAAATTGGATGTCCAATAAACCCATTTCAACATGCATGTTAGGGTTCTCTTTAAAAAAGAGATCTAATAAGGCAAGTTCCTTTTCGATATCCCTATTTTTACCGCTCAGTGAACGATCCCAGATAATTCCGATATTTTCGCCCCATTTTTTCTGATCAGGTTTTACAGAATTGACGCTTGCATTGGCAAGAAAATAAAAGGTTTTGTCATTATTTGCCTGAATTAAGCCTGATGACCCTTTGCTGTCTATTGGAAGCTGAATAACTAGATTGCGTTGGGATTGAAATTGTTTTTTACGTAAAGAGGCCATGTAATTGTTGTTTTGGTGGGAGAAAGCCAGAGAACCATCTGGTTTTTCTGTGAAATCTGGTTTATGGCTGTCCTGAAAAACATGAATATCCAAGGCGAAGTTTTCAATGGCATTCGTATAATTTAGCGGCAAATAGTAATAATGTGCCTGATCGGATTCCATGCTGAGATTTTCTGAATAACTGATCTGAATAGTCCGTTTACCATTTGCTGGCAAAGGATAAATGCGGGTACGGAAGTTATTCCCTTCAACTTTCTCCAATAGACCTGGATCGACACGGCGTGTTTCTATACTTTCAAACACTTCGGTGCCTTTGTTTTTATCGACTGCAACTGCTTGGCGTAATTTGCCATTTATATCTAAGGCATAGCCGCTCACAGAGACGCCCTCCGGCATAGGGAATGTCAGTTCGCCCTCGAGGTCGCGATTGGTCTTATTTTGGAAGACCATCGTCATTGTCGTTTTTGCCATATTTCCGAAAATGGCAACATCTACTTTTAGCTCTGCCAACATCACCTTGTTTTGCTGGCCATCGTCGTTTTTAATTTTTAGACTGGGTATTTCGCGTGTAGTTCTGATCTGAGATTTTGTGTCTACATTGGAAAATACCAAAACTATGACAAGTGCAACTATGATCTTTTTCATCTTTCTATATTTAGTAGGTGCGGGCTGTGAATACATCGATGGTTCACAGCACAATTAGCTTTTATTTTTCTAGTGATGCAGGAAAATACAAAATTCCATAATCGAGGGTGTTTAATTTTTATAGGGTGTTTTTTTACGGTAGATGCAGTTTATTTAAACTTATGTTAATGATTGGCTAATATCTGGCAATTATGTTTGCATCAGTATTCGGACAGCCAACCGAGCATAGCGTGTTTAGACTAACCGTAGCATTTTTATCACATATGGAAGGTGACAGGAATAAAATTTGGCTATTTGAACGTAACCTGAATAGTAGTAAGCATTATTTGAAAAATTTGTACAGATGAAAAAAATATACAGTGTATTAGGCATGGCCCTGTTGTGTGCTTCATGCAGTAAAGATGATGTGTCGCAGATTATCGACCCGATTGTTGAATTGGTTTATCCGGAAAAAGCTGTTGCGACAGATCCAAAAGTATTGAGCGATGTTAACGGTGTAAAGGTGTATAATGGTGGCTATGGATCATCGATGGCTCAAGATCCTAATGATAAGTCTGTCTTTTATCTTTTAACTGATAGGGGGCCAAATATTGATGGGACGGAAAAGGATAGTAAGGTATTTGCTACTCCAGCATTTGCGCCACAGATCGGTAAATTTAGGATGAAAAATAACACACTAACATTGGAATCTGTTATTGAGTTGAAAAATAAAGATGGTGTGAAATTAAATGGTCTGCCAAATCCCGAAGGAAAGGGCGGTTCTGGTGAGAAGGCATTGGGAGTTGATGGTAAAGATTTAGGGAAAAGTGAAGATGGAATCGATTCAGAGGGACTAGCGAGAGCAGCCGATGGCTCTTGGTGGGTAAGTGATGAATATGGACCGCATATTGTTCATTTTGACGCTTCGGGAAAAGAAATCGAGCGCATTAATCCTTGGTCTACGGGTAAGAAGTTGCCTTTGGTATTTGCTAAACGCCGTCCTAATCGAGGTATGGAAGGTCTGACAATTACGCCGGATGGGAAGACCTTGGTTGGTATTATGCAATTTCCGCTTTATAATCCATCCAAAGATGCTATTAAAAATTCATTGGCAATCCGGATTGTCACGTTGGATATTGCGAGTGGTGCTACGAAACAATATGTCTATATGATGGAGCGTACCGATTTGCAAGCTGTCAGTGAAATCGCAGCCGTGACCAATTCAACATTTATTGTTTTGGAACGTGATGGTGAATATGCGACAGAAGCTACACGGTCGACTGTATTTAAGAAAATTTATAAAATTGATCTCTCAGACGCAACAGATATCTCAGATGCAAATAATACCGCAAATGGAAAATTATTTGATGGTAAAACTGTTGAAGAGCTGAAAGATGCGGCGACCCTAGCAAAATATAATATTAAACCAGTAAGCAAAACACTGGTTGCAGATTTAATGACTGATATCAAGGAATTATATCCACATGATAAAGCAGAAGGTCTGGCGATCATTAATCCATCCATGATCGCAGTGTGTAATGATGATGATTTTGGGGTAACTGGAGCCGGTTTTTATGAGTCGAAAATATTGCCTTACGTGAAGACAGTGGACAAAAACAGTATTTATTTTGTTAAACTTAAGACGCCATTGAAATAAGGATTAATTACTGATCATAAAAAGGTCCGTTGATAATTCAACGGACCTTTTTATGATCAGTATACTGTTTAAGCTTTTGTCACTGTTACGAAAGATTAAACGGTGGCTTGGGAGTATCACCGGTATGACCTCTCTGTTGAGAGCGGCCTACTTTTATGCATTTATCGTTGCCAGAAAGTCTTTACTTTCAAGCTCGGAATACCCCATTAAGTACTCATCGACTTTGCGTGCACATTCGCGTCCTTCGGAGATTGCCCAAACAACAAGCGATTGGCCTTTACGACAGTCTCCTGCAGTGAAGATATTGTCAATTGTCGTTTGGTAGTCTTTGTCATTTGCCAGTATATTTCCTTTTTCATCTACACGAACGCCCAGCTGTTCCAAAAGGGTATGTTCTGTATGTTGATAACCAATGGCCAATAAGACCAGGTCTGCGGGGATTTCACGAATTTCGGATTCACCTAAGCGGGTTCTTCTTCCAAATTCGTCCACTTCGTATTGAACTTCCTTGATTTTTACTCCCTTAATATGACCATTTTCGTCTTGGACAAATGCTTGGGTTTCTGTAGCCCATAGTCTTTCACAACCTTCTTCCTGAGATGATGAGGTTCCGAATGTTACCTTATCTAAGGGCCAAGGGTTGTTCTTTAAACGTTCTTTGGATGGTGTTGGTTTGCGTGCAATCTGTGTAATACTTTTGGCGCGATGGCGATTGGAAGTACCGATACAATCTGAACCTGTATCTCCGTCCCCGATGACCACAACATGTTTGTCAGTCGCCAGGATGCGGTCTTGTTCAATGGTAATGCCACTTACTTCTTTATTTTGCTGGGTTAAAAACTCCATGGCAAAATGTATACCTTTTGCTTCATGTCCCGGCAATTGCATATGCCAGGGAACAGTTGAACCAGTTGCCAATACAACAGCATCATAAGCTTTTAATTCATAAAAGCTGATATCTCGGCCAACTTCTGTATTCACCTTGAATTCTATTCCCGATTCTTTCATTAGATTGACACGGCGATCGATCACCGATTTTTCTAATTTAAAATCTGGAATACCGTAACGGAGTAAACCTCCGACCTGATCATCACGTTCGAAGACGACAACATCGTGTCCTGCTTTGTTGAGCTGTGCGGCAGCGGCAAGTCCTGCAGGACCGGAGCCAACAACAGCAACGCGTTTGCCTGTTTTTAAATAACTTTTGTGTGCTTTGACATAGCCTTTTTTGAAAGCGATCTCAATAATATGTTTCTCAATCTCTTCAATCGTAATCGGACTGCTATGTATGCCGAGCACGCATGCCGATTCGCAAGGTGCAGGACATATTCTCCCTGTAAATTCAGGAAAGTTATTGGTCGAGGACAGAATCTGATAAGCCTCTTCCCATTTTCCGTCGTATACAGCATCATTAAATTCAGGGATCACATTGCCTAGCGGGCAACCTGAATGGCAAAATGGAATACCGCAATCCATACAGCGTGCGGCCTGTTTATTGAGCTCGTTTTCAGAATATCCTTTATTGAATTCTTTAAAGTGCTGTACGCGGCCTTCCACAGCTTCTTTTGTTGGAAGCACGCGCTCAAATTCTTTAAAACCTGTAATTTTTCCCATGATCTGTGCTTCCTATATTATGCTTCCACTAATTTTTGACGAATGACATTTTTGTATTCTCTAGGGAATACCTTAATGAATTTATTTTTTTCTCTTGACCAGTTCTGTAGGATGAAGTCTGCTCTGCGGCTATTGGTCAACAAGATATGACGTTTCAGCAAAGCGATAATTGCGGTTTCGTCTTCACTTTCCAATGGATCTAGGTCGACCATTTCCTGATTGCAGTTCTCGCGGAAATCTTCGTTAATGTCGTAGATCCATGCGATACCACCGCTCATTCCGGCAGCAAAGTTACGTCCGGTTGCCCCCAAGATCAGCGCACGGCCCCCTGTCATGTACTCACAGCCATGGTCACCAACGCCCTCAACAACAGCTGTTGCTCCTGAGTTACGTACGGCGAAGCGTTCGCCTGCCTGTCCGTTGACGAATAAATGGCCGGATGTTGCACCAAATAGTGCAACGTTGCCAATAATGATATTGTCTTCCGGTACAAGGGTACTTTCCGCAACTGGATAGATTGCTAACTGAGCTCCTGATAGTCCTTTTCCAACATAATCATTGGCTTCACCTTGTAACTCAAAGGAAAGACCTTTGGTCGAAAATGCACCAAAGCTCTGTCCGGCAGAACCTTCAAATTTGAAGTTGATGGTGTTGTCTGGCAGACCTTCTGAACCATAAAGTTTGGAAATTTCGTTCGATAACATCGTTCCAATGGTGCGGTCTGTATTTTTTACCTTAAATGTGCCAAATACTGGGGTCTTGCTTTCTAGAGCCAATTTAGACTGTTTTAATAAGCCCCAATCCAAAATCATGGCCATACCATGATCCTGCTCTTCGGTATTATATAACGATTGTCCGGGTTCGTTGCGTTCCACGTGCAAGATGTCGGTAAAGTCGATTTTCTTTGCTTTCCAATGGTCTATATTCTCGCGTTTTTTCAAGAATTGAGCTCTTCCCACCATTTCGTTGATGGTACGGAAGCCTAGATAAGCCATTGTTTCACGGACTTCTTCGGCTAAGAAAGTGAACAAGTTGACAATATCTTCTGGTTTTCCGGAGAACAGTTTACGTAATTCCGGATCTTGGGTTGCTACCCCCACAGGACATGTGTTCAAGTGGCATTTGCGCATCATGATACAACCACCGGCAACTAAAGCAGCAGTGGATACACCCCACTCTTCGGCTCCTAATAGTGTTGCAATGATGATGTCACGGCCTGTTTTTACCTGACCGTCAGCCTGAAGCACGACACGGCTGCGCAATTTGTTTTTCACAAGTGTCTGATGGGCTTCTGCAAGGCCTAGTTCCCAAGGAAGTCCTGCATGTTTGATTGAACTTATTGGAGATGCACCTGTTCCGCCGTCAAAACCTGCGATAAGGATAACATCTGCATGGGCTTTGGCAACTCCGGCAGCGATTGTACCGACACCTGCTTTGGATACCAATTTTACGTTAATTCTCGCTTGGCGGTTGGCATTTTTTAAATCAAAGATCAACTGTGCTAAATCTTCGATGGAGTAAATGTCATGGTGCGGTGGCGGCGATATCAGTCCGACGCCCGGTGTAGAATGTCTGGTTTTGGCAATCCAGGCATCTACTTTAGGACCCGGTAATTGTCCACCTTCGCCAGGTTTTGCTCCTTGAGCCATTTTGATCTGCAGTTCATCCGCTTGTGTCAGATAGTTTGAAGTTACCCCGAAACGAGCCGAAGCCACCTGTTTAATTGCCGAACGCATGGAATCTCCATTTGGAAGCGATTGATAACGAAGTTCATCTTCTCCACCTTCACCGGTATTGGATTTTGCTCCGATGCGGTTCATTGCTATAGCCAGTGTACTATGAGCTTCGTGCGAAATTGATCCAAAGGACATCGCACCGGTGGCAAAGCGTTTTAAAATTTCACTTGCAGGCTCTACTTGCTCCAAGGGGATAGAGTTGCGGTGTTTTGCAAAATCCAGCAAGCCGCGGAGCGTAAACATATGTTCCTTCTGCTCATTAATTTTCTGCGCGTATTTTTTATAGGTTGCGTAGTCTCCGGTACGGCAGGCCTGTTGCAAGAGGTGTATCGTGTCCGGATTCCAAAGGTGGCCTTCACCACGGCGTTTCCATTGGTAGATACCACCTTCTGGCAATAGATTTTGCGGTGTGCGGCTTTTTTCAAATCCCCGCCAGTGTTTTGAAAGAGCTTCTTTGGCAAGATCATCTAAGGTCATGCCGCCGATGCGTGACACTGCGCCGCAGAAGAATTTATCGACAACAGATTTGTCAATGCCAAGCACCTCAAAGATCTGTGCACCGTGGTAGGATTGCAATGTGGAGATTCCCATTTTCGAGAAAATCTTCAACAAACCATTATTGACGGCTTTGACGTAGTTTTTGGATAGTTCAGGCCAAGTAAGCTCTGTATCTAAGGTATTTTGTTCCTTCATCGTACGGATGCTCGCTAATGCCATATAAGGGTTGATCGCTGTCGCACCGAATGCTAATAGGCAAGCGAAATGGTGTACTTCCCATGCATCGCCGGCTTCGACAACTAGACCTACCGCACCACGATTTCCTGTTTTTATGAGATGGTGGTGAACCGCAGATACAGCTAGTAAAGATGGGATTGCGGCATGTTTGGAATCGATAGCACGATCCGATAGGATCAATACTTCAAAACCATCGCGTACGGCGTCATCAGCATAGCGGCATAAACGCTCTAAGCCTGCTTCCAATGATCCCGGTTTGCCATCTGAACGAAAATAGGACTGAATGGTTTTCGCCTGAAATAATCCGGTATCGATCGAACGTAATTTCTCCAATTCTTTGGAGGTTAGGATCGGATGCGGTAAGGTTACGCAATGACAGAATTTCTTGTCTTCGATCAAGATATTACCAGCATTACCAATGAAAGTCGCTAAACTCATGACCAGACGTTCGCGAATCGGATCGATTGGTGGATTGGTTACCTGCGCAAAGAATTGCTTAAAGTAGCTGGAGATATGTTGTGGTTGATCGGAAAGAATTGCTAGCGGAACATCGGAACCCATTGAGCCTGTTGGTTCATATCCTGTTAGCGCCATTGGCGTCAGGATAGTTTCCAGATCCTCGCGAGAGAAACCAAATGTTTTTTGATATTTGAAAACGGATTCTTTGGAAAGATAGGTATAGGTTACACGAGGTTCTTCCAGTTCTTCCAGTTTAATTTTGTAATTGTCCAACCAATCGCTGTAAGGCTGCTGGTTGATCAGTTGATCTTTTACTTCGTTATCGGTGAGGATACGGCCTTGTTCCATGTCGACAAGAAAAATCTTGCCTGCTTGTTGACGGCCTTTTTTGATGATTGTAGACTCCTCGATCGGCAGTGCACCAGCTTCTGAAGCAACAACCACGCGGTCATCTGAGGTTACGGCATAACGTAGTGGACGTAGGCCGTTGCGGTCTAACGTAGCACCAATATGTTTACCGTCGGTGAAGCAGAGAGCTGCAGGACCATCCCAAGGTTCCATTAAGGTTGCATGATATTCATAGAAAGCACGTTTTAAGGGATCCATTTGCGTATTGCCATCCCAAGCTTCGGGAACCAGCATCAACATGACGTGCGTCAAGCTGCGTCCGCTATGTAAAAGAAGTTCGGCAACATTATCGAGGCATGCCGAATCGGACTGGCCACGGTCAACAATTGGAAGTAAGATTTCCATTTCTTCTTCCGTGAAATAAGGCGATGATAAAGCACGCATGCCTGCATAAAACCAGTTCAGGTTACCTGTCAACGTATTGATCTCGCCATTGTGTGCCAGCATACGGAATGGCTGAGCGAGGGACCATGAAGGGAAGGTATTTGTGGAAAAGCGTGAGTGGACTAAGCCAAAAGCAGATACCACACGGGGATCGCGTAAATCAAGATAATAAGTTCCGACTTGGTATGTTGTTAATTGACCTTTGTAAATAATTGTTTTGCAAGAAAGCGATGCAAAGTAAAGTGGGAGAGGGTATTCTTGTTGTTGTTTAACTTTTTGAATGATCAGGCGACGTAGTACAAAAAGTTTGCGTTCAAATTCTTCAGTGTTTGAAACGCCGTCCGGTCTGCTGACAAAAAATTGGACAATTTCAGGTTCTGCACTGAGGGCTGTTGGTCCAATACCTTCACGATTGACTGGTACTGGACGGTAGCCAAGGAATTTCATACCCCTTTCTGCTGCCGCTTCCTCAATCAAATCCCGACATATTTTGTTCATGTCTTCTTCTTTAGGAAGAAAGACCATACCTGTGCCATAATAGCCCGGCTCTTCCAGTTGTATACCCAAGTTGATACATTCTTCCCACAAAAATTCATGGGGAAGCTGGATCATGATACCTGCTCCGTCACCACTTTCTGGATCACAGCCACAAGCACCGCGGTGCTCCATATTCTCCAACATGGTCAATGCATCCTTTACTTGTGCGTGTGATTTATTTCCTTTGATATGGGCGACAAAGCCTACCCCACAGGCGTCATGCTCAAAATTAGGGTCGTAAAGGCCCTCCGTTTTCGGTCTCTGTTCGATCATCTTTCCTTTTCAAATAATTATGATTGCTAATATAGGAATAAAAAACGTAAATATTATAAATATTCTAACAGAAATGTATTTAATTTGATTTTATCATTTCATTTAATGTGTTTTGTTGCTGATATTGTATTTGCTGTTCATGACTGTTAAGATATGTTGAAGCACACCTGAATCATGCATCATTTGGCAATATTTTTTTGTAGGATAGGAAAAAGCATCCCAAAATTGCGATAATATATATAAATTAGGCAAAGTATTGCATATCCTTTATGCTGTATCGCTATGGCTTAACTAAAGAGACTAAGATGAAAATAACTGAAATTGAAATTTATCGATTGAGTATTCCAATGGAACCATTTGTCATTGCGACGGGGACGATGGACTATGCGCAAAATACTTTTATACGTATATATACCGATGCCAATATCTATGGTGTGGGCGAATGTTCTGCTTTTCCGATGATCGTAGGAGAAACACAAGATACCTGTTTAGTGCTGGCACGAGATTTTGCAAAGATCTGGAAGGGGCGCAATCCTTTGGCTATAGAAGAACGATTGGCTGAATTGGACTTATATATTGCTGGTAACAAAACGATTAAATCGGCTTTTGATATGGCCTTGCATGATCTTGCCGCCAAACATGCCGGTCTACCGCTTTATCAGTTTCTAAAGGGAACAAAACGGGAGATTACGACAGATATCACCTTAGGAATAGCGTCTCCGGAAGAGATGGCGCTGAAAGCAAAACGTTTACAGGACGAAGGTGCGGTTATGTTGAAAGTTAAATTGGGGAAAGAGCCAAAAACGGATATTGCACGTATTCGTGAAATACGTAAGGCTGTTGGATTCGAAATGCCTATTCGCGTTGATGCAAATCAAGGCTGGTCTTATGTAGGGGCAATAGAAGCATTGCAGGGGCTGGAACCTTTTAAGATACAATTTTGTGAACAACCAATGCGTACATGGGATGACGAATATTTACCTCAATTGCGCACAGAAACTATCGTTCCTGTGATGGCGGATGAATCGGTTTATTCTCACCATGACGCGGAGCGCCTCTGTAAAGCTGATGCCTGCGATTATATCAATATTAAATTTTCGAAATCAGGAGGTATTCAAGAGGCCTTAAAAATTAATCATATTGCCGCGGAATACGGCATTACTTGTATGATCGGAGGGATGCTGGAATCTCGCTTGGCTCTGGCTGCTAAGGTACATTTTGCTTATGCTGCACCGAATGTCAAGTTTTTTGATCTCGACACTTGTATGGTTGGTCATTTGGAAGATCCTGTTATCGGTGGTATTCAATATGACGGATACAAAATACATATCTCAGACCAAATTGGAATCGGGGCAGATATAGACCAAACGTTTTTAGATCAATGCGACAAATGGATCATTTAAATTGGAGAAAAAATTATGAATAGTATGAATTGGGGAATAGGGATGCAAGAGATTGTTGTCCTGATTGTTATCGTTATCTTTCTGGTAGCGGCCTATTTGTTTTTCTCTAAGTTGTTGAAAAAGTAGTTTTTATCTGCTTTTTATTGACTGAACTTCTTTGTTAAACTTATTTTTCAGTTTTATAACTTATTTTTAAGTTGTAAAACTGAAAAATAAGTTATAGCTTTATGTTATTATAAACAACGTATCAAATTATGGAAGAATTAACAAAAAAAGAAGAGGAAGTCATGCAGGTGATTTGGAAGCTCAAAGAGGTCTTTGTCAAAGATATTATTGAGTATCTAGATCCAAGTAGTTCCATACCTTATAATACAATCTCCTCGATTGTACGGATATTGGAAAAGAAAGGGTATGTAGGTTATAGAGCCTTCGGAAAAACGTATCAATATTACCCTTTGATTTCGAAGATGCAATACCGAAAGTTATCATTCTCAAGAGTACTCGATCATTATTTTGATGATTCGGTCGAGAATCTACTTTCTTTTATGGTAAAGGAAAAGAAGCTCTCGGCGGAGGATATCCAGAAAATAGAACAACTCATCAAAAAACACGAAAATCATGAATAGTTTACTTTATTATTTATTTGAAGTTAACTGCAGTCTGGTAGTCGGGGCAGTTCTTTATTTTCTGGTATTCAGACAGCTTTCATTTTTTCAATGGAACCGTTATTTTATTCTAGGTTTATGTTTGTTGAGTCTGCTCCTGCCGTTTGGAACTGTACGTTTGGGCGAGCTATTTCTTTCGCCGACAAGTCCAGTACTCGCTTTTGAACAATCGAATACAATCGCTCATTCGCTAGAAACTGCTGGTGATCTCGTATCTGAGACAGAAATGGTCGATTCTTTCTGGCATTCGTTTTCGATCGGATATGGCATTGCTTATGGTTATCTGCTTATTTCTATTGTTTTGTTGTGCCGATTTGCGTTACGCTATATCCGCCTATACCGTCGTATTGGACAGCTGAGTAAATATAAATTTGAGGGATTTACGATGGTTGCTCCCTTTGCACATTATGCAAATTGTTCAGTTCAGCATGTAATTGTTATGACGGAAGATCAGCTTGCTACGCCGGATGGAAAATTAATCTTTGAACATGAGAGCCAGCATATTGTTTTTAAACATCGCCGGGATAAATTGTTTATTGAAATTTTTCGTTGCCTTTTTTGGCTAAATCCATTTGTTTATTGGATGCGCAAACAGCTGTATTTGGTGCATGAGTATCAGGTTGATGAGGTGCTGGCCAATCGATATGGAAATCGTGGCTATGCCCATTTCCTGTTAAACTTAACTCAGCAGTCATGTCCTACTGGGTTGCAGAGCAGTTTATTTAACAATAGGCATGAACTGGTCGAACGGGTTCAGGTTATGATGTCAAAACCTTCCTCCAAAAAAGCAAGATGGCAATACTTATTGACCATCCCTTTATTAGGCTTTTCACTTTTATTTTATTCGTTTATCAATCCACCGAAGAGCTCTTGGTTTTCGGCTTCTTTAAACGGAAAAAAGAAGCCGTCTAAAACGATCATCCTCGACCCCGGACATGGTGGGAAAGACACAGGGGGGATTTCCTCTTTCGGATTGGCAGAAAAATCATTGACATGGGAAACCTGTTTACTTTTGAAACAGGAGCTGGAGCGCAAGGGGTACAAAGTATTGTTGTCAAGGGCTGCTGATGAATATAAATTACTCAGAGACCGGTCTAACTTTGAAGGGGATTTATTGCTATCAATCCATTTCGACAATGTAAAAGATAAACAATCTCTTCCTATTCGAATATTATATCAGTCGGGGATTAATCATAATCCGCTCGAAGAGCTTAACCACAAATTTGCGGTTAGTCTGGGCCAAAGGCTGCACCAGAACGGACTGGCAGTGAATGCTCCAGAGGTGAATACAAAGCTAGCGATTTTACGTGGTGCTAAAATACCGGCACTTCTCCTTGAGCTGGATAACATCAATGCAATTGATAAAAATGTGAAACCTGACTTTGTCAATAAGCTCGCTCATGCGATAGACCAGAGTTTCGAATACTAAGCGTTAATTTTCGTATATATCATGAAGTTTAGGATACTCTTATGGTTATCCATGGCATTGCCGTGCCTGTTATCGGCGCAAATGGTACCTAAAACTAAACAGCATTTAACTGACAGTACAATGCTGAAAAATGCTGGATCCGATTCAAGGAGGATAGATACAGTGCTTGTAGAGGGATCAAGGCCTCTCGAACAGCAACTTTTGGATCGGGTCCGTATTCGACCAGGCAGCAATCCTGTTTTATTGAATGGAAATACTTTAGCTATCTTAAATGCCATTCCGAGTATACAGGTAGATGAATTGGGCAATTTGTCGTTGCAAGGAAAAACAGGCGTGCTGGTTACCATCAATGGCAAGCAGACCTATCTAACCGGAACTTCCTTGATCGGCTATTTAAAATCGATACCGGCAAGCTCTTTAGAGAGCATTGATCTCATGACTATACCGCCTGCAAAATGGAGTGCGGAAGGAGCTGGCGGCGTAATTGATATTCGTTTAAAAAAGGATATTCTGAAAGGTCTAAAAGGAAATGTTTTTCTAGGGGCATCAAAAGGTAGGCTGTGGAAGTATAATAATGGACTGAGCCTGCAATATGGAACGAAAAAATGGACCTTAAACTCCAGTTTTTCCGTTGCTAGCTCTTCGAATTATTTTGATGTCGACCGCACACGCGAACTTGCGTTTGGGGGGAATGTTCATGATGTGATCGTTCAGGCGAATGAAGAAACGAATAGCACGCAGGAATTTAATGGGCGTTTGGGCATGAATTATCGGATCAACAAGTTGTCGTCGGTTGAAATGAACTGGAATTATCTTCATCATAATTATGAGGAGCTAGGCGTCTATCAAAATGATTTTTCAGCCGATGGAACATGGAAAAAATCTACTTCTTCAACCAGTAATCTGAGAAACCCCCTGCATCGAAATAGTATAAATATTCACTATGATTTTGCTGGTGAAAATAAAGATAAAGCACTGCAGTTTGATTTTGATTATTTGCGATATAGCAGTATTAGGAAACAGGATTTGAAGACAACGACAAGCCCTTTTTTTTCTGAACAGCAAGGGCAGCGGCAATTTTTGCGCTCGAATAACCCCTTCTCTGTTGATCTCTTTGGCTTCAGAGGTGACTTTCAACATACGCTAGGCAGTTCATTCGCGATGGAGGCAGGCTTTCAGACGACTCGGTCTCAACGTCAATCGTATGGACATTATCAAAAAGGGGAGAAAGAGTATGCACTGGCCAACGATGATAGCCTAGAAAATACGGTTAAACAAACCGAATATCTGGAAGCGATTTATACTGATTTTCAGCTAAAACTTGCACAATGGGAAATTAAATTGGGCGTACGCGCTGAATACACACAGTTTCAGACGAAAATTGACTATATAGATCGAGATGTGAATGGAAGGAAACAAATGTTCAATCTGTTCCCAACTTTTTTTGGTATTTATCGAATCAATAAAAATAAAGACCAAGCAGTACAGCTAGCTTATGGACGAAGAATATCGCGGCCCAATTATCAAGATCTAAACCCCTCAATTTTCTTTTTCGATCCAAGCACAAGCTATCAGGGTAATGCGCAGCTTTCCGCTCAATTGTCAGATAATATGGATCTTAAATATGTTCATGGTCAACAATGGAATATTGGGCTTTCTTTGGTCAATCATCGAAATTACCTCTCCATGGTCCATCAGCTTAGTGCCCAAAATTATACGCAAACCTATCAGAATATTGCCGGTGTTAAGAGTGCTGCCATCTCGATGAATATGGGAAAGGCCATTGTTAAAAATATGACAATCTATGGTTTTGGTCAGATTCAGTATATACATTATAAAAACATACCCACGGAGCTGAATGACCTTCTGATCAATCGGGGGCTTTGGTCCTTTCAGAGTAATTTAATGATGCAGTTAAATTTACCTTATCAGATGACGGTAAATTGGACAAACTCATACCGGACTAATGTGCTTTATGCACAAACGGTTATAAAACCTTTATATGAAATGCATCTGGCGGTTAATAAGCAGTTTTCGAACTCGCTAAGTCTTGCGCTTACAGCACGGGATCTGTTCCATAGCCGTGTTTTGAAAAGAGAGATTTTAGGGCAGGGATTCAGCATATATTCTAAAACGGTGGTCGATTCAAGAATTATTGGAATAAATTTTAACTATACATTTGGTGTATATAAAAAGCAAAAGTCTAAACAGACTTCGATTGAAGGTGAAGTCTCACGTTTATAATTGCAGATTTGGAATGCCATTCTTTTTACATTTGTTAAAAAAATGTGGTCTATACTCGTTTTGAATCTCGATCGGAGCGAAAATAGATTATATTCAGTACCTTTGCGGTACTTATTATTTTATAAAAGTTAGAAAATATCATGAGTACTCAAAAAGGACCTATTTCTCAATTTATTGAGCATAATTACCGTCACTTTAACGCAGCGGCATTAGTAGATGCTGCAAAAGGTTACGAGGAACATCTGTTGGATGGTGGAAAAATGTTGATCTCTTTAGGAGGTGCAATGTCTACAGCTGAATTGGGTGTTTCTTTAGCAGAAATGATCCGTCAAGATAAAGTACACTTTATTTCTTGTACTGGTGCTAATTTGGAAGAGGATGTGATGAACCTTGTGGCACACTCACACTACAAAAGAATCCCTAATTATAGAGATTTGACAGCTGAGCAAGAAAGAGAGCTATTGGATAATCACTATAACCGTGTGACAGATACTTGTATTCCTGAAGAGGAAGCTTTCCGTCGTTTGCAGAAGCATCTTGAAGATGTTTGGCATGCTGCTGAAGCAAAAGGTGAGCGTTACTTGCCGCATGAATTCCTTTATCAAGTCGTTAACTCAGGTGTATTAGAGCAATATTATGAAATCGACCCAAAAGATTCGTGGATTGTTGCTGCTGCTGAGAAAAATTTACCGATTGTATGTCCAGGTTGGGAAGATTCAACCACAGGTAATATCTTCGCATCCAATGTGATTAAAGGTAAATTGAAAGCGAGTACAGTTAAGTCTGGTATCGAATATATGATTTACTTAACAGAATGGTACCGTAACAACTCAGCAGGTAAAGGTGTTGGATTTTTCCAAATCGCCGGTGGTATTTCTGGTGACTTTCCAATCTGTGTAGTTCCAATGATGTATCAAGATCTTGAATGGGAAGAAGTACCTTTCTGGGCTTATTTCTGTCAGATCTCTGATTCAACAACTTCGTATGGTTCTTACTCAGGCGCTGTTCCAAACGAGAAAATCACTTGGGGTAAGTTAGATATTGATACACCTAAATTTATTGTAGAATCTGACGCAACGATCGTTGCGCCATTGATCTTCTCGTATATCTTAGGTCATTAATCTTTTTGACATACAGAAAGGAGCGAAAAATCGCTCCTTTTTCTTTTCCTTATTCTTCTTTATCTTTGCTGTCTAATATTTCTTTTCCCAATGAGCAATCTTACAACAGATAATCCCGTTGCACTTCAGGTCTTAATGGATGAAACAATCTTTGGAAATGGTTTTGATTTTCAATCCGAATTGCCGACATATCCAATGCAGGAGGAGAGCAATGCTCATGTGCAAGCAGTTGTACGAACATCATCGGAAATGAAGGACACTTCGTATGTAGCTGTGGGGATAGGGGAAGCCCAACAAGCTGTTCCTAGTCAGGTAGTCAGCGGAAGCCATGCTGTTAACCATCTTGAGGTATTGGGTGGGGAGTTTATCTACCAGGGAAACAAGGAGCAAGGAATACTTTTTATTCTGCGATACGAGCAATATCCTTACTTCTCACCAGCGGCACTTGACGCTTTCGAGAAAACAATTGGCGCCTTGAAATTGACAAAAGAGACCGTTGCAGTGCTTAATTTGGCGAATAGCCATAATCCAAATGATTTTAAGCGGATCATGCAATTTTTCCAGCCGACGAAGATTATTTTGTTGGGAGTGGAACCGGCCTCTTTGAAACTACCTTTTATTGAACATAATTCCTATATGAAGGGCCGTATTGCGACGGTTTTTAATACGTTCAGTTTTGAAGAGATGTTTGTTGATGTGAATAAAAAGAAGTTGTTCTGGAACGAATTTAAGACCTTTATTGTTTCTTAATTTTATAGAATATAATAGAACGCTGTTACTAAGTTATCTCAGATTTAGTCGAATCGGTAAAGTATAAGCAATACGTACCGCTTCTCCGCGAAGTGTTCCCGGAATCCATTTTTTTGACTTTTTGATCACTTCAACTCCTGCAGCACCTGTTCCGTATCCTAGATCTTTTTGGATCTTAATATTGGAAAGGCTACCATCTTTCTCTACGATAAAACTGATGTAGACGATTCCATTCACACCATTTTTCATTGCATCAATCGGATATTTATAATTCTCGGCGATGAAGCGCATAAAGCTGTCCATTCCCTCTGAATAGATTGGGTTGGTTTGATAGTTGGTAGAGTCGTAAAAGATAATTTTACCATTGTCCTTTATTTTCTCGCCTCGTATTAAGTGGCCTTTTTCATAATATTCTTTAAACGTATATGGCTTTTTGGGAGAATCGCTTGATTTTCCAATCCATTCTCCTTCACGTTTATTGGAAACTAAGGCCCCTTCTTCATAGTCTTCATTCTCGAGATTAGTTAGGCGAAGAAATCCATTTCCATGTTCTAATCTTTTTATTCCCAAGGAGTCATAATAGACAATGTACTGCGTTGTTGAGGTGTTGTATTTGGAAAACTGTTCTTCGCGTCCATTATTATGGGTTTTTAAATAGAGTGTTCCTGACGGATAGTAGTAATAAGCCGTGTCCATCAATAGTGCTTTATCTGAAAAAGTTTCTGTGCTTTTGAGCTTTCCATTTGGGTAGTAGGTTTCCTTTTTTCCAACAAAGGCATATGGCGCTTTATCGGTTAATGATATGCCTTTTGTTTTGATCTGATCATTGTTTGCAAATTTTTCTAAGAAAACATATTGCCTTCTTCCATCTTTAAATTCAGGGGTAACTTTTCTGGAGTAATAGGCCTTTTTCATATCTGTGGTCAGATCTCCTGATTTATCCAGATAATATTGAGCTTTCACATTATTCAGGCCTAATAAGATTAATGTGAGGAGTAATTGGAATACACTTTTCATAATTTGTATTAAGTTATGAAAAAGTAAGCAATTTCTAAAATGTAGGTACAGGAATGTTAATATGGATAAGAATGCATATTTTTGATGGAATATCAAAATAAAATAGAAGATGCTAGAACTTGTGTTTGCAACCAATAATGCCCATAAACTGGAAGAGGTCCAAGCGATCGTGGGGAACGCTTTTGTTATTAAGAGTTTAAACGATATTGACTGTCAGGATGATATTCCAGAAACAGGCGTAACATTTGAGGAAAATGCACAACAGAAAACAGATTATTTGGTTAACAAATATGGTCTTTACTGCTTTGGTGATGATTCCGGATTGGAGATAGACGCATTAAATGGCGAACCGGGCGTTTATTCGGCACGTTATTCCGGATCAAGGGATATGGAAAAGAATATTGATCTTGTCCTGCAAAAATTAGGTGATACGCTCAACCGCACGGCGAGATTTAAAACAGTTATTTCCTTGTATCTGAATGAGCAGCAGCACTTCTTTGAGGGAAGTATTGAAGGGGAAATTATTGAGGAACGCAGAGGTGTTGATGGTTTTGGCTATGACCCCATCTTTATCCCAAATGGCTATGACAAAACTTTTGCGGAAATGACTGCAGAGGAAAAAAACAGCATAAGCCATCGTGCGATTGCTGTTGGTAAACTTGCTGCATATTTAAAAACGAAGTAAGTTAGTTACGATATGATTTGAATTATAAATAGAAGTTTCTATTTATTTAAAGATAAGGAATGAGCGTATCTGAGAGGATCAGCAGATAGGCTTAAATCAAAAAAGCAGCGCAAAACAATTTGTTTTGCGCTGCTTTTTTGTGCGACCCAGTATTAGCGGTTATTTAGCTTTTACTTTTGTCTGTGTACTATCTTGTGCCGGTGTTATCGCCGATTTATTAGTTGTTGAGTCGGACTTTGCAGTTGCTTTGTCGGCTGCAGTCTTTACATTTGTTTTTGTACTGTTAGCTTTATCTGTTGTTTCCGATGGCTTAGCTGTTTTTGTTGTAGCGCTTGCCTTGTCGCCTTCGGTATCTTTTACTTTATCGCCACTTCCAATTGTATTCGCTTTCTTGGTAGTACCCTTTTGTGGCCCTGTGGTTTTATCACCTTTGTTAATGGCTTTCATTGTCCCTGATTCCTCACCTTCTGGTGCAGTAGGAACCGTAAATGAAGCTTTTGAAAGATCTCTTTTTCGATTTAATAAATCGTCTTTTGACTTAGGACGGTCTTCAGGTCGCCAAGTGAAATTCGGAAGGAATTCCTTATCGGCGGTGACTTCAGCAATAGGATAGACCTTGCCGTCCACTTTCCGGATGGACACATATTCCTTCAACTTATTGTCTTCCATTAAAATCTTGAAACGACTGCTGCGATCATGGACAAGCTCTGTGGTTACATTGGTCTTCTCATCAATATTGTAGAAAATGTTTTCCGCATTACCATCTACAAAAAGGCGCTCCATGCGGTTATTGGTGAAGAAGCTTGTAATTTTTCGTCCCTTAATCTGATTAAATTTTAAAGAGTCACTTGTCGCGTTTACCATAAAGGCATTGCCCACAAGCAGTGAATTGTCCAGCTTTTGGTTCTTTACTTGCAGAAATATGGTGTCTCCCGAAATCTGTGAGTTTTCGGCCCACATCATTGGTTTTCCCATTAGTCTGAACATGGAATCTTGCATCCCATAATACATGGAATCGGCTACAGCTTGTAAATCGGATTTAAATAACCGAGCATTATAGTAGGCCTTTATAATTCTTGTTTTGGCCGTATCTTGGGAAAGAGAATCTCGTTTTCCCTCTTGGGCATTTTTTAATGCAGCCCCCATAAGTTTTTCTGATTCACCGCCTTGCGGGATGACTGCTTTTTTGCGCAATACACTGTCAGCCTTCAGGTTTTTCTCAATTTCTATCTTATTTTGATCACCAACTATGACAGGTGTTTTCTTCGGAGCATTTGGCTTCTTATTCGTAAGAGTATCCTGTATTTTGTTTGTGTTTTTTCTCAGTACCGGTTTCCGGGTATCTTTTTTATGAAGACTATCTAGGTCTTTTTGGAGACTATCCGCAACGGTTTTTAGTGTACCCGTAGAATCAATCTGTGTTGATGTTGAATCCTGGTCACCATAATCGACCTCGTTATCATCCTCGATTGCGCCACCTTCACGATTCAATTTGAAATCTTTGGGAATATAGTCTCTGCGGAATATCATTTGTGAGAACAGCGTATCAGCGGTCATAAAAACAGAATCTACTTGAGCGTCACCCTTGAGTTGTTCTTTTTTACTGCTTTTGGTGGTTTTAGCCGGATGATCCTTTTCTTCGATAATTCCTTCTGATGCGGTTTTGTTTGATTTGAGGTTATCTTTGTGTTCCTCTTTCTCAATCTTCTTTAATTCTTTAGCTTCTTTTTTGAGCTCTTTCTCCGATTTTTGTTGGACAGGAGACAAAGAAGATACAGAATCTTTTTGTGTTGAATCTTTTTTGACAACCGAAATGATTAGCGGTTTATCTGTCATTGTAATAGATTCTTTCCTCCCATTGTATAAGCCAAATCCGCCATAGGCATAAAATTTGTCTAAGGTGTCCACAAAGACCACGTTTTTTACAGCTTTACCAATGCCCACTTGTCTGTCATAGAATAGACTATCTCCCTTGAGAAATTTTGTTCCCTCCGTGTAGAGATTATTTTTAGAAAAATAGGCTTGGCCTGTTGCCATATGGTATCGGCCTTTTTCAGTATATAAATTTTCCCCCTTATTCCCTTTGATATTCGTGGGGCCATAGAATTCGGTAATCCGTGTATTACCATTGTATTTCATGGAGTCTGTATAGACTTTAACATTGGTCGATCTGACGACAACTTTTTGGTTGAAATAGGATTCGCCTGTATTTTCGAAATAAGTTGCCCGCTGACTGGTAATTGTATCACTTCCTGACAGGATACGTCCGCCACTGTAGTAATTACCTATCTTACTGCGCATATTATAGACGAGGTGATCGGTTGTCAGTATAGATCCACTGGTACTGACCATACGAACAGCGCCTGTAAGTGTAGCAAGCTGCATGGCCGCTTCATAGTGTAATTTATTGGAAAATATTTGGGTACCATCCGGCTGAGTGATGATGACGTTTCCGTAGGCTTCGAAATATTGTCGGCCAATCTTATCATCGTGTAAATAGCCACTATCTGAGGATAATGTTGAGCCCACGTGTTCATATACCGGACGATAAAACAAGATATTGCCATCTTTTCCAGTAATAATATGGGATGATGACAGAAGCTTTAGTTCATCCTTCTTCTGTGCTTGGACCGACAAGCCAGTTAAAATAAATACAATAAGCGTATAAATGTATTGTTTCACAAGGGCAAAAATATGGATTTTAATTGCTACTTTACTGGATTTCACAAATTTTAAGACTTGAATTTATCATTCGGCCAAAATATACCGTAACTTTGTTATATGAATGTGCTGGAAAGACTAATGAGCTATATTGAAAAGGAGCATTTGTTGATGCCTCATGATAAAATATTGCTTACGGTAAGTGGGGGCAAGGATTCCATGTTAATGGCACATTTGTTTGCAAAAGCGGGATATCACATTGCTATTGCCCACTGTAATTTTCAATTAAGAGGGGAAGATTCGGAGCAAGACGAAGCGCTGGTGAGAAAGTTTGCAGCGGAAAATGGTATTCCAATATTTGTGAAGCACTTCGATACAAAAGCTTACGCAAAAGAGCAACAGATTTCAATTCAAATGGCTGCTCGAGAATTACGTTACGCCTGGTTTGAAAAACTTAGACACGAACTGCAGTTTGATCGAATCGCTGTGGCTCAACATCTGAATGATCACATCGAAACGGTACTTCTTAACCTTTCACGTGGAACTGGTCTTCAGGGCCTTCAGGGTATTTTTCCGATCCGGGAACGTATTATCCGGCCACTTCTTTTTTTGAAAGCCAGTGAAATCGAACATTTTGTTAACATGTATGGTATTGCTTATCGAGATGACCAATCTAATTTTTCAACAAAATATGCGCGTAATAAGATAAGAATTGATATTATTCCACATTTCAAAAAACTTCAGCCTGACTTTGAAATGGTCTTCGAACAGAATATCAATCACTTTAAAGAGTCCTATCAACTATTACAGCAATTTGTGGAACCAATTCGGAAAAAGCTTTTTTATCCTACCGATGAGGGTTGGGGAGTTAGGAAAGAAGATCTGGAGCCTTATCTGGATAATTTGCCATTGCTTTATGAGTTATTTTCGGCCTTCAACTTTTCGAAAACTGTGCTGAGCGATCTCCAACAAGCTTGGGTGAAAGAATCGGGACGTGTTTTTCAATCTGATTGTTATCATATGCTGTTGGATCGAAATGAACTTTTTATTCGGGAAAAAGAATTTATTTCCCAGGATGAGGCTTTGATAACCTCCGAAACTTCGACTGTTGAGTGGAAGCGGTATTGTTTTCACGCCGAGGTTTCTACGGATATCGCTATTGTCCGAACGCCTGATCTTGCTAAACTGGATTATGATTTATTGGTATTCCCACTGACAATTCGGTCCTGGAAAGTCGGAGATAGTTTTTATCCTTTAGGTATGGAAGGGCGTAAGAAACTGAGTGATTTCTTTATCAATAAAAAGATCAGTCTTTTTGAAAAAGAAAATATTCCGCTGGTGGTAAATGGAAATGGGGATATCCTGTGGATCGCCAATTATCGCATGGACAATCGTTATAAAATTACCTCCAATACAAAAAAAGTCCTTACTTTAGTTTGCAGAACTGATTAGTATGAAAAATTGCTGATTATGTCTATGACGAAAAAACATATAATGGATAATCGGACAATTTGTTTAAACTAACTTGTGCGGTAATGCTGTTGTGACGCAAATTCTATAGAAACAAAATGATGTTATTTTGGAGCTGAACTGTAAGCACATGATGTGTCTAAGATCTCCAAAGTAAAATCTAAATCTCAAGTCAATGAAAGAAGGTGTACTCTATTCGGAAAATCAATATTTAGGACGTGACCGTGTTTGGATCAGTGTGCGTTTGGTACTCGTGCTTTTTTGTTTTACTGCATTTTATCTCAATTTAGATCATTTGATCTCGAGTCAATTGTTCTTCATTGTAGGGGTAGGTATAATTATTACGTCTATCGTTATGATGTATATGGTATTGTTCCGTATAGAGGTATTTCAAGACCACGTTCTCATTAGCGGACTTTGGTCTACCCGGGTTGTGAAAATTGATCTTGCGTCCATTACAAAAATAGAAAAAGCACCATATAGTACATTCTTTTTCAATAATCCAGTTTACAATTTACATACAAAAGGAAAGATTAAATTCTTTGCTGGTGGCAAAAATGCTGTTTTTTTGACTGATAAAGATGGCCTCACCTATGTATTGGGGACACAGCGGCAGGAAGAGTTATATCGTGTTATTGTGGAAACGAAAGGAAAATTAGGAAAGTCTTAAAATTTGTTAATAATTTCTTATCTGACAATTTAAAGACAACAGTTTATCGAGTTATTGGTTAAATTTGAGAAAATAGCAACGAATTAACTATGGCATTTTTAAAATTTATACTTATTACATTCGCTGTTTACTTTGTAGTAAGATTCTTATTTCGATTATTTTTACCTTTTGCAATGCGTAAAGCAGCTGAGAAGTTGATGAAAAAGGCGCAGCAACAAGGTGGAGCATACAATGGCCAAGGACAAGGCGGTACTTTCTATTATGAATTTAATGGACAAAGCAAGCAAGAAAGCACACGATCACAACCCGAGGGTAAAATCCATGTCGATTACATTCCACCAAAAGAAACGCCTGAACGTAAAGGAACGGAAACTGCTGGTGAGTTTGTCGATTTTGAGGAAATAAAATAATTTTTAGCGACCCAAATAGCGTATCTTTGTGCTATGTGGCTCAAGCAACTTTCTGTTCTAAATTTCAAGAACTACTCGGAATCATCTTTGGAATTTCTCCCCGAGGTAAATGCTTTTACAGGGAATAATGGTGTTGGTAAAACCAATCTTTTGGATGCAATCCACTATTTGTCGCTCTGTAAAAGTTACTTTAATCCGATCGATTCACAGCATATCAAATCAGGCAATGACTGGTTTATGGTACAGGGAGAATTTGATAAAGAATCATCCAGTGATTTTATATCTTGTAGCTTAAAAAAGAATCAAAAGAAACAGTTTAAAAAAAATAAAAAGGATTATCCCCGGCTGGCTGATCATATTGGACTATTCCCCTTGGTTATGATATCGCCAAATGATAGTATCATCGTAACAGATGGGAGTGAAGAGCGGAGAAAGTTTGTGGACAATGTGATTTCCCAAACAGATAATAAATATCTGGATACCCTTATTATTTACAATAAGTTTTTAGCCCAACGTAATAGTCTTCTTAAACAAGCGCGTCAAACAAGTGTACTAGATCTTGGGCTGATTGAAATTCTTAATTTTCAGCTCGAAGAAGTAGGAAACATTATTTTCCAGAAAAGAAGGTCTTTTATGGAAGAATTTCAACCTGAATTTGAACGGCATTATCAGTTTCTCACGGACGATGCCGAGACTGTTCACCTGCAATATGAATCCCCATTAATGTTAGATTCTTTCCTCCATATTTTAGAGAAGAATTTGGAACGTGATCGTATCTTGGAACGAACAACGCAGGGTATACATAAGGATGATCTGATCTTTACCATCCATGGGGGCATGCCTTTAAAGAAATTTGGCTCCCAAGGTCAACAGAAATCTTTTCTAATTGCATTAAAACTTGCGCAGTATTCCTATTTACAACAGAAGAAAGGTTTTAAACCTTTGCTTCTTCTGGATGATATCTTTGATAAACTTGATGATCGCCGAACACATAAATTGATGCAGATGGTTTCCGAAGATGATTTTGGACAGATTTTTCTGACGGATACGGATTCGACAAGAATTCAGCGAATCTTTGACGAAATTAGTCGGCCTGTTCGTATATTTGATATTGAAGGAGGGCAAGTTAATGTATAAGAAGCAAGCTAAGAAAAGTCTGGAGTTTATTCGTTCAAGTGACGATATGACGATCAAGGAGGGGGTTGAACGTCTCCTAGAAGCTTACAAACTACGTAGGAAATTTGATGAAACATCGATCGCTTCTGTTTGGCCTCAATTGATCGGTAAAGCTATCGCTAATCGTACACAGCAACTCTATGTACGTGATAAAAAACTGTTCGTACGGGTGGAGTCTGCGGTCATTAAAAATGAACTGGCGCTTATGAGAAGGCAGATACTCGGGCGGGTAAATGAATATGTAGGTCACGTCATTATTGAAGAAGTCGTCATTTTATAAACTCTATCATGCTTGACCAACTTATTAAAGACTTATTTCCGCTACCCGAATCCGTTGGTGGGAAACTTTTTTCGAGTTTTGAACGTATCGAGTTAAAACGTGGAGAGTATCTCATCAAGGAAGCCGATTATTCTTCCTGTTTATTCGTAATAGATTCCGGATTGATCCGGCAATATGCATGGTCTAAAAAAGGTGAATTTACGCAATGGATAGGCACCGCCAATCATTTTGTGACCGATCTCGCATCTTTTATCTTTGATACGCCTTCCAAATGGAATTTCCAGTGTTTGAGCGACTGTATTGTATATCGTTTGTCAAAGTCCGATTACCGCAGAATGGAATCGGAAATTATGGAATGGAATGCATTTGAAAAGACGTTTTTAGCTAAATGTTTTGGTGTCATGGAACAACGGATTTCAGATTTTATTTGTTTGACGGCTGAAGAAAGATATCTCCAATATTTTGAACAGCACAAATCATTGTTCCATCAAGTTCCCCTTCAATATATCGCTTCAGTACTTGGTATGAGCCCCGAAACCTTGAGCCGTATCCGGGCAAAAATAAATTCTTGATAAAAGTCAAGCGTCATCTTTCTATCTTATCCTAGTTTTGTCGTATATCCATTAACGGAGGCTGATGCTTAGTAGAAGGTATCACAATTTTATATGCTATAAAGTTGTTTGACCGAAAGGTATACCTTATCCTATAAATAGCCTCTTTTGGGGATTAAATGTAATTTAAGATGGCACTCAGTTACCGGCTGGTGGACACTGTCTATACCATATCTTCATATGTAATAGGAAAGAATATGGGGTGGATGCCAAAGAGGTCTGTTTATTTCATCTATTAAAACGAAAGCGATGAAAAATATTGAAACAAGCATCCTTATTGATGCAACAGTGGAAGACGTTTGGCGGGTGTTAAGCGAATTTGAGGCTTACTCCCTATGGAGTCCAACAATTAAGCAGTTTGACCGGCAGCCGGTCGTAGGAAAACGTTGCAAAGTCCTGTTAGAACAACCAAACGGATTTAAGATCAAAATGAATCCAAAATTCCTAGTTATTGAACGGAATAGGGAGTTGAGATGGAAAGGGGATTTATTTATTCCTGGTATTTTTGATGGTGAGCATTACTTTAAGTTAGAGCAAGTTGCTGCAGGGGGGATTAGGTTTGTGCAGGGCGAGCTATTTTCTGGTTTGTTAGTTCCTTTTCTGGGAAAATTGTTAATAGAAACAAGACATGGATTTGATCTTTTCAACAAAGCGATAAAAACACGTGTTGAGGGGAATTCTTAACTTTTAACAGACTAATGTTAGTTGTGCTTTTTTATGCACATTATATTTTTGATACATCGCGGAAATAGATGATTTATTCACATTTTAGTGTTAATAACCTATTAGTTTTTCACATTTTGAGTTCGTTCTCAGATTTTATCTGGCCTGTTTTTAAACATTTTTATGTTGATAAGTGTTTGTTTGTTCACATTTATACAAAATGAATGTATCGTTAATTCCACTTATCAACATTATTAGTGTTGATAAGTGGTTATTATTGTTGATAAGTCGTTGCTAAATTTTGCGGAATGGAATGTTATGCACAAAATGCCAACAGTCTTTGTCTGATGGATTTGTCTGGTTTGTGCATGTGCTTTAGATGTGCAGAATGTTGAGATATTACAAATACTGTTCGAGATCACCTTTACCTTCACGAATAACATCGAAAGTTCCTTCTGTTAGATCTACTACGGTTGATGCTACATTGTCGCCATAACCACCATCGATTACCGCGTCCACCAGGCCCTCATATTTTTCATGGATTAATTCCGGATCAGTGGAATATTCGATAATTTCGTCTTCATCGTGGATGGAGGCAGTCACAATAGGGTTGCCTAGCTGTTTGACAATTTCACGAACAATATTATTATCAGGGACACGGATACCAACGGTCTTCTTTTTTGAGCTTAGTAATTTCGGGACTTTAGTGGTTGCATTAAAGATAAAAGTGAAGGGGCCTGGTAATGCCTTTTTTAGGACTCGAAATACGGACGTATCGAAAGACTTTGTGTACTGTGAGATATCCGTTAGATCATAACAAATAAACGATAGGTTTGCTTTTTCTGGCTTTAAACCTCTAATTTCGCATACCCGTTCGATTGCTTTTTGTTGCGTGATATCGCAGCCGATACCATATACAGTATCCGTAGGGTAGATGATTACGCCGCCACGGCGAAGAATATCAACTGCCTGTTCTATTGCTTTGGGGTTGGGATTGTCGTTATATATCTTAATAAGCATTTTTTTCTTTATTAGGTGCCATAAACTAGCGCTAATCTCAAGCCTTTCAGAGGAGGTCAATAAGTATAGGCCATTTTGAATTCACATGTTCTATCTAAAAAAACAACAGCCAAAATATTTTGTTTTGGCTGTTGTTTTTTTATGTTAAAATTCTGCGTTTTTCGGCGTGCGCGGGAATGGAATCACATCGCGGATATTTGTCATCCCTGTTGTGAAGAGGACGAGACGTTCAAAACCTACGCCAAATCCTGAATGTGGTACCGAACCAAAACGGCGGGTATCCAAAAACCACTCCATTTCTTCGGCAGGGATACCCACTTCGGCCATGCGGTCCAATAAGCGTTCAAGGTTTTCCTCACGTTGGGAACCACCTACCATTTCACCAATACCTGGGAAAAGAATATCCATCGCCCGAACCGTGTTTCTTCCTTGTTCATCAGGTTCATTTTGCTTCATGTAGAATGATTTAATCTCCCGAGGATAGTCTGTTAAGATAACTGGTTTTTTGAAGTGCTTCTCTACCAGATAACGCTCATGTTCCGATTGTAGATCTGCTCCCCAATCATCAATTAGATATTTGAATTGTTTCTTTTGGTTTGGCTTGCTACGTTTTAAGATCTCAACAGCGTCGGTGTAAGTAACACGTTCAAAATCGTTCGCCAAAACAAAATTTAATTTTTCAATAAGATTTAATTCTGAGCGTTCTGCGGCTGGTTTTGACTTCTCTTCCTCTAGTAACCTATTTTTCAAGAACTCAATTTCTTCCGGGCAATTTTCTAAAGCATATTTAATAACATATTTCAGTAAAGCCTCGGCCAGATCCATGTTGTCTTCTAATTCATAAAAAGCCATTTCAGGCTCGATCATCCAGAATTCAGCTAAGTGACGTGTCGTATTTGAATTCTCTGCTCTGAATGTTGGGCCGAAAGTATAGATGTTTCCAAACGCCATAGCACCCAGCTCCCCTTCCAATTGGCCTGATACCGTTAGGTTGGTAGATTTTCCAAAAAAATCTTCTTTGAAATCGATATCTCCATTTTCTTTGCGTGGAGGATTCTTTAAATCCAAGGTTGTAACCTGAAACATTTCTCCAGCACCTTCCGCATCAGAACCAGTAATGATTGGTGTATGCATGTAGACGAAGTCATTTTCCTGAAAAAACTTGTGTACAGCAAATGCTAGCGCATTACGAACCTTGAATACAGCATTGAATGTCCCGGTGCGGAAACGCAAATGTGCGATTTCACGTAAAAACTCTAAGCTATGTTTTTTTGGTTGTAAAGGATATTTTTCGGGGTCAGAGTCGCCAATAATACTTACTTCAGTCGCTTTAACCTCAACTTTCTGGCCTTTGCCCAATGATTCTATCAATTGACCTTTTACGCGAACTGCCGCTCCAGTGGTGATACGTTTTAAGATATCTTCAGGTGTATTTTCAAAATCGACAACTGCTTGAATATTATTGATTGACGAACCGTCATTGATTGCTATAAACTGATTGTTACGGAAAGTTCTTACCCAACCTTTAACAACGACCTCTTTGCCAAATTCTGTGGCATTCAATAGTTCCTTTATTCTTGTGTGTTCCATCTTAATTTTTGGAGATTGACTTGTAAAAGATGCTTTGTTAAAAAAGCAATACAAAAATAAGCTATTCTGTTGGTTTATTGGCTATAAATGTTGATTTAATTCATTTAATAGCGGTTAATTATCCCGAGAACGGAAATAGATTATGAAATAAAAATAGGTGAAAACTGAAAGCCGGAGAAGCGATATACGTTGCTTTGACATGATCAGCGATTGGTGGGAGGCGGCCTTTTAGAGGGATGGATCAATTAAATTGAGATGTAGAAACAAAAAACGCGGATTAAAAGTTAATCCGCGTTTTTCTATGATGATTAAAAAGGAATTAACCTTTCAATACTTTTGTTACTAATTCAGCAGCTTCTTTCAATAAGATTGCAGAATAAACCTGTAAACCTGATTCATCAATTAATTTTTTCGCTTCTTCAGCATTAGTACCTTGAAGACGAACGATAATAGGCACAGGAATGTTGCCGATTTCGCTATAAGCATCAATTACACCTTGAGCGACGCGGTCACAACGAACAATACCACCGAAGATATTAATTAAGATCGCTTTTACATTAGGGTCTTTTAAGATGATATTGAAACCAGCTTTCACAGTTTCAGCATTTGCAGTACCACCAACGTCCAAGAAATTTGCAGGTTCACCACCAGCCAATTTGATGATATCCATTGTCGCCATTGCTAAACCAGCACCATTTACCATACAACCTACGTTACCATCTAATTTAACATAGTTAAGGTTCGATTCACCAGCTTCAACTTCTGTTGGATCTTCCTCAGTCACGTCACGCATTGCTGCGTAATCAGGGTGACGGTATAGTGCGTTCTCATCAAGATTTACTTTCGCATCAACTGCTAAGATCTTATCGTCTGAAGTTTTCAGTACTGGATTGATCTCAAACATAGAAGAGTCTGTAGAATCGTATGCTTTGTAAAGAGCAGCAACAAATTTTACCATTTCTTTGTGTGCAGCACCTGAAAGACCTAGGTTGAAAGCAATTTTACGTGCTTGGAATCCTTGTAAGCCTACTTTTGGATCGATTTCTTCTTTGAAAATCAAGTGTGGTGTTTTTTCTGCAACTTCTTCGATATCCATACCACCTTCTGTAGAGTACATAACGATGTTACGTCCTTTAGCACGGTCTAGTAATACAGACATGTAGAATTCTTTTGTTTCGCTCTCGCCTGGGTAGTAAACGTCTTGAGCAACCAAGACTTTATTTACTTTTTTACCTTCAGGTCCAGTTTGAGGCGTTACTAATTGCATACCAATGATGTCAGTAGCTCGTTGTTTGACCTCATCTAAGTTCTTAGCTAACTTGACACCACCACCTTTACCACGGCCACCAGCGTGAATTTGAGCTTTGACAACAACCCAATCAGAATTGTAGTCTTCTTTCATTTTTTTAGCCGCTTCCACAGCTTGCTCTGGAGTATCTGCTACGATACCTTCCTGTACGCGCACACCAAAGCTCTTTAGTATTTGTTTTCCTTGATATTCGTGAATGTTCATTTGCAAAAATATTTGGCGTAAAAATATGTTTTTTTGAGGGATAAGACAAGGGATAAATTGCTCTTTTATCTATTTTTTGACATTTGGGTAAAATAAAATGGCTGAAATAGAGAAATAACTGCTTATTTATTCAAACACGTGGTATCGTAAATTTATTTATCTTTGTCCTATGATGTTACATGCTCAAGGAATTCACAAAGCTTATGGATCATTGCCAATTTTAAAAGGTGTTGATATTGACGTTGAAAAAGGTGAAATCGTCAGCATCGTCGGTGCCTCAGGGGCAGGTAAAAGTACGCTGTTGCACATCATCGGCACCCTAGATAAACCTGATCGGGGATCAGTTTTCATCAATGGTGTGGATGTTCAAAAATTAAACGCCAAAAAGTTGAGTGCCTTCCGGAATGAACATATCGGTTTTGTATTTCAATTCCACCATTTGTTGCCTGAATTTACAGCACTTGAAAATGTGTGTATTCCGGCTTTTATACAGGGAAAGGGGAGATCTGAGGCGGAAACTAAAGCAAAGGAACTGCTTGAGCTATTAGGGGTTTCACATCGTATTGACCACAAGCCTGCAGAAATGTCTGGAGGCGAGCAACAACGTGTTTCTGTAGCTCGTGCCCTGATCAATGATCCCTCCATTATTTTGGCGGATGAACCCTCTGGTAATCTCGACTCGGAAAATGCTGCCGCTTTACATCAATTGTTTTTTGATCTTAGAAACAAATTTCAACAGACGTTTATTATCGTTACCCATAATGAGGAACTTGCCCGGATTTCCGATCGAACGATTCATATGCGGGATGGGCTAGTCGTGTAACAAAATTAAAATACCCCTATATAAAGGGGGGCTATAACGTTATTTTTAATGAAGAAAATACTTATCACTTTCGGGACCAGACCATTGGCAATGCGTATCGCTAAAAGATTGGGACCTGATTTTGAAGTCATCTATGCAAGTTCAGAAGATATTCCTGAATTGCTGCTAAAATCAGGTAACTATGCCAAGATTCCGAAAGGACTTCTCCCTACTTTTGCACACGAGGTGCTTAAATTAAGTTTGGATCAGCAGGTTAATTATGTGTTGCCTTTGGGTGGTTTCGAACTGGAGCCGCTTTCTGAAGCGAAAGTTTTATTTGAGGAGTATCAAATTTCGGTTCTTGTGCCGGATAAGGATCTGCTAGAAACTATTCCCGTTATGGAAAACCCACCAGCTGACTTGCCTTATAAGCTTCTTGTAAAGGGTAGCAATTTACTGGATTCGACGACTTTTGAAAGATCATTGGACGGATTATTTGCCACATCAGATTCCGGTGAGGATCTGGCACTAATCTGTGTATCCAAATAAAATATAACTTTTGTGGCTTACATGATAATCGTTCCAACGATGTTGATACAGCCCTTAACTTTAAGCTTTTATACGCATGCTATTTCCAGAAGAGAAAAAGGTATATGTTTTTGAATTAGATGATGTTGTTTTTCCAAAAAAGGATTACTTACTGCAAGTGTATTATCTTTTCGCAAATTTTATAGAATTTACAGAAACCGTTCCTCCACAGGCAGATTTAGTTCATTTTATGAAAAATCACCTTGAACATCAGGGGGAACATTTATTGTTTGAACATGCACAGCAAACCTTTGGATTTGATCAAAAATATAAGGAAAATTTTGAGCGGCTTCATGTGAATGCTATTTTGCCTCTACGGTTGCATTTGTTTGAGCATATTAACACCCTGTTTGCGCAGTTAAAAGCTGCTGATAAGCACATCTGTATCCTAACGAAAGGGAACCCACTTGAACAGCTCAACAAAGTGAAATTTGTGGATTGGGGCGAATATAATGACAAGATAAAAGTTTATTTTAAGGATGAACTCCTTTTTAGGGGAATAGAGCCATTGGAGTTCCTTGCCACGGAGTTTGCAGTGGAAGCTGCCGAAATTCAATTTGTAGACTAAGTCTACAGTAAGTATCTTTGTTTAATCTACCAACAATAATTGTCATTAAAATCGTAGCCAATATTGTTGAAAAAAAATTATGATTAGGGATATAAAAGCCCTATTTTTATATAAAGCCCTTGGATTTATGAATAAAGTGAACAAGCCTGCCACGATTAAAGAAATTGCCAAGAAGCTGAAAATCAGTCCTTCGACAGTTTCTAGAGCATTGAATGATCACCCCAGTATTGGATTGGTAACAACAATGCGAGTTAAAAAGATGGCCGAAGAATTGAATTATGAACCCAATCAGACGGCTATATTCTTCAAGCAACGTAAGACATTCACTATTGCTGTGATCTTGCCGAGTCTGTCGGAGCCATTTTTCTCGTTCGCTATCAGTGAAATTGAAAATGTTGCATCAGAACATCGATATACTGTTTTGATGGGACAATCGCTGGATGACCCGGATCGTGAAGAGCAGATCTTGAAAACGTTTAAAAACCACCGTGTCGACGGGATTTTGATGTCTATAGGTAAGAAGACAACCAATTTGGAGTTTATCGAAAAGTTGGAAGCTTCCGGTATTCCGATTGTTTTCTTTGACTGTGTGCCTAGTTTGCCTAATATCAATAAAGTGCAGAGTGATCTTTCTACTGGGATGAACGAAGCAGTCGATGCTTTTGTAGCACGTGGGCATAAAGTCATCGCACTTGTAAATGGACCGAAAACATTACCTGCAAGTGAAGATAGAAAGGTAGCCTATCTATCCGCTATGAAAAGGAATGATATGGACATTCTGGAGAAAAATATCATCGAAACAGATTTGAGTACAGAAGGAAATGAGAAAGCGATGGACAGTATATTTGCGATGTCCGAGCGCCCTTCTGCCATTATCTCTTTTAATGATTTTGTCACACTTGATCTGATGAAAGCGGCCCGACAAAAAGGCCTTGTCTTAAATCAAGATATTTTCTTTATTAGTTATGCCAACTATCCACTATGGCAGTATATGGAAAATCCACCGATGGGACGCATTGAACAATTTCCAGGGATGCAGGCGCGCAAGGCGGCTGAAATTTTATTTGATCGGATTGATAATACAGAAATTGTGGACCAACAGATAGTCTTTAAGTCGAGGCTAGTTATGTAATCACATTTATCTGTAACTTCATAAAACTAAAAAGGGGAAAATCATTAGATTTTCCCCTTTTTAGTTTTATGAAGTTATTGCAAATACTATAAGTGGATTACCTCACCGTAAGCATCAGCACAAGCTTCCATGATCGCTTCACTCATTGTTGGGTGAGGATGGATCGTTTTAATCATTTCATGGCCTGTTGTTTCCAATTTACGGGCAACCACCACCTCTGCAATCATTTCTGTAACATTAGCTCCAATTAGGTGTGCACCTAGGAATTCACCATATTTAGCGTCAAAGATAACTTTGACAAAGCCATCTTTCGCACCAGCAGCTGAAGCTTTTCCTGACGCTGAGAATGGGAATTTACCTACTTTAACTTCATATCCAGCTTCTTTTGCTGCTTTTTCAGTATAACCAACAGAAGCAATTTCTGGAGAGCAATACGTACAACCAGGGATATTGTTGTAATCGATAGGTTCTACATGAAGACCTTTGATTTTTTCAACGCAGGTGATACCTTCTGCTGAAGCGACGTGCGCCAAGGCTTGGCCTTTAACAATGTCACCGATAGCATATACGCCTTCGATGTTTGTTTTGTAGAAGTCATCTACAACAACACGTCCACGATCAGTTTTTACACCAACCTCTTCTAATCCGATGTTCTCGATATTTGGAGCAATACCTACAGCAGATAATACAACTTCTGCTTCGATAACTTCAATACCTTTTTCAGTTTTGATCGAAACCTTGCTCAATTCTCCCGATGTGTCAACAGATTGAACTTCTGATTTAGTAAGGATATTAATGCCCTGTTTCTTTAAGCTTTTCTCTAATTGTTTTGAGATTTCTTCATCTTCAACAGGAACGATTCTATCCATAAATTCAACGATAGTTACTTTGGTTCCGATTGCATTATAGAAATACGCAAACTCAACGCCAATAGCACCTGATCCTACAACAACTAAAGATTTTGGTTGTTTAGGAAGTGTCATTGCCTGACGGTAACCGATGATTTTTTTACCATCCTGAGGTAAATTAGGCAATTCACGAGAACGTGCACCAGTCGCTAGGATGGTATGTTTTGCCGAATATTCTTTAGTAGAACCGTCTGCGCCTTTCACATCGATTTTACCACCTTTTTTAATTTTTGCAGTTCCATTGATAACGTCGATTTTATTCTTTTTCATCAAGAACTGAATACCTTTACTCATTCCTTCAGCAACCCCGCGACTTCTTTTGACGATAGCTTCAAAATCAGCCTCACCACCTTGAACATTGATGCCGTAATCAGCGGCATGGTTTAAATATTCAAATACCTGAGCACTTTTCAATAATGCTTTTGTAGGGATACAGCCCCAGTTTAGACAAATTCCGCCTAATGATTCGCGTTCAATAATCGCTGTTTTGAACCCTAACTGAGCGGCTCTAATGGCAGCAACATACCCGCCTGGACCACTACCGATTACAATGATGTCGTAATTCATATAAATAAATATTCTGTAGTTGAGTGTTATAGCTTCAGATATCAAAATATAGGAAGCATATATTCATTCAAAAGTACGCATTTTTTCTGATGAATCTGAACTATTTATTGTAAAATTGGCGGTTTCTGATAAAACACTGACCTTGTTCCTGAGTTAATGTCACATCTTGGTAAAAGGGGGAAAAATAATAGATAAACTACATTTAGAGTTTTATTTTTGAACCTCACAATATACAGTTTATCATTATGTTAAGAATATTCAGACAGATCGCCTTGTGGGAAGCAATCTCTACTATTTGCTTATTTTTTATTGCTATGCCTTTGAAATATTTCGCGCAAATACCTGAAGCGGTCAAAATTGCGGGGTCTATTCATGGCTTCTTTGTCGTTATATTCGTGGTGATGCTGATTATGTCAACTGTTGAATATAAGTGGCCAATTTTAAAAGCGATTAAATATTTCCTCGCTTCTTTAGTACCGATTTTGGGCTTTTGGGTAGAATTGGATCTGAAAAAAGAAATAGAAGGAAAAAGACAGAAGTATTAGATTGCGCTCCTTTTGGAGAAGCTGTACATACTAATTTTTGATGAAAGTGTCCGATGTTATTGGCCAGAAAAACCTTCTTTCGTCATTGCTGTTGGTGTCTGCGGAGTGGAATAATACTGGCCTGAATAAAGATCTTTTAAATGAATAGGGAAGGCCAGGAGGAGATGTTTAATCATCTCTACCTGTCTTCTCGATACCCATATAAGCATAGGTAATGCTATCCTTTCCGTGCGGAGCCGGATTACCATCCTCATCGAGATTTACAAACACCAATTTATCGATCGAAAGGATTGTTTTTCTGGATATTTTATTTCTAACCTCACAGCGCATTGTTAAGGAGGTTGTTCCAAAGTTGATCGCCTCGATGCCCAGCTCCAGGATGTCGCCTTGTTTAGCTGAACTCACGAAGTTTATTTCTGAAATAAATTTGGTAACCACTTTGGGGTTTCCCAGTTGGACGATCGCATAAATTACAGCCTCTTCATCGATCCAACGTAATAATGTTCCGCCAAATAATGTTCCATTAGGATTTAGATCTTCGGGTTTGACCCATTTTCTTGTGTAAAAATTCATCGTGTATAGGTAGTTATGACAAAGGGGAAAAGTTTCCTTTTCCCCTCGAATATGTTATGTTTACCGCCTAAGCGTGTATTGCTCTATTTGCTGTAGCTGCGAGTGCAGCCTCTTTAATAGCCTCAGTATAGGTCGGGTGTGCATGGCAGATACGCGCGATATCTTCTGCAGATGCGCGGTATTCCATGGCTACAGTAGCCTCACCGATCATATCAGCGGCACGAGGACCGATCATATGTACACCTAACACTTCGTCGGTTGTAGCGTCAGCTAATACTTTTACAAAACCATCTGTATCACCTGATGCTTTTGCACGGCCAGAAGCTTTGAAGGAAAATGATCCAGCTTTGTATTTTACGCCAGCTTCCTTAAGTTGTTCTTCAGTCTTTCCAACAGAAGCAACTTCAGGCCAGGTATAAACAACACCAGGGATTAAATTGTAATCGATATGTGGTTTTTGGCCTGCAATATATTCTGCGACGTAAACTCCTTCGTCCTCAGCTTTATGTGCTAACATGGCTCCTGTGATCACATCACCAATTGCGAAAACACCTTGTACTGGTGTTTCAAGATGTGCATTAACAGGAATTTTCTTACCTCTTTCTTCTAAAGTAATGCCAATGTTTTCTAATCCTAGACCTTCAGAATACGCTGTACGTCCTACCGCTACGATACAATAATCTCCCTCTAAAGTGATTTCTTGTCCTTTTGGATCCTCTGCAGTTACTTTTACGACTTTACCTTTTGCTGAAGCTCCAGTTACTTTGTGACCTAAATAGAATTCCATACCCAATGATTTTTTCAAAACACGTTGCAATTCCTTTCCTAAGCCACCGTCCATTGTTCCAATGATGGATTTTGCGAATTCAACAACGGAAACTTTTGAACCTAGACGAGCATAAACTGAACCTAATTCTAAACCAATAACACCGCCACCGATGACAATAAGGTGTTTAGGGATCTCTTTTAGGTTAAGGGCTTCAGTAGAAGTAATAATTCTTTTTTTATCAACAGGTAAGAATGGTAAAGAAGTTGGCTTTGAGCCTGTTGCGATAATTACATTTTTAGCTGTTAGCTGTTCTGTAGAACCATCAGCTTTTGTTATTTTGATGGTGTTTTTGTCCACAAATGAACCTACACCTTGAAAACTGTCAATTTTATTCTTTTTGAATAAGAAAGTGATACCGGCAGTATTTTGGGCAATGACATCGTCTTTACGAGCAATCATCTTTGCCATGTCTACTTTTAGGTCTTTCAAGCTGATGCCGAATGCATCAAAATTGTGGGCAGCATTGTGGTAATGCTCCGATGAATCTAAAAGCGCTTTAGAAGGAATACATCCAACGTTAAGACAAGTACCACCAAATGTGCTATATTTTTCAATAACAGCTGTTTTTAATCCTAATTGGGCACAACGGATAGCTCCTACATATCCGCCTGGACCACTTCCGATTACAATTACGTCGTATTGCATTGATTACGTTTTATTTTTTTGTACCACAAATTTAATGATTATTAATGGGATAGGAAATCAAAACTTACGATTTATGGTCAAAGAGCCTTACTTTACATTTTTTTGATAAAAGATCAATAATTAAGTAGCTTTTGAGGAAGTGGATTGGCTTAAAGAGGTAGATCGATATAATAAAAGGATATTCATGGAGTTGAATATCCTTTTATGCTTGTTTTTTATTCTGCAACGATTTTTCCTTGCATAACACCATAGTGTCCAGGGAAACTACAGATAAAAGTATAAACTCCTTTTTCTAGCGTAAAGGTGATCTTGTCAGTTTCTCCAGGTCCTAATAATTTCGTGTGTGAAACAATAGAAGATAATGCTGATTTTGGAATGTATTCATCTGCCGCAGCAGCCGCAGCCTCAGCACCGAATGTTGGAAGGTCAACCCCTGGTTTTAGGATAACAACATTGTGTCCCATCGATTCTTTTGGCATCGTACCCGCATTTTTGAAAGATAATTCCACCGGCTCACCAGCTTTTACACGGAACAAATCCTTATCGTATTTCATCTGATCGTTACCTTCTAAAGATAAGCTGTTGGAAATTGCCACGTTCTCAATGCCAGGCACTGTTTCTGTTGCTTGGTTTTCTGTTGAAGGCGCTGCTTCTGTACCAGTCGATTTTGCAGACTTGTCACTGTTTCCACCACAAGAAGCAATTGATAAAGCAACTGCAACTGCTGGTATCATAAAAAGTTTTTTCATTAGAATGATTGTTTGTTTATCTTTTATTTATTTTAGGCATTTACGCTGCCCTCAGCGGTTGGGGGATGGGGTTATTACAGATTTTTTCCTTTTCGGATTCGATTCTACGACAAACCACATCAATAAGTTTTGTTAATGTTCTAAAATTAATGATTTCATTGATAAATTGAAACTATCATTTCAATTTTGACAATAAAGTATCAATTGTTTTATATAATTTGATAGGATCGAATGGCTTTCCAACGACTTCATTGGCCCCGGCATCCAGTGCTTCCTGTTGTTCAGCCTGCAGTACAGATGCTGAAATGGAGATAATAGGCATATTAGCAATAATAGGATTCGCGTTACGGCGTATTTCTTTGATTGCCTCAAAACCACTCATGAGGGGCATATGGGCATCCATAAACACCAGATCAATTTTTTTCTTATTAATTTCTTCTAATGCAATGAGTCCATTGGTCGCCAAGGTGATATCGCAGTTCCAGCTTTTAAGGATATTTGCCAGCATAAAGCTGTTTAATTCATTGTCTTCAGCGATAAGAATCATTGGGAAATTGAATTTTGGTAATTCCGTATAGAGTACCTGCGTTTCCTTTTCTACCGGCTTGTCTTTGATTTTGTCGAAAGTACACTCAAAGGAAAATATACTTCCCTTACCATATTCACTCGATGCAAAAACCCGACCGTTGAGTAATGCTGCAATTCGTTTCACGATTGCAAGACCTAATCCTGTACCACCAAATTTTTTGGTGATACTGTCCTCTCCTTGTTCAAAAGCGATAAATATCTTTTCCAGTGCATCTTCAACAATGCCGATTCCGGTATCTATAACCTGAAAACGTAAACAGATCGAATGGTTGTCTTCTGTGATAAGCTGAATTTTTAGGGTAACTGAGCCTTCTGCAGTAAACTTAAAACTATTGGAAATAAAGTTGGTCAATATCTGTTTCAGCCGTAATGGATCTGTTAAAAAATAGCTTGTGATCCGCTCGTCAACATCGATCGAAAAATCCAGACCTTTGTAGTTGGCTTTATCGATAAATAGATTGTTTAGATCATCAGTAATATCATGTACAGAGGTAGACTCCATATTAAGCTTCATCATTCCCGAATCAACTTTTGAAAGATCCAATATATCATTGATAATGTTCAGCAGGTTTTGTGAGGCTGAGTCTAGTTTATTGATCCAGTTTTCCTGCTCTACGCTGAGCTGGGAGTTTTTGAGCATTTGTGTGATCCCCATAATGCCGTTAATGGGGGTACGAATCTCATGGCTCATATTGGCCAAGAAGGTCTCCTTGGATTTTCTGGCAAGATCGGCTTCTTCTTTCGCCTTGAGAATGGCCTGCTTTGATTCTTCCAAAGCAATATTTTTCTCTTTAATTTCTTGTTGTATAAGCAATTGCTGAACAAAAGATTTGACCTTTGCGATGGTTGCTTCCGGATTAAGTGGTTTATATAAATAATCCACAGCGCCACTATTAAGGCCCTGAATGAGGTACTTGTCTTCTTTTGAAATCGCTGTTACCATAATGGGTATAATATGGTTTGTCTTTGGATTCTTCTTTAGGAAGGATACAAATTCAAAGCCATTGATTTCTGGCATCTGTACATCAACAAGTGCTAAATCAATATCCTCTTTCCAGCAGATTTTTAAAGCTTCGTTAGGATCTGTGCTCGTTACTATATTTATATTTTCAATATCTTCCAGCAATGCCGTCAGACTGATAATATTTTCAATTTTATCATCGACAATCAATATATTTACCTTCTTCATTATAGCAAATCTAAATACAATTTTAAGTCAATTGCTTGATGTAATCTTTTATTTCCTGAATGCTCAAAATGCGTTCCTGTGCATCGAGTTGAACTGCTGCTTCGGGCATAATGGGAACTTCAGCAGTTGCAGGGTCTTGTACGAATGTTTTTCCTCCGTATCTTTTTATCATGAGTAATCCTTGTGCCCCATCCTGATTCGCCCCAGAGAATAAGATCGCGGTGCAATTCTCTTTATATATTTCGGCTACAGATTCAAAAGTCACATCAATGGAAGGTCTTGAATATTGCACAGGTTCCGAGATATCCAACGAGAAACTATAGTCTGGTTCAACCAGAAGATGATAGCCTGCAGGAGCAAAGTAAATCGTTCCATCTTCTATCGCTTCCTTATCGTCTGCGGTTTTTATTTTCTGAACAAGCGCTTTGGAAAGGGTGTCTTCGATGCTGGAAGCATATTTGGGATTTCTGTGTACAATGACAATAACGGGTATAAGGATCGGTCGCTCCAGTGACTTTAGGATATTTAGAATCACACTAAATCCACCTGCAGATCCCGCCAACAAAAGAATTTTTCTTGCCATCACGTACTACCCAATTTTTTGGTAAATATTCTGTTTTTTGTTTACGATCTTGAATTTAGCGGCGTCTTTATAATTAATCAAAGATTCTTTCGCCCCCAAACATAGGAAACCCAGATGGCAAAGTGAGTGATAGAATAAATCTAGCACTTTATTTTGCAATTCAGTGTCAAAATAGATTAGTACGTTACGGCAGGTGATCAGTTGAAATTCATTAAATACGCCATCAGAAACAAGGCTATGCATGGAGAAAAGCACATTTTTTTTAAGACTATTATTAATTGTGGCGGCATTGTACATCGCTGTATAATATTCCGACAATGAGTTTTTGGGTTCCGTTTTAATGAAATTTTCGGAGTATTCCTTTACCTTTGCGAGCGAATAAATACCACGTTTTGCTTTTTCTAATACTTTGCCGTTAATATCGGTGCCGTAAATAAATGCGCGTTGGTAGAGATTGGCTTCTTCTAATAAGATTGCCAAAGAATATACTTCTTCGCCGGTTGAACAGCCGGCACTCCAAAGTTTAATATGTGGATAAGTCGCCAGATAGGGAAACACATCTGTTTTTACAGCTTTATAGAATTCCGGATCCCGAAACATTTCTGTCACATTGACTGTGATTTCCTGCAGAAAATAAGTACTGAATCCGGGCTGGTTGATCAGATTAGACTTTAACTCCTGTAGATTGAGCTTGTTGAGTTCCATTATTCTGGTCACACGTCTTTTTAGGGAAGCTCTTGTATAACCGGACACATCATAGCCATGAAGATTTTTGACTACATCAATAATTTCTTCCAACTCTTCAAAACTTATCATTGCTACTATTTTATCGGTTAACTCAGCCATACGCGCATTAGGGATATTAACTTGTCCACATCAACCGGTTTACTAATATAATCGTTTGCTCCAACAGCTATTGTTTTTTCTCTATCACCTTTCATTGCCTTCGCTGTCACGGCAATAATAGGAAGATTTGCAAATTTTTTGTTTGCTCTTATTTTTTCGATGGCCTCATAACCATCCATAACGGGCATCATGATATCCATTAAAACAAGATCAATCTGGTCATTTCGATCAAGAATATCTAAGGCTTCCTGACCGTTGTTGGCAATCTCGATGTTCATGTCATAGCTTTCAAATGCCGTGCTTAACGCAAAAATATTCCGCATATCGTCATCTGCCAATAGCACCGTTTTGGAAGCTAAATTGTTTTCAGCAATTACAGAAGCCCCTGTATTATTGAACATATTGTATTCGCGCTTGTTACTACGAATATTATTCAAGAATAAATTAACTTCATCAATGAGACGGTTGTTTGATTTAGCGGACTTAAGAACCATAGCCTGACTGTGATGCAGAATTTCAGACGTCTGTTCTGGACTGAGCTCCATCGCTGTATTGATGATAATGGGTAAATCCTTAAATTGATTATTCGATTTGATTTCATTGAGGAGCTCAATGCCCGATTTGTCCGGAAGGTTCAGGTCCATAATGATACAGTCAAATAACTTCTCTTGATCCAAAAGATCGAGCGCCTGTTTTGCATTGAAAGCCTGAAATATCTGGGTATGTTGTTCTTCCAAAGATTGTTTGATAAAATCACTTTGAATTTCTTGATCTTCCACCAACAGAATTTTTTTCAATGGATGACTCGTGGATGCTTTTATTTTTAAGAAAGTTTCGGCCAATGACTCCTCTGAAACGGGTTTCGCCATAAAGCCGATAGCTCCGGCAGAAATAGGTTCATCATGTAAAAATGTTCCCGCCGACATCATGTGCACAGGAATTTCCTTGGTGTTTTCCCCTTTTTTGAGGTTACGCAGCACTTCCCAACCATCCATTTTAGGTAGCATTATATCTAATATAATTGCAGCAGGTAGTAGATTTTGTGCTTTTTGTAACCCATCTTGCCCATCATAGCTGATGTAAACATCGTAGCCATTTTGTTCAGCGTAGTCTTTTAGGATATCTGCAAAAATAAAATCATCCTCAATAATCAGAAGCTTATTGTTTTTTCCATCGCTGTCGATCGAAGTCGTTTTTTCTATTATCGGATTCTCCTTCGGAATTTGGAGTTCGGAGGTGCTTTCTTCTTCGCTAAATGTTACTTTCGGGGTCGAAATCTGAAGTTCCTGTTCTAGCGGTATACTAAAGGTGAAGACGCTTCCTTCGCCAACCTTACTGGATAGGGTTATTTTTCCTTTTAATAAGCTGGCAATTTCACGGCATATCGATAAGCCTAACCCGGTGCCACCATATTTTCGGCTAGTTGATCCATCTTCCTGTTTAAAAGCATCAAAGATGAGTTCTTGTTTTTCAGGAGCGATTCCGATGCCGTTATCTTTAACCGTAAAAAGAATATTTTCTGCTTCAGCTTTTATTTTCAATGAAACTTCACCATGTTCGGCAGTGAATTTAAAGGCATTCGATAATAAATTTTTGAGGACTTGCTGTATGCGATGTTCGTCACCAATAAATTCTTGCGGTGTATTGGCATTGACATCGAGCAGGAAGTGGATACTTTTTGAAGCTGCGGTATCACTGAAAAAATCTTTAATATAATTGACAAGGTAGTTCGTGTGGATACGTTCCTTCTGGACGTCAACCTTGCCGGACTCAATTTTCGCCAGATCCAACAATTCGTTAATTAAATGTAGGAGATCCGAGCCTGCACTATGAATAACAGATGCATATTTTATTTGATCCTCGTTGAGGTTCTTTTTTTTGTTATCCTGAAGTAATTTGGCAAGAATAAGAATACTATTAAGAGGTGTCCGTAATTCATGACTCATATTTGCCATAAATTCGGATTTGTATTTGCTAGATAACTCTACTTCATCTATTTTTTGAGCAATGGCTTGACGGGCTTTTTCTAGATCCTCATTTTGTGCAAAGAGCAATTTCGCTTTCTCATCAAGCTCATTATTTGTTTGGATAAGTTCCTCCTGCTGTACGCGAAGCTCTTCTTCAGAAGCTTCCAACAAGTGTGTTTTATGGATCAACTCCTCATTTGTCGTTCTCAATTCTTCCTGTTGAGCTTCTAATTCTTCGGTCTGCTGTTGGAGTTCCTCATAAAGGTCTGCAAGTTTTCCGTGAGTTTGGGCGACCTTGATGATAACTGCGATGTTATCTTTTGCCTTATCTAAGAAGTTAAATCGTAATTGCTCGTCCTTTTCGTTGATAATGGGGCAACAGATCTCCATGATACCGACACAATGATTTTCATAAGAGAAGGGTACTATATAAATCTCAGTTTCTAACCGGTTTGACAATGAGGTTTCTAAAATAAGGTGCTTGTGGTCAATATCTTTAATTTTAACAACCTCATGATTGTTGGCAACTTCTCCTAAAATACCATCGTTTACCTTAAATGTTCGTTTGATATGTTGTGTAGAGGAAATGCCAACTTTATGACAGAGCTGGTATTCCTGATAGTTCTCATCGAAAATATAAACAGTTCCGCCTAAAGCTTTTGTGGAGGAAGCAATAGCATGTAGGCTTATCTCCGCAATTTTCTTGTCAGTATAATCTCCGCGTAACTGCTCATCGATGTGGTTAATAGCATTCAAAATCCAGTTGTCATTATTGGTCTGGTCCTGCAATAGCTGGAGCTGATCATTAGATTCTTGCTGGCTTTTTACAGTAGATCTCAGAAATGTAGAGATCGATGAAATTTTAGCGAGGATATAGAAGAAACCACTCAGCCCAATGGCAATGAACAGGTAGGTAATATATTGGGCTAGTTGCAGCTCATTTCTAGACTTTTCTAAGAGCCTTGCGCGTTGATCCAATAAGTCTCTTGACATGAGATCGATCTCAGCTAATATGGAAGCCTTTTTTTCGTGAATATGATGGGATTTGGATTGAATTTCTTGCGTATCTGCGACATCTTTGTCAAAATCATAAAATGCAGCAACATCTTTGCGAATGCTTTCAATGCTGTTAGGCGGCACATGATAAAAATCATCTTTTAGACTTAAAGAGCGTAGCAGTTCATCCGTTTTTCTTAATTCCAATTTATAGGGAATAAACAGCGAAGCGTCTTTCTTATTGAGGTAATCAAGTTTGGTGTCGTTTACTTCGTCCACACTTGATTTAATTTCATTGATAATATTGAACCTATTTTCGGCAATTCGAACAATAGCTCGCTCGTTATTTAAGTTATGATGCAGCGATATGAAAAAATATAGGGCTGAAAGAAAGATAAGCGAAAAAGAAATGATCACTCCTATGGTAATTTGCTTTCTATAATTTTTTCGATCCATGTGAGAATGAGTTTATCGTTTTACTTTTCTGTAGGTATTGTTTTTCGATGGTACCCCGGGAAAAAGATATATGTAAAATAACAAAAAAACTTGCTATTCCTAAAATAATCAAAAGTCAGCATAGAAACAAACCTATATAACAGTCAGGAGATCGCAAAATAACCTATTACCGCTCGATAGCGATTTTTTGTTACGTAAGCGTAGCTTATACTCTTTTAATTTTTAGTTGCAGCAAATTAGGATCAAGTAGTGATCAGATTCGGCATTTAGACAGTGCTTGTTCAGTGATCGTTCAGTGCTTGCTCAGTGATCGCTCAGTGTAAACTGAATAACCAGTGACTGATCACTGTCTAAACATTGGTTGAAAATTGTTATTAGATATAAGCTGATATGAAGATGTATCAGTTTTAATGATTATCTATATCAGGTAATTATGGCAATTATCAAAAAGTCAAATCTATAAAATAGAAGAAGAAAAAATACTTATAAAAACAAAACCCTGATGATGGGCACCAGGGTTCGTTACTAACCAATTATAAACCTAAATTATGAAAAGACTCTTTAAGGGCTTCTAAACTAAATTAGTTGCCGTGTTTTGCCGTGAAAACTAAAAATGATTGTTTTTTAAATCTTATGCAAGCTCCAAGAAAATAACTTGTTTGATTGCTTGCTGTTAGTGTTTCATAGCCAGATAACCTTTAATTATCTTCTACAAAGATACGGTAAATATACAGTAGCATCCAAATATTTTTAAGAATAAGTTGCTAATACAACTATGTTGTGACATGCAAATGATATTTTGGCAAATCTGAATAATTATCTGACAGTCCTGTTGGTATAGATCGATATCGCTACTCAAATAATTACTCGAAATGCCTTACTTTTACAAAAATATATTTTTATGGTATTGACCGAATTTAAATCAATAAAGGCATTTGTGCTGGATGTCGATGGTGTATTGACCGATGGTACTGTGCAAGTGAACGAAGAGGGACATCAGTTACGTACATTTAATATAAAGGATGGATATGCCATGCAATTAGCGATCAAGAAAGGTTACCCTATTTTTATTATAACAGGAGGGGGATCGACTGGTGTAGAGCTGCGTATGAAAGGGTTGGGCATCAGTGAAGTACATTCAAAGGTTACCGATAAACTTTCGAAAATGAAAGAACTTGCGTGTAATTATAAGCTAGAGCTAAGCCAGCTAATGTACATCGGCGACGATATTCCTGATTTTAGTTGCATGCAATCTGTCGGCGTGGCTGTTTCTCCTGCGGATGCAGTAGAAGAAATCAAGAAAATTTCACATTATGTGTCTGGTTTTGGTGGTGGAAAGGGTGTTGTCCGTGAATTGATCGAAAAGGTCATGAAAGTACAGGGCAATTGGTATGAGGATGAAACTGTAAAAAGTATATAAAGATGTTGGAAAATCTAAAAAATAGAACAATTATATTGGGATCGCAATCCCCAAGGAGAAAACAGCTATTGGCAGGACTTGGGTTGACGTTCGAAGTGGAGGTAAGGGAAACTGCCGAGTATGTGGATCCAAATTTGTCCGCTGCTGAGGTTGTTCGTCAAATTGCTATTTGTAAGGCACAGGCATTTGAGGATAAGAGCGATAGTTTGGTTATCTGTGCTGACACGATTGTTGTATCAGATGAGGGCGAAATTTTGGGTAAACCCAAAGACGAAGGAGAAGCTAAGCTTACTTTAGCTCATCTGTCTGGGAAAAAGCATTCCGTTCTGACAGCAGTAGCGATTTCCTGGAAAGGTGAGATATCCACTTTTGTCGAAACTACAGCAGTTTATTTTTACGAATTGGATCCAAAAGAAATCGAGCACTATGTCGCTGCATTTTCTCCTTTAGATAAAGCAGGTTCGTATGGAATACAGGAATGGATTGGCCTTATTGCCATAGAAAAAATAGAGGGAGAATACAATAATGTGGTAGGTTTGCCAACGGCAAAGCTTTATCATGAATTGAAAAAATTAAAATAAAAAGGTGGCTTTTGCCACCTTTTTATTGCACTTGATTATTTTGCTTGTCTATTACTTGATGAAATAACGAATACCTGTATAGAACATGCGTCCTGTTAAAGGCCCCCAAAGCATCGATGTGTCGAAATAGTTTCCAAAAGGTTGATCCGCTGCAAGGATCGGCATTTTTTGGAAATAATTCGATAAGTTTTCTCCGCCAACGTAGACCGTGAGGTTTTTTTCTTTTCCAAAAGTCTTGCTGATTTGAGCGTTCATCGTCGCATAAGCTTTTGATGTGGTCGGCATTTGATATTCGACAGGATTCTCTGCCGTTGACGGAATGCGTTTTTGTCCGACAACATTCAATGTATAATCCAGACTCCAGCCGGAATGATGATTGTAGGCCAGATTAACAAAACCCCGGTGTTTGGCCAATAAAGGTTTCGTCTTTCTCCCGTTTTCAAAGTCTGTTTGTACATCAAGTAAACGGTAGGCTAATCTTGTCTCAAAATGTGGTGCCGGCATAAAGCGAAATTCTGTCTGTAGACTATTGGAGAAAGATTTTCCGGTTAAGTTATAGAAATTAATTTCTCTCGGATTTTCATAATCTACTACTACCTGATTGGAAAAGCTATTATGGAAAAATTCAACAGATGCCGAAGCATCGCGTCCAAAGATCCGCATACTTTGGTCCACAGCAAGGCCGCTATTCCAAGATACTTCCGGTTGTAGGCCATACGCTTTATCATATATATCAGGTGATTGAATAATTAGTTTTCTACTACTAGCCAATACTGCCGTATTTTCTGCAAATATATTTGCAGTACGCTGACCTCTTCCCGAACTTGCCCGAATGGTGGTCCCTGAAATAGGCGCATAACGTAAATGGATTCGTGGTGTTGTAAACCAGCCGTACAACGAGTTGTAATCTTGACGGAGGCCAATGATGGCATCGAATTTTTCCGAAGGACTATAGGTATATTCTGCAAATGCCCCGGACACAATTTCTTTACGTTTGAAATTCTGATCTTTTAAATACCATTCGTTGTAGTTGTCATAATTTATCGAGGCCCCGACGCGATATTTATGGGCGACAGTGCCTATAATATCTTGAAATAAGAGGTTAGCATAACCATTTTGTTGCTCCGAATCGTAGTTGTTGAGACCGAAATAACTTTTTTGATTGTAGTTTGATCCGGCGAGCTGAAGACCGATACTACGGTGCTTGTTTTCAGGAAATACATAGCCAATTTTAGCGAAACCTTCTACACGTTCAATATCAAAGCCTAGGCCATAACGGTTGGTCGTTCCTTTATCGGTCTTTTTATTAAAATCAATCTGCCCACCTGTACGGTCGTCATTGAGATATTTTACACCAAACTGTACCATAAGTCCTTTGCCGTTTTCATAAAACCAGCGGTTCACGCCGGAGAATAGATTACCGACCGGTACATCTCTAAACCCGTTGTGGCTAAAGTTCATGGATTTATTGTACATAAAATTATCGTGCAATAAAACCGCTGTCGACCAATGCTGACCAATTTTTTGGGAAAGGTTTAAGTTGACGTCGGTACGGCCCATGTTATTGGCGTAGGCATTAAAAAACAATCTTTCTGAATTTTGAGGTTTTTTCAATTCAACGTTGATCTGTCCGGCCATGTTTTCGAAGCCATTGGCTACAGAGCCAATACCTTTTGCGATTTGAATTGATTCTATCCATGTTCCTGCTATAGAATTTAAGCCTAAAGGAGAAGCTAATCCGCGTGGTCCCGGTAAATTTTCAACAGTTAACTGCGTATAGATACCGCTAAGACCTAACATTTGAATTTGTTTACTTCCTGTTACTGCATCTGCACTGACAACATCAACAGAGGCGTTTGTTTCAAAACTTTCACTCAAATCACAACATGCGGCTTTGAAAAGCTCTTTTCCAGTTAGCACTTCCAGTCGGGCAGGCGTCATCCGATCGATGTAATTTGAGCGTCGTGTTCCTTTAACCTCCACTTCCATCAAAACATTGCCTTTTGCTGTAATCATAATGACTTCATGAAGATCTTTGATGGTGATCGTATCGGATTTCATACCGACATAGCTCACGACTAGTTTATTAAATCCTTCCTTATGGTCCAATTTAAAAACACCATTTTCGTTTGTCCTTGTATTTTTAGTGGGAAGGTTGGCCCAATGTAAATTGGCGCCAATAATTGGTTTAAGATCTCCTTTCTCATTCTCTTCAACGACAACGCCTGTCACTGTATGTGGGTGATCATGATTATCAGTTGTCAAAACTTTCTTTTCGGGGAGCTTTCCATTTTCCAATCGCGGATACATACAACATTCATGAAGTTTAGCATAGGATTCCTCGTTCGCAACTAGGTTATCTACATCATGGCCAACGTGGGCAATATTTTTTTTGATAGACTCCAGTTGAACTTTCTGGGGATTGTATTTGATCTGTAATAAGTTGTCCTCAGCATTCCAAACGGCCGTTTCTACACCTGGCATCTTTGCAGCCGTTTCGATCCGTTTCTTACACATGGCGCAGTTTCCAGCGACTGTAAGTGTTCTGGTACTATCAGTCTGTGCCTGTACAAATGCCAGAAAAAATAAGGATAAAATGGTGGTTGTATATATTTTTTTTAAAATTTGATTCATCGTATAATTAGGAGTTTTCGCTTCAACTAGCATTTATTTTTACTTTCTAATGTCGCGTAACCACATCGATAGGTTACGGGGCTATTTTTCCAGTTTTATTAAATTTTGTGCAAAATGATATAAAGGTCTGCTGTTTTTGTTCCGGAACAAAGTGCAAAATGATCTTTGTTGGGAATAAAGTCTGCCATTAACGAATAGAATGACAGCTAGCTTTTTAAACAATGCCGGTCTTATATCAATTCAATTCAAAAAATGAACTGTAATCAGAGAAAGGGGATGGTATTAAATTCTAAAATTTTGATTGAGAATGAAAACAGGAGGGGTTTGTCTATTGCTGCTCGCAAAATTGGTGTCCTTTAGTTTAGGAATACTGTCTTCTTCGCCAGAGAAATGATAATAATTAAGTATCCAATGAAGCGTAATTATCGCAGGAGACAGATTATTAAAATCAAGATTTTGTGTCACTCGGCTGAAGTGATCGACCTTTTGAGCTTCGATCTTAACATCTTTGCAACTTCCTATTTCATGGCAGTGTTTTTGATGCTTTTTTGCAGACTTGGCGCAGAGGGGGCAGTCGGCATTATGAGTTTCAGTTAATGATACACTTTTTGTTTCTCCCTGACAAAAATGAAGATGCAACGATGCACCACTTGCTGCGAGCAAATAGAAAAATAAGCCGATAAATAGTGCAATTTTCTTCATCGAAGCAAAAATAGAGAAAATATGTAATTTTTTTTTGTAATATTTTGGATAAATGTTATAACTTGTAGTAACAAATGAAAAACCAAAAATTACCAGAGTTATGTATCTATTATTTATCAATCCGGTCAGCTCATATTTATTAGCTATCTTTTTGATTGTTGGGGCAGTTTTATTGTATAAGGGATTCTACCATCTCGTTCGTCGTATACAGGAATAAAATAGTACGTTTTATCTCATTTGAGGTACTTTGTAATAAGTTCAATGTGTATTGACTTTGCTTCGGATGGCAGGTGTGGACTCGTCCATAACTTTAACTATACAGCAAGGAGTTCATAAAAATGGGAGCATTTTTTGGATGCTCCCATTTTCTTTGTTTATCGGCTTAATAAGGGGTCGCTTTTTCCTGCATTTCCAAATTCTAGACGACCTGCATATTGTTCCTCGAAGTTTGGAGAACCAGTACAAGTGATGCGAAAGTCATACCAGAAGTTTTGTTTAGCCAAATCAAAATGTATCCTAATGGATTGACCACCTTTAAGTTGGATACTCTTTTTTTCTTGCCCGTAGCTGACGTCCTCAAAGTTAAGTTGTTGGGAACCTTTCCCCTCGTTTGTACAAGAAAAAGACAAACGCCCGGTAAATACCGAATCATTTTTACTTTTTTCATAAATACAGCGGATCTTTAAATGGGGATTATTTTTGTCGCCTTTAAATTCTCGATAAAATCCATTTGGACCATGAATTTCCAAGTGGTATATGCCGTTGTCGAAGGCGTCTAGCGACCAGCGGTCCGTTATACTGTCTCCCGGTGAAACCGCATAATTTCTGGAGGTCCCAACTTCTCCTTGATAAGACGCAGCATGGTAGACCGTAAAAGGTGAGCCTGCCGAATGTTTGCCAAAGATTTTATTTGATGCCTCAAATGTGACCAAATAATCCCCTATGGATTGGTACTCTCCATGCACATAGAGTTCATAAGGAAGAATGCATGAATCACGGATTCCTTTTTCTTGTTTTGGAAAATAAGGTGAACTACCGGGATTTTGCTCGATTTGTTTGATCTCCATTGGGCTGAGTGCTTTGAAGCCCATAGGAAGTCCTTTGAATTTTGCTTGGTGAATTTCTTGGATAAAAGGCTCCCGTTCTAGCACAAGAGGTCTGTTAATGGTTTCACCATGATAAGGGCGAAATGCTGAAGTCAAGTCTCCGCATACCGTACGTCGCCAACTGCTGATGTTGGTTTCTTTGATATCTTTCTTGATTTTGTTGTTGATAAACTTTTCCAGGAATTGTAAACTGGAAGTATGATCAAATACTTGTGAATTGACCCAGCCTCCTCTAGTCCATGGAGAAGCAATGATCATCGGTACACGATAGCCAAGACCTATATTACTTTCTCTTCCGCTTTCAGGATAATATTGTTCATCGCGGCGTACAAATTCCAAATCGGGGTTTATACCTGCAGATACTTTTCCACTGTCTTTTTCATTAGGATTTGGAGCAGTAAAGGGGGCAAAATGGTCAAAATACCCATCATTTTCATCATATGTAAGAATAAAGACCGTCTTTTTCCAAACTTCTGGATTTTGCGTTAGGATGTCCATGATTTCGCTGACATACCACGCTCCAAACCATGGAGAATCAGGATGGTCAGAAAAGAGCTGTGGCGGTGCTAGCCATGACACTGTCGGTAGTTTACCTTCCTCAACGTCTTTTCGGAATTGATACAGAACGTCCCCTTTGGGAATCTGCAACTCCCGCTGATGATCTCCATCCTGATAATGCATTGTTTCCAATTCCATATAATCAGGCTGTGCACTATTGTTAACAAAAGCACGGCGATGGATATCTTTTGTTCGCTCGTCAAGCTTCTCAAAGTTTTCGGCAGTATATAACTGAAGTTCCTCTTGGATATGCTTGAGATCTATATTTAATTTTTCAAGTGCGTCGACAGCTGTCGTTTCTTTCATTTTACGCTCGAGATCTTCTTTTTTTAATGTAAGGAGCTGACGATAGCGCGGATGATATTTGACCTGATATTGTGGAAAGTACTCCATTGGGTTGCAGCCAAAATTAGCTAACCAGCTGTTTGCTTCACCACTATATCCGGCACTGCTCGAAGAAATTTCATTTTGATAGATCTTCCAGTCTACACCTAATTCAGAAAGGCGTTCGGGAAAGGTTGTCCATGTTGCCTTACCGCTAAACTCGGAGTCACCATTCCAAACTAAGGCCTTTCCAGTAAGATTCTCGCGGATATTGGCCGTCCAGAAATAGAGCCTATTTGGATTCGTGCCGGTGATACTCGAACAAAAGTGCTGATCGCAAATTGTGAAAGAGTCTGCTAGGGAATAGTAAAAAGGAATATCTTCACGGGTATAATGTCCCATAGTTAAGGGTAAATTAGCAAATTCTTTAAATCCAGAATGTTTTACGTCTAGCCATTTATCCATTTTACCATTATTCCTTGCGTCGGTTTGGTCAGTCCAGTTGTGGGGCAGGCAACCCATCCAGGTAACTTTTGAATCTTTGATATCCAATCGGAAGGGAGCAAATGTTTCTCCCGATTTTTGCGTCTGAAACCAGACCTTATTCCGGTTGGGTTGCCGGATAGCTCGAGGATCATTAAAACCTCTTACACCACGCAGTGTCCCAAAGGCATGATCAAATGAACGGTTTTCCTGCATTAATAAAACGATATGCTCGGCATCGTAAAACGTACTACCCAAGGCTGGATTAATAGCCATCGCCTTTGCAATAGCGGATGGAACAACATGGGCGATAGAAGCCCCTCCGGCGAGCATAGCCGCTTTCTTTAAAAAATCTCTTCGAGTATCCATGGTTATATCAGTATTGATTTTACTGGTTGCCAATTGCTTGGTTAATCAGGCAGCAAAGTTATCATCTTTGAAAAAATTGTCTTAAAAATAAGAGTTCGGTCCAAGAAAAAAGACTTTAGACCGAACTCTTATTAAAAAATTAACGCTTTGCTAATTTTCAACCTGTATGTTAATCTTTAATAGACGAGATAAATGCAGGAATTTGTGCAAGATAATCCTGCTCTTTTAGCCGTTTGACAAATGCGGTGCCTATAATGGCTCCTGCAGTATGTTTGCTCGCCTTTTGAAAGGTGGATTTATCGGAAATCCCGAAGCCAACGATCAATGGATTTTTTAATTGAAGATCCTGTATCCGCTTGAAGTAAGCTGCGGTATTGTCGCCAACATCGAGTGTTTTACCAGTCGTTGCATTAGAAGAAAGTAAATAAATAAAGCTTCTAGAAAGGCTATCTATTTTTCTGATTCGTTCTTCCGAAGTCTGTGGGGTTACAATGAATATATTGGCGATGCCATTTTTCTCGAACGTTTCTTTGTAAAGTTCTTCGTATTCATCCATGGGTAGGTCGGGTATAATGACACCATTCACGCCCACATTTTTACATTCTTCACAGAATCTCTCAACACCAAATTGAAGGACAGGATTAAAGTAGCCCATCAGAAATACGGGGATGCTGACATGTTTACGAAGGTCGACCAACTGATCGAATAACTTTTCTACAGTCATACCATTCGCCAAGGCAACTTCCGAACTGTGCTGAATGACGGGGCCATCTGCGACAGGATCGGAATAAGGAAAACCGATTTCCAGAAAGTCCGCGCCAGCTTCTTCCAATTTACTGGCAATACGTATTGTGCTGTCCAACGTTGGATACCCAGCTGTAAAATATATCGATAAAAGAGGAGTACCTTCTTTTTTTTCAATTGTATTCATTCCTTAAAAATCAAAGTATTTCATATAATTATCTAGATCCTTATCACCACGTCCGGAAAGACAGACAACGACAGTCTCATCGCCTTTAAAAGGAATTTTTTCCAAATAAGCCAATGCATGTGCGCTCTCAATAGCAGGTATGATACCTTCTAGTCTCGTCAGTTCCAGACCTGCGCGCATTGCCTCATCATCAGTTACACTGACATAGTTTCCTCTACCGGACTTGAATAACCAAGCATGCTGAGGACCAATACCGGGATAATCGAGACCCGCAGATATGGAGTAGGGTTCGATCACCTGTCCATCCGCCGTTTGCATAAGAATAGATCGGCTTCCATGTAAGACTCCTTCTTTTCCTAATGCTGTAGTGGCAGCCGATTCACCGGAATCAACACCATGGCCAGCGGCCTCTACTGCATACAATTGAACCGATTCTTCATCCAGATAATGATAGAACATACCTGCCGCGTTGGAGCCTCCTCCTACACAAGCCAATACCATATCTGGATTTTCTTTCCCTGTTTTTGCCAATAGCTGCTTTTTCGTTTCTTCTGAAATAATGGACTGAAAGCGTGCAACCATATCGGGGTAGGGGTGTGGTCCCACAACAGATCCAATGATATAATGCGTGTCGACAGGATTGTTTATCCAATCTCGTAAAGCCTCATTTGTAGCATCTTTAAGTGTTTTGGAGCCTGAGGTTGCTGGGATAACTTCAGCGCTCATCATTTTCATCCTTGCTACGTTTGGAGCTTGCCGTTGAATATCGACTTCCCCCATATACACTGCACACTGTATACCTTTTAGCGCGCAAACGGTCGCTGTAGCAACGCCATGCTGTCCTGCTCCTGTCTCTGCAATGATACGCTTCTTGCCCAAACGTTGCGCCAACAGAATTTGGCCTATGGTATTATTGATTTTATGTGCACCAGTATGGTTTAGATCTTCACGTTTTAAATAGATTGTAGTCCCATATTTTTCCGAGAGCCGTTTGGCATGATATAAAGGAGAGGGGCGTCCGACATAATCGCTGAGCAGTTGATTAAACTCCGCCTGAAAGCTTTCCTCTTCAATAATTTTGAGATATTCTTCACGTAGCTCTTTCACATTTGGATAGAGCATCTCAGGGATATAGGCTCCTCCAAATGGACCATAATATCCTTTTTCATTGACTTGATATATACTCATTTTTTAATATTATTTATACTTTGGGTCAATAGATCAATATCTTTTAACCCGGGTTCTACTTCAAATTTTGAATTTAAATCCAAAGCGTATAGCCGTGGATCATTTCTTTCTAGCGCTGTTTTGATATTTTCGGGATCTAAACCGCCGCTGAGAAAATAGGGGGTAGTCAGTTTGTATTGGTCCAATAAGGACCAGTCAAATTGTATCCCTGTACCACCGTGGGAACTACTTTTCGTGTCAAATAGAAAATAGTCTATAACTTCGGCATAGGGATTTAGTTGTGCCCAGTCAAAGTCTTGATCAATTCCGAAGGCTTTAATGACAGTAATCCCCGATTTTTCTTTCAGTTCAACGCAAAATTCCACCGATTCATTGCCATGTAACTGAATCATATTTAATTGGAATTCCGCTATTTTAACAAGAATTTCTGAGAGGCTAGCATTGACGAAAACCCCGACCTTGCTTGGACGTTCAAGTTGTTTAATGAATACTGAGGAGCTTTCACCAACATAACGTTTGGATTGATCATAAAATATAAATCCCATATAGTCGATGCCTAGGGAGGCTGCCGCTGCTATATTATCGGGATATTTCATGCCACAAACTTTTACCTTGATCGCCATCTTATTTTTTGATTAGTTTTTGGAAACTTCGCAATGCTTTGCCTTCCATCAGTGAACTTTCTGCTTCATAGAAACAGTCGCCGAAAGATTTTTCGGGATTAAAGGTTCTAATAGCAAATGCAGCGTTAGTCAAAACAACATTGTTCTGCACATCTGTCCCTTGGTTGTTCAATATGGATAAGAATATCTGTGCAGCATCTGCTATCGTTTCACCTCCAGTCAAGTCCAGCGCTGAGATAGGAGTAAAACCAAGTTCTTCCATGTTGTAGTAGCTCTCTCCTTGGTTGTTGATTACCTTAAAATCACCTGTCATAGAGATTTCATCGTAGCCGTCCAATGCATGGATGATGGAATATTGCTTGTCTGTATTCTGGTAGAGATAGCCGTAAAGCCGCGCTAATTCCAAACTGAATACACCAACAGACTGAAATCTAGGGTTGGCGGGGTTGGTCAATGGGCCGAGCATGTTAAAGAAGGTCTTAACACCCAGTGCACGACGTATGGGGGCAACAGTTTTCATTGCAGGATGAAATAATGGTGCATGTAGAAAACAGATATTGGCTTCATCAAGCTGACGTTGCAGTTCGGACTTATCATTGCTGAATTGATAGCCTAGATATTCCATGACGTTGGATGAACCACAGCTTGAAGACACACCGATATTACCGTGCTTTGCGACATGGTAGCCGGCTCCAGCAGTGATAAAAGACGCTATTGTCGAAATATTGAATGTATTTTTGCCGTCGCCTCCCGTACCGCAAAGGTCAATTAAATCATAACCGTTAAAATCCAATTTGAGGCATAGGTCATACATCGCATCTCTAAATCCCCCTAGCTCCTCGACACGAATACTGCGCATACCATAGGCTGTCATAAAAGCCGCGATTTGGTGGCTGTCATATTTGCCCATGGCAATGTTGGTTAAGATCTCGTAGGCTTCTTGCCGAGAAAATGTCTTGTATTCAAATAAATGAGCTAAAATTTCTTTCATAGTAATTTAAATAAAAAAAGGGCTTACCTTATTTAGGCAAGCCCATCATATCTTGACGTGTTAATCAAATAATGCAATAGGAGTTTGCCACAACGTTATTCGTTGTGCCACCACCAAGCCTTATTTGATACTATTGTTATCATTTTTGTTTTTTATTAATACAAATATGGTTGATAGAATTATAAAATGCAAGTGTTTTTGTTGAAAAATTTTTAAGAAAGTATCATTAGCTTAATCTTGGTCACAAATATGCTGTAAAACCAAATCTTAAAAACCTGTATTCTTGTCGTCCTGATAGTGATATTTAACAATGACTGCTTATAAATAAGTGGAGGTATGAAAAATTAGTAGAACACAAAATGGGCTTTGTTGTTCCCTTTAGAGACTAAAGTGAAAGAAGCAATTTTTTTATCACGAATGACTGCTGCAAATACGAACCGCTTGAGGTATTTGACAAAATAAACTTGCTGTGGATCGATGCCTTCGAGATCTATGTCACTTGTTTCTTTCCTTCCCGCTTGCGCAAAGCTGAGGTATTCCAATTGTTTTATATCCTTGCTTTGTACATTTATCCTAATTTCATCAATACTCGCCAATAGGTATTCCTGCAGATCTTCGTCAAGTTTTTTAGATGTGATCAGATCTTGGCTTAAAATAATATCAGTCGCTAGTTTAGGATCATTCAAGCGCTGGACAAACCTCTTTAAAACGACAACATGATCATTGGAGATTTGTTGCTCTTGAGCAGATAAGCTTTGGCTGATCATACAGCTCATAAAAATGAACAGCAATAGCTTTAATTTTGTTTTCATATCTGTAAGACTGAGCTTTATCGAAATGGATTAAAACTACGGAATAAAAACCCTCACGAGCTAATCGGAATAAGCTGCAATGAGTCGTCTTCAAAATGAGTGGATACCTTTAATAAAAAACGCCTTTTGAATAAAGGCGTTTTTTATTTTTTAGTATTCATCTTCATTGAAGAAGAAATCGTCTTTTGTTGGATAGTCGGGCCAAATTTCTTCGATATTTTCATATGGCTCGCCATCATCCTCAAGAGATTGTAAGTTTTCAATCACCTCAACAGGTGCACCTGAACGAATAGCGTAATCGATTAATTCATCTTTTGTTGCTGGCCATGGTGCATCTTCTAGATGCGAAGCTAATTCTAATGTCCAATACATATAAAAACAATTTAAGTTCTCTATTTTCGCAAAACTATGATTTAATTTAACTTAAGCAAGTAAATCGAGTGTTATTTTTGTGTCAATAATATAAGTATTTGATTTTTAGAGGTATAATATTTTTAAATATTCTCAAAATCGCTGCCTTTTTCGTTTAAAGCATTCAGTCTTGGTGACACTGATTTGATGTCAGGGTTAGGATAATCATTTTCGATCAGACCATCACGCATACGCACAATACGGTGTGCATGTAATGCAATATCCTCTTCATGTGTCACGAGAATGATGGTATTACCCTTAGAATGAATTTCTTCAAGCAGGCCCATGATCTCAATGGATGTTTTCGTGTCAAGGTTACCTGTTGGCTCATCGGCAAGTATAATAGATGGATCGTTAATCAGTGCTCTTGCGACAGCAACACGTTGCCGTTGTCCTCCTGAGAGTTCGTTGGGTCTGTGGTCCATACGATGTCCCAAGCCGACACTTTCCAGTGCTGCGGTGGCCTTTTCCTCACGTTTAACTTTACTGTAACCCGCATAAATTAGAGGAAGTGCAACATTTTCCAATGCTGTATTCTTTGGTAGTAGGTTAAAAGTTTGAAAGACAAAACCAATTTCCTTGTTTCTTACTTCGGCGAGTTCATCGTCTGTCATGTCGCTTACGTTAATCCCATTGAGGATGTATTCGCCTCGGCTTGGGGTATCCAAACAACCGAGAATGTTCATTAACGTGGATTTGCCTGATCCTGAAGGGCCCATTAAGGCAACAAATTCTCCTTTATGGATATTGAGTGTAACAGAGCTTAAGGCGTGAATGGTCTCTGCACCAATTTGGTATTCTCTGGCAATATCCTTGATTTCGATTAAGATCTTTCCTGACATATTTTTTGGAGGTTCTCTAGGTTATGAAAATACGATTTATTCTTCATAATCCAATAGGAATGCATTTTGTCATAGACAATTTTCTCCAGCTCTGAAGCATTAGCGTCGTTAAAATCTTTCGTCTCTATCGGCTTGAATACATGTATTTTAACAATTCCCGGCCGAGATCCTCTTTTCGAACCGTCATCGAAAAAGATATCCCAGGCATTTTCTATGATAATGGGTACTGTGGGAACGTCATTCTGAATAGCGATTCGAAAGGCGCCGGATTTAAATGCGTGAATCTGTGGAGGAAAACCATCATCGATTTTTCCTTCTGGAAAGATAACCACACTTCTTCCCTTTCGGACAAGCTCATTGGCTCGCTGAAAGGCCTTGAAAGAAGATACTTTACTTCTCCGAGTAACCGGGATATCGATTGTTTTGAAAAAGATACGTGTAACCGGATTTTTAAGTAATGAAGCTTTCCCGATAAATGAAAATGGAGCTGGGCATAAATAGGTGAGGGCTGTTATATCCAAGACGGAAGTATGATTGGGACACAGTATCATGGATCGGTTCCAATCTATTTTTGATTCGTAGCTCACCTTAAAAAAAACACCAGCTAAGGCCGAACCCACAACGGATACCCAGCGTCGCATCTGAGCGATTTTTGCGTAGTTTTTTTCAGGGCGACGTGCTAAAAAATAGATATAAGGGAAGAACAGAAGAAAAACAAGTAGAACGCTGATAAAATACCAATACCGATGGAGTTTTTTGAGCAATAGAATCATACAAGCCAAAAATTTTGACCTAAAGTAAAGAAAGAAAATGGATAATTAATTATCCATTTTCTTTTTAGTCTACCGTAAATCCATATTTTTTGTAGATACTCTTGGCGGAAGGGGAGTCCATGAATTTTAAGAAGTCATCTGCAGCCTGCGTATGTGGCGCATTTTTTAACTTTGCCGCAACGTATGTCGCGGTTGTATTCTGTGCATCAGGGATGGTGATTCCTTCGACAGGATGGCCAATTAGTTTTTGATAAACGACCTCAGAAGCCCAAACTGGAGCCGCGTCGGCCTGTCCATACAAGATGCGCATAGGACTCTCCCGATGATGAATCTTAGTCAGATAGGTGCTGCCATCGTTCACCTTGTCTTCCATAATTTTCTTAACGAGTTGCTCTCCACCTGCTTTTCTATAAGATGCTTTGATCTGCTCACCAATTCCTTCCCATTGCGGATTAGGCATGCTGATGCGAACTTTCTTATTCCCTAAATCATTTAATGTCTTGATATGACCAGGATTTCCTTTTGGAATCATCAGACAGATATTGTTGTAGCAATAAACCTGTGTATGGCTAAAGTAATCTGCCATCTCGTTAATAGCCCTTTTGCTAGCTGTATAAATATCTGGTTTATGTGTAATGCGTAGATTGCCTACTGTGAGCGATCCGCCTTTAATCTGTTTGGCTAAAATACCCGGTGGCAGCGTTTCAACAAAAATACGTTCATATTGTGGGTATTCTTTTTTGAAAGATGCGAGTAGATCATCGACCACCATAAATTGATTGCCTGCGAAAAAGACGGTAAGCTGCGGATTCTCGATATCACCATATAAATCTGGAATATTATCTATTCCGGGTACGGTGAAATTTAATGCCGATTCTGGTGGATTATTCCAGGGCGGGTCAAAACGATGTTCTTGTGCCTTAATTTCCTGGGCTCCCAATAATGCGATTGTTAGGCCAAGCAATAGAAAATTTCTCCTCATATTTATGGTTTTACGATAACCCAACCTTCATTTGCCCTTAGTATTAATTCACCATTTCCACTAGGCACATAACCTATAAAGTCAAATAGTTCTTCTTTGGCAATATGCTTCTCTTCCAAAGTATTCAGGCATTGAGCTACGATAACACCTTTCTCTACCAGATCCTTCAATGGTTTCTCATACTGACTGTTCTTTTTTAAGTACGCCTCGGTACCACCAGAAAATGCAACTAATTCAACCTGCAAGTGCCCCTTTAATCGAGGATCCTTCAAGACATTGTTAATATTACGGATTGCTTTTTCAATTGTTTTTGGATCATTACTGTCCAACTGATAGATGGCTTTATAAGCTTTTTTCTTTGCAACAGCACCAGTGTATTGATGATTATTGAGCAACAATTTATTGTCCTGTGCTTTCGCTTGAATAGTCGTTATCGCTAAGAGAATACAAGCGATTGTAAATTGTTTTTTCATATTTATTATTGATTTAATGCGGTGTTTATAGTTAGAAATTATAAGGACCGAGTTTATGCTGTTCTATGCTAATGTTATCGGCGTAAGGGGGGTATGGGCTGTCTTTGGGCTTTTTGCTTAGATTGGGATAGTCCAATTGCTTATCTGATTTTTGAGGTCTATCGAAAGAATTGATATATGCTGCTACATCATAGGCCTCGTCGTCTTTCAATTGCGGTGCGTCATAAGTTGCGCCCAAAGGCATGTTAGCTTTGATAAAACGTGCAGCTGTAAGCAATCGCGCCATTCCAGCTCCATCATTGTAGCTGTCTTTTCCCCATAAGGGCGGATATTGATATCCTTTCCCCGCCGTTTGCGGTAGACCTTGTCCATCTTTTCCATGACAACTTGTACATTTGTTCTCAAAAACCAATTGACCATGTTTCAAGTCCGCAGCACGGTTGGGAATAGCCATTTTGATAAATCCTTGACCTGCCAAGCGGCCTTTATTAACGGTATTTACGCTGATGTTTTTGATGTAGGTGACAATGGCTCTCATTTCCTTGCTATTTTCGGGAATGGCTCGACCATTCATGCTCCGTTCAAAACAACCATTGATACGTTCTTCGATTGATTCAACCTTATTTTCCCGGCCAATATAGGTCGGAAATACATTGGTGAGTCCAACGTAAGGAGCGGCGAAAGCCTTGGTGCCTCCATTAAGATGACAACTGCTGCAAGCAAGCTTATTTCCGATTTTGACCTCGCCATCATAAAAATAATCGTAGGTATTTTTGATTAGCTTTTCACCATAACTGGCCATTTTACCTTCGGGATTATCTTTGAAAGAGATTTCTTTAAATTGGGAAACGTGGGTAATAAGTGAGTCGTTGCGTATTTCAAGAGAATCTGTTTGTCTTTTGTTTTCCTCATGTTTTAGCGGAAATACACATAAGGTCGTACATGTAATGACCAATGCGACAATGATCCAGCTGAGTGCCTTTAAATAATTTGTTAGTTTTTTAAATTCCATTGCGCTCATTTATTTATACAAATCTAGTTCCCTCAAATCCGGAATTAAAACGAAGTTTGTTTATGAGACATAACATTTGGTTATAACTTGAAATTTTGACGTAGACAGAATTGCAAAAATTGATTGGGCGTACCTGCAAGCCCACCATATAAATGAGTAAAATAGAAATAGCGTTCTATGGTCAATTGGGGAATATCGACAATAGTCAATTGATTGTTTAGTACTTCTTTTTGCACCGTATGTATAGATAAAAAGGCAAAGCTATAGCGACGGGCAAGATAACCTTTAATACTTTCCGTTGAAGGGAGGATCATTTCTATTTGTACTTCCGATAAATTAATACGATTGTCTTTTAGCGCATTTTCAATAATTGTTCGTGTACCCGATCCTTGCTCGCGAAGTACCAGAGGCAAGCGTGTAATATCTGATAATATTGGAGTTTTTAATTGATTTAATAAAGGGTTCTGGCTATTGGTGACGAGGACCAGCTCATCCTTCATAAAAGGAATGTACTTCAGCGCCCGGTTGTCGGTAGACCCCTCCGTGATACCTAAATCCAGTGTTTTATCGATAAGCTGTTCCTCAATACTGCGGCTGTTGGATTGAAAAGACTGGATACGGTTGTTGGGATATTGGGATAGAAAATCGGCAAGCAGAGCAGGTAAAACATATTGGGAGATGGTTGTGCTGGCTCCTAAGACCAGATTTCCTTTTCGCCCTTCCTGCAATTCTTGTATTTCTTGGCCGGCCTGATTATACAGATTGATAATCTGTTGGGCATATTTATAGAGAATTTGACCTGAATCGGTTAAATTAAGATTGTTGCCCTTTCTTTCGAAGAGTGGTACGCCAAGTTTCTTCTCTAGTTCTTGGATGTTTTTGCTTACTGCTGGTTGTGAGATGAAAAGGGCCGAAGCCGTTTTGGTGAAATTAAGGTGCTGAGCCGCAGTGTAAAATACAATTAAACGAAAATCAAAATCCATAAAACGATAAAGGGTTATTTCTAAAATTTAAAAATAACCCTTTATCCAATGAAAAACTAAATTATTTGCTTAGTTCCGCGTAATATTTATGAAATAAAGGGATTGTTGAAATTCCCATGAGGTAATTCTCAATACCATACTTTTCATTTGGAGAGTGTAGGTTGTCACTATCTAGTCCGAAGCCTAGGAGTACAGTCTTTAAACCCAATACCTCTTCGAAAAGGGCAACGATTGGAATAGAACCGCCACCACGTGTTGGGATAGGCTTCACACCAAATGTTTCATGTAAGGCTTTCTCTGCCGCTTTGTAAGCAACACTGTCCGTAGGTGTCACCACAGGTTCACCGCCATGATGAGGTTTGACTTCTACTTTCACATAATCAGGTGCAATAGATTCAAAATGTTTTTTGAAAAGCTCCGTAATACGATGAGAGTTTTGATTTGGTACAAGACGCATCGAGATTTTTGCATGAGCTTTTGAAGGCAATACAGTCTTGGCTCCTTCACCGATATAACCACCCCATATACCGTTCACTTCCAAGGTCGGTCGAATACCTGTACGTTCCAATGTGGTATAACCTTTTTCGCCCCAGATATTTTGGATACCTAAATCTGTTTTGTATTCTTCTATATCGAACGGCGCTTCATTTAATGCCTTGCGTTCTTCAGCAGTCAATTCGACAACATCATCATAAAAACCCGGAATGGCGATATGATTGTTCTCATCATGCAATGAGGCAATCAGTTTTGCTAATATTGTCGCCGGATTGGCTACCGCTCCACCATATACACCAGAGTGTAAGTCTCTATTAGGACCAGTAACTTCTACTTCAACATACGAAAGCCCGCGTAAGCCAGTTTCTAATGATGGTTGTGCCATGCTGATCATTGATGTATCAGATATAACAATAACATCAGCTTTCAGTCTTTCCGTATTTTCTTTAACAAATGTGCCCAAATTGACGGAACCCACTTCCTCTTCACCCTCAATCATAAATTTGATATTACATGCCAGTGCGTCATTTTTAATCATGTATTCGAAGGCTTTTACATGCATATAAAACTGACCTTTGTCATCGGCAGAACCGCGTGCATAAATTTTGCCATCACGGACTGTCGGTTCGAAAGGAGGGGTGTCCCACAACTCATATGGATCAGCAGGCTGTACGTCGTAATGGCCATAAGTTAATACGGTAGGTAGCGCTGGATCGATAATTTTTTCTCCATAAACGATTGGATTACCAGCAGTAGGACAAACTTCTACATTGTCGGCTCCTGCTTCACGCAATTTCTGAGCAACAAATTCAGCAGTCTTCTCCACATCTCCTTTAAATTTAGGATCAGCACTTACTGACGGTAAACGCAATAAATCAAACAACTCATCTAAAAAACGTTGCTTGTTTGCTTCTACATATTCTTTAATGTTTTGCATATTGTTTGTGTTTGAAACAAATTTACACAAATCGACACATTTAACTCAATTTGTTGTAACCTTTTCGGGAATGGTGGTGACTAATGTAAAAACTAATTCAAATAATTATGGAAAAGCAATCAGTAGCAGCCATTTTGGGCGTCGGATTATTTACGTGTATTACCCTGTGTGTTTATTTTATTATGCGCTATCGGAGTACCGCAGTACACCTTCCCGGCGAAAGTAGAAAAAAGGAGTCTTTGGATTGGCAAAAGCCCGGAATTTTGGTCCTTGGTATCGGAATTGGTTTATTTATTGTCGGTGTATTGGACAATTATATCAAGACTGATTTGCCGGATTCACTTGCCGTAGCGATTTTGATTATTTCTGCAGGGCTTGCGATGATAATTGCTAACCGATTGGATAAAAAACGCGATATTTAACCCGCCAATGGATGAAATCTATATTCGAAAAGTTCTGTCAGGCGATGTGGAATCTTATCGTTATTTTATAAAAACGTATAAGGATATGGCATTTTCTGTCGCTCTTTCTATTGTAAAGGAAGAGCATTTGGCAGAAGATGCCGTTCAAGATGCATTTATAAAGTGCTATCAATCGCTGTCTTCCTTTAAAGGGAAATCGAAATTTAGTACTTGGTTTTACCGGATTGTGGTGCATGTTGCTTTTAATGCCGTTCGGCATAAGAAACTGGACTTGGTCAATTTTGATCTGTCCCATCATGACACGTCGCATGAGGATTCTGTATTGGATGAAATAATCGCGTATGAAAGAAAAGAAATGATCAACGATGCGCTCACGATCTTGCCCGCTCGGGAGTCTGTGGCGTTACGTTTATTCTATTTAGAAGAACAGTCGATGGATGAAATTCAGGAAATTATGGGCTGGACATTGGCAAATACAAAAGTGATCTTGCACCGGGCCCGTAAAAATATGCAGGTCATCTTGAGTCAGTTAATTAAAAAAACAGAGTATTATGGATAAGCAGCAGGAAAAATTCAGAAAGGTTATGAAAATGAGCAAAATAGAAATGCCATTCGACGATTTTGAACAACGGGTCATGGGCAGCATCGCAGCGCTTGAGAAAGATAAAGAAAAAGCACTGTCAAATAAAAAGTACGCGATTACATTTTTTCTCCTTGGAACGGTTTGCGGTATGATGCTAAACAATTATCTGATGACCAAAATTCAAGTTGCAGATATAGCCCCCGATCTTAAAAATTATAGCGCAATAGGTTGCCAATTATCTTTTGCTGTTTTAATATGCTTCTTCTGTCTTCAGTTGTGGCGACTCATCAATATGCAACAAAAGAAGCATTATCAAGCATAGCGAAGGTGTCTTTGATGAATGTTTAAGATCTGTGCTTTTGAAAAATGGGCTTCCTATTTCGTTCAACTAGTGGAGCTATGGGTCAAAATTAGTTTTTTTAGAAATAAAATTAAATTTATTGTAACAAAACATTGGTTTTATCTACTAATGTTATATTGATATTAATTTACTATCCAACAATTTTATGAAAAGAGTTTTACAAATTCTCTTATTTTTCATTTTTGCTATCCACGGTTTGGCCTCGGGTCAATCCAAGATTGCTGGAAAAATAAGTGATGTAAAGGACCAACTAAAGTTATCAGACGCAACAGTCATGCTATTGACTGCCAAAGATTCCATATTGACGGGCTTTACCCGATCGGATGAAAATGGTCTGTTTTCCTTAACCAAGCCCGATACAGGAGCTTATGTACTCATCGTGAGTTATCCCAAGTATGGCGATTTTTATACAGAGATCCAACCTGGGGTGGATTACTCTAAATTGGCTATTGGTCTAACAAACACAGCTACATTATTACAAGAAGTCATCGTTACGGGACGTATTCCCATCACAATTAAAGGTGATACCACAGAATATGACGCCGGTAGTTTTAAAGTTGAGAAAAATGCCAAGGTGGAGGACTTATTGAAGGCTTTGCCGGGAATCACGGTCGATGCATCCGGAAAGATTACCGCACAAGGTAAAACAGTAAAGAAAGTATTGGTAGATGGAGAAGAATTTTTCGGTGACGATCCGACGTTGGTAACACGAAATATTCGATCGGATATGGTAGATAAAGTTCAGGTTTACGAGAAAAAATCTGAGCAGGCAGAGCGAACAGGGGTGGATGACGGTCAGCGTGAGCAAACGATCAATGTAAAGCTAAAAGAAGGCTCTAAAAATGGTATGTTCGGAAAAGCGCTTCTTGGTGGCGGAACCGACGACTACTATATGGGACAATTAATGTTGAACAAATTTAAGGGTTCGCAAAAAATATCAGTTTATGGGCTTTTTGGTAATAATGGTACTACGAGTATGAACTGGCAGGATGCGCAAAAATATGGCGGTGATTCAGGTGTGTCCTATGGAGATGACGGATCGATGAGCTGGTCTAATTTTACGGATCCCTTTTCTGGACAAGGTGTTATTGGTGTACCTCGTGCCATAAATTCGGGGGTTAACTTCTCAGACAAATTTGATAAGGATAAACATACAGTCAACATTAACTATAAATATGGAAGATTGAGCAGTGATGGAAATGATGAAACAATTACTACCGGTTTGATCAATAACAAATCGGTGAAGAACGTAGACTCCGAAAATGACCAGCATCGTGCCAATCTGAAATATGACCTGAAATTAGATTCGCTAAATCTCTTGACCATACGAGGCGGTGCGTCAAGAAAAAATCTTTGGTCAGATAATAAGCGTGAAGCTTACCAGTTTGGCCAAAACACGGATACAACGATTGCCGAGAATACACGGGAATTAGTCAAAAATAACATCAACGAGTTTAACTTTAGTACCTATTTTACCCATAAATTCAAGAAAAAAGGACGTTCTTTTACATTTGATGGTCAATGGAAAAGAAATGAGATGAAAGGTACAGGGCATTTAAATTCTGACCTGAGAAATTATAACCTAAAAACAGATTCAACTACGGATCAAAGTAAAGTACGTAATAATACAAGTGATGTGCTAAGCGCTTCAATTTCCTATACCGAACCTTTATCCAAAATTTGGAATCTTGTTGTAGGGACCGGAATTGAACAAAGTAACAGTAGTTCTATTGTGGAATCTTTCAATAATGATGGACAGGGGAATTATGATCAATTGGACCGTCGCTTTAGTAACAACTATGATTTTGATAGAAGCAGCAGCAGATACAAATTGGCTATAGTTCACACAACTGAAAAATTTAAGTTCACTGTGGCTAATAATTTCAATAATGACAAATTGAAACAATTCAATAACTATACAAGTGAGGGGATTACAAGAAGTTACTTTACGTACAATCCAAATGTAAGTGCAGGCTATTCCTTTACCAAAACGAAGGGTTTATGGATGAATTATACCGGTAAAAATCAGTTGCCTTCCATGAGCCAGATCCAACCGATCTTAGATAATTCAGATCAGATTAATCGTTATTTGGGAAATGAAAACTTAAAACCGTCGTTTAGAAACTCATTAAATCTGAATTATAATTCGTTCCGCGTGTTGACCGGAAACTATGTTTATGTCGGTGGTAATATTTCTACCGAAAAGAACCCAATTACACAGAATATCGATACACTAAAAGGAATCAATACGTATACGTGGAACAATGTGGAGGGTAAGACGAATACCTCCCTCAATGTATGGTCCGGAGTCTACTTCAAATTGAGCAAAAAACTAGGACTGTCCAACTCGCCACAGTTTTATGTGAATATGAGTGATAACTATAATATGTTCAATCACCAATTGAATAAAGTCAATACGACGAACTTTAATTTTACGTATAATTTCAAAAGAGACACCAAAACAGGTTTAAATTTTGACCTGAACTTTAGTCCACAGTATCGTTTGATGAAATCAAGTTTGGAACGCAATACCAATAGCAATGGTTTTGTATTTGCTTCCAATGGAAGTGCGGAGTATTTCTTCAACAAAACATTTAAGGTTTATACCAATTACACTTATTCCTATGAAGCTGCAACCAAAGCTTTTGACGAGAAGTTTGAACAGTTTTTATTGCATCCGGGTGTGAGTAAAAAATTCCTGAAAAATGAATCGTTGGTATTGGATTTTATGATCAACGATGTTCTTAATCAGAATAAGGGCTTTAATCGTTCGGCATCGACTTCTGTCTTTACACAACGTCGATATGATACGATACGCAGATATTATATGCTTAAACTATCATGGGATTTTACAAAAATGTTTTTATAAAATATTAAGCGAAATAAAATGTTAAAATATATCTTTTTTCTCTTTTTCTGTTGTTCGGCCGTAGCTCTTAAAGCACAATATGTGCTATTTGGGCGGTCGGGAACCATTTCTTACGATAAGACGATGTATATGAAGAATATCGTAAGTAAAAAATTCATCGCTAAGGCTGATGATAATTCAAAACAGTTTTTTGAGCGTATAATACCGAGGTTACCGGAAAATGCCGTATTAAAAAAGTCAATGAAATTCAATGCGACGGAGACTTTGTTTGAATCGGTAAAAGACGAGAGTCTGGATGCAGAAATTAAGCAGTACATTATGATGCTGGCACTAGATTTCGATGCAACAACACTTTCAAATATGACCAACCGTTCATTTTTAAGATATAACGATATTGTTGGTGAAAAAATCATCGTTCAGGATTCCATGAAGCGTATCAAATGGAAAATCACAGATGAGTACCGTGAGATAGCGGGATATAATTGCAGGAGAGCCAATGGGATTACACCTGACTCTATCTATGTCATTGGATACTACTGTAATGAAATCCCGATCAGTGGCGGCCCAGAGTCCATCAATGGTCTTCCTGGGATGATTTTAGGATTGGTCGTACCTAGTCAGCACGTTTCCTATTTTGCAACAAAAGTCGAACTCAGCAACACCGTTGTGATAGACAAAAAGAAATTTGAGAATACCAAGGTCAAACGAATGACAAGAAAGGCTATGACGGATCAGATTACAAGTGTACTGTCTCAACATATGAATAAAGAAACTGTTCAATTTATTATGGAACTCGGCAATTTATAAATATCAGGGTACACAATAAATATATGCTGTATATTTCTAACTGTTTAGATAAAATAGCTCTTCAAAAGAAGAGCTATTTTTGTGACTGTGTAATTGTATTCTGTTGTTAATCAGTTGTTTGTTTTGTTGTTTGACAGCTTTTTTTTCTTGTATTTTTTTTGCGATAAACTAAAATTAACTGAAACAAAATATTAGTTTTGTGCACGAATT
>JALAGS010000161.1 GCA_022712315.1 Sphingobacterium sp. | reverse complement strand
TTTTTATATTTAACAAAATAGATTGAGTGAGGAATAGTATCTATTACTCCCTTAATAACTGATTTATTATTAGATTGACCTTTTGCTGAGCTGAAGATTGAAAATAAAATCGAAATTAAAATCAAAAATCTTATTGTAAATACATTTAAAATATTTTCCTTGATTGAGTCAACATCTGCGCCGATAACTTTTTTAAGCTCAAAAAGCGTTTTTGTTGGCACATTCTCACTATTTACTATGATTGTTATTTTCGACATACTTTTTATTTGAAGTTACTAAAAACTCTTCCGTATAAAAAGGATTATTTGGCGCACCAAAAGTATGGTATAGCCCTTGGAAGCAAATCCAATGTAATGTATATACTTTGTTTTCATACCATAAAATATCTGTATAGTTCTAAATATATATCGATTCGTTCTAATAGTTTTTTTTTGATATACGGTAACTTTGGCGTGTTCTCCTCAGTATGGATCGAATCATTATTCCTCTTAGAATAAATTGTTCATTTAATCTTTAACTGTTTAGTTCCCTTATAAAGTCCTATTGATGTTTCTTATTTCACCCGATTTTTTAGAAAAAAAACCGGAATGATACCAAGGAGGTTTATAGATTTGGGTTCCTAAACTATCTATTGGTAGAAGAATCTGTAAAACCCAACCTTCTGAGTTTGATCAAAGAAAAACTTCGAGAAATCAATTATCCTGATGGTGCAGAGCATTATACAAGCATAATCGATAAACGAAATTTTGATTGTATCCTTGGCCTAGTTGATGATTCAGAAGTGATTTATGGAGGGAAATTTGATGCTGATTCGCTTTGCATTGAACCTACCATCACGGATCATGTAAGCTTGGAAGATCCGGACTGGAAATATCCCCCTTATACAGATGAAAAAAACACTGGCTGAAAAAGGTAATATAACAGAGATTTTGTTACAACTTCCCTGAATTGAGCTACTCAGATCTTTATAGATCTTCTGAAATTTGTATCGTATTTAAAACGCAAAAGATATGCAAACGATATTAGGGGCTAACGGTCAGATTGGCGAAGAGCTCGCAAGAGAACTTAAAAGAAATTTTACTTCATCAATACGGATTGTCAGCAGGGATGCGAAAAAGGTCAATGACACGGATGAAGTGTTTTCTGCGGATCTGTCAATTCGAGAGAAAGCAATAGAAGCAGTAAAAGGGAGTGACATTGCCTATTTTACATTAGGGCTTCCGATCAGTTCAGATCTATGGGAAAAACAGTTTCCGCTGATCCTTCGTAATGTGATTGATGCCTGTAAGATTAACAATACAAAACTGGTATTCTTTGATAACACCTATATGTATCCCCAGGATGATCGCGTATTGACAGAAGAAACAGCCTTTGCACCTGTGGGAAGAAAAGGGAGAGTGAGAAGAGAGATGGCCGAAATGCTGTTAAAGGAAATGGAGTCAGGTGAACTTGAAGCCGTTATCTGTCGTGCTCCTGAATTTTACGGTCCCCGCAAAACGCAGAGTATTACAAATACCCTAATTTTTAACACTATCAAAGAGGGTAAAAAGTTGAAAGTTCCTTTGAGCCCAAATAAGAAAAGAAGTCTGATCTGGACTCCTGACGCGAGCCGGGCGACTGCTTTGATCGGGAATACCCCTGACGCATTTGGTCAGACATGGCATCTCCCGGTGGATAAAAGCCATCCCACCTACAAAGAGTTTATCCGAATGGCTTCAGGAATTTATAGCAGAGATCTGAAATACTCCGTCGTGCCAAAATTCATGTTCAAAATAGGCTCGTTTTTCAACAAGAGTGTCAAGGAATTATTGGAACTCCTTCCTCGATATGAACATGATAATATATTTGATGACTCAAAATTCAGAAAGAAATTTCCGAATTTTCAGGTTACATCCTATGAGCAGGGAGTCAGTATCATTAAAGACGAACAGCTGTCAGGAAACAAAATAATTAGGTAAATTAGTCATGTATAAATCTGAAAATCAGCATATGAAAACTCCAAAAAAAGTATCATCAATAAGTACACTTCATCAATTCTTGGGGTTAAAGAAACCAACAAATCCGCTGATCAGTGTATTTAATTTTGATGATGTCAAACTGGAACCGGAGACTATTCTCAGTGCGATCACCACCGACTTTTACGTTATTGCACTAAAAAAAGACTGTGCCGGTGGGAAATGCAGGTATGGCCAGCAATATTATGATTTTGATGAAGGTATCATGTATTTTATTGCCCCGCATCAGGTCCTTCAGTTTGATGATATACTGCTTAATAAAGTAAGAGGTTTTGTCCTGGTGGTGCATCCAGATTTTCTGCATGGTTATGGACTTGCATCTAACATAAAAGAATATGGATATTTTTCCTATACGGCCAATGAAGCTTTGCATCTTTCTGAAAAAGAAGAGAAAACCATTTTTGATATCATAGCCAATGTTGAACAGGAAATTGATATTAACATGGATTCCTTTACACAAGATCTACTTGTCTCTAACCTTGACCTTCTGTTAAAGTATTGCGACCGTTATTACAACCGCCAATTTTTGACCAGAAAGAAAGTGAACAGTGACCTTCTTTCCAAGCTGGAGCTATTATTGGATGACTATTTCAAAAATGATAAATTGACCATCAATGGTATACCTTCCGTTCATTTCATTGCTGATCAGCTACATCTGAGTGCGAATTATCTGAGTGATATGTTAAGAGTGCAAACAGGGCAAACCACACAGCAGCATATCCAGAACCGGTTGATCGAAAAAGCAAAAGAATTGCTTTCTACGACCTCCATGTCGGTCTCCGAAATTGCTTATCAGCTTGGATTTGAGCATCCGCAATCCTTTCACCGTTTATTTAAAAGCCGAACATCACTGTCTCCACTGGAATTCAGATCATCGTTAAATTAAGGTACTCTGTTTAAAAGATTTTAAATACTGGGATTCGGTTACAACTCCCCGAGATTCGGCTACTTTCAGGTAGTGCTTTCTGATGAACTTTGTTATCTATTAAAAGAAAAATATGGGTATGATGAAAATCTTAATTATAGTAACCAATATCGGTATGTATGCAAGCGGTAACCTGAAAACAGGTTTGTGGCTTAGTGAGCTCACACATATCTACCATGCGGCTAAAGAGAAAGGTTATGATATTACTATTGCAAGTCCTCAGGGTGGCAACGTTCCGGTAGATCCCGAGAGCCTGAAACATTTTACACTCGATAAAATTTCTGAACAATATTGGAATGAGGATGATTTTCGGTTATTGCTTGTAAACAGCGTGAAACTAGCTGACCTTACTCAGCAGGAATATGATCTGATCTATTTAGCTGGAGGACATGGTACGATGTACGATTTTCCGGATGATTCTACTGTACAATCAATGGTTAGCAACCAGTATGAAAAAGGAAAGAAAGTCGCTGCAATCTGTCATGGCGTGGGGGGATTGTTAAATGTTAGGCTTAGTAACGGTGAATATTTGATTAAAGGAAGATCAATGACCGGATTTGATTGGTTTGAGGAAACTATTGCCAGAAGAAAACGGGAGGTACCCTTCAATCTGGAAGCGGCCATTAAAGAGCGGGGTGCAGATCTTAAAAAAGCTTTTATTCCTATGACCTCCAATGTTGTTATTGACGGTAATTTGATAACGGGTCAAAATCCGTTCAGTTCAAAGGAAATGGCAAAAGTGGTTATGGAGCAACTTGAAAAAATGTAAACTTTGATATCTTTTTCCTATTTGAGTAATAATATTACTGCCGTCATTGGGTAGTGATACCGTACAAACTTTTTTGTTTAAATTAGCCATTCTATGGGAAGTTTAACTAAATACGTATCAAATGATCGTCCAGAATTTGCGGTATATATCGAAGATAATGATAAGGTTTGTTACGCATACTTATGGAAAGAGAAAAAAATAGTTGGAGATATATGGCTGTACAACCATGCTAACACTCCGAACGAACCTGAGTGGTATAACAAGGAGAATCTACCATTTTTAAATCCTGCGGAATTTGTCAAAGAGAACCTCAAACCATTTAATGCGAGTTCACCTGTTGAAGTCCCTTGGGATTTTGGTGAAGAAACAGTGGCCAATATATTTCTGGCGTCCAGATTGATCGCTAAGCTTACTGTTGGGGCACGACCGGGCTGGTCCAGTCTAGTGACTAAAGATGGACCTTTGGCACTGAAGATGTAACAGAAGCTCATGGAAATAGAAGCGAGCGAGCGAAGGAGTACGTATACTTTTTGCTTGTGAAGCTGGAAGTCGAGGTTGGGGATTTCTATCAATCGACAGCGATTACGACGTTCGGTTCCGGGCATACTTACGTAAAAGTAAATTTCAATAAAAGATTATCTTTTATGAGTATTCGATCCACCTCCCCGTCGTAATAATATTTCAGTAGGTTCTGCATATCGTTCATTGGTCGAGCCAATGAACAATATTAAGCAGAAATTGTGCATTTTGGTAAGCAGAAGGATGATTCATTCCTCTTTTTTCACTTTTTATGCCATGGAGCTGTGCCGAAAAAGGAGCGCCGTCTCCGAATATCACAATCCTTCCGTTCCCAAACCGAAGATAAGCACCGTTGGCAAATCCTTTACCCGACAATCGGGGAATATAGTCTGGAATAGGCCTTTTTATCTGATCCGCATCGTTAGGTAGATAAATTTCATATTCTTCATTCAATAAAGAAATAATATGTGCGTTCGTTGGGACGATAAATCCTGTTCCTCCCCAGCACATGATACTGTCTATTTCTTTACCTGATCCAGTGGTTATTTCGTTGGATAACAGTGTTTCTCTATCCTTTGAAAAGATTTCGGGACGTCCATTCTTAGGTAAGGCAAAACCGTTTACGATATGAATGCCAAATGCCGCACCAAGCTTTCGCACGGAACCTCCGCAGGGCATGTGGTCGGTGACTAGAAATAAGCTTCCACCATCAGATACCCATTGACGAAGCGTTTCTATCTCCCGATCGGTAAATGCAGAGTAGGTGGGTAATTTCCAGTTTTCCGGATTATATAAGGCATTTATACTGATATAGATTTTCACTTCCTTTAATTGATCATAAGAGATTTTTTCTTTAGCACTTCGGAGACGATATCCGTCAGCTTGTAGGAGATTTGAAAAAGGGGCATAAGCACCTCTCAAAGTAACCGGATTGTTATGTGCCTCGTCAAATAGGAGTAGTGATCCATCACCGATCCGGTGGTATGGATCGGTGATGGGATAATGAAACTGTTCATCTGCGACCTGTTGGGCGCTAAGCTGAGCTGTACCCAGCAGCAGGAATAAACTGGCAATAAATCTGTTCATATTATTTTTTTGAATAGGATTATTGGTTAGTTTTTATCCAAACATCATTTTCGAAACACTGCATCTGCTCTATTTTTCCATTGGCAGCTGAAAATGTCAACGGAAAGGTACCATCATCATTTAGGAAGAAAAATTCGGAGCGCGGAGTAAATGAAATTGTTTTGTTATCCCACAATTGTGTAAGCGTTAAACCTGTTGAGGAGGGATCTATTTGAATCTTAAAGTTGTTGTCATTTTCCTTTAGGTAAGTTCCGGCAAGCTGTTTCAGTTGAGATGCGCTTAGACGAGCAATTTTATTGGGATCAAAAGGTACACGCTCACAGACAATTCTGCCCAGGATCTTGGTTTGGCTAAAATCGCCGGAACCATTCTTTAAGAATTCTATGGAATATCCTTCATTTTTGGATTCAAAATGCGTATCATCTTTGCGAACCAGCTGATATCTTTTTTTCTGATCCCACAGCTGTGTGGCATAAAGGTCATTATCCTGCTCGTCGAAAGCAATGAAAGCCACTTTATTGGGGAGCTGATAGAAGCCCTGAAATGATTTTAGAGGAACCAGCCGTTGCCTTTGGGGGCCATCGGTAGGGGTGGTCTGCGCAAATGTATCAATTGAAGCAAAAAGGCAGCATGTTCCCATCAAAAGACTATATGTTGCTGTGAAAAATTGGCGGATCGCTCTCGAGTATCCGCTTGGTTTGGTGTATTGTATCATAATTTTTTTGTTGATATGATACAAGAGTAGGTCTTTTTGATGGGCTAACCGTCCGAATGGATGCAATCGAACAAACTTTATTGTGTCTGGTTAATTTGATTGTTTACAATGGACTTTCATATATTCTGTCGGTGTGATACCGGTTACTTTTTTGAAGCTGCTATAAAAAGTTGTTCTTGAATTGAAGCCTGCCCTTATTGCGATTCCAAACATATCAAGTTGTTTAGCCTCTTCGGATAATAAAAGTTTTTTCGCTTCCTCCGTTCGAAGTTCGTTGATAAACTGGTAAAAATTTTTCTCCAGTCCATTGTTTATGATGTAGGACAGATCATGCGCATTGATTCCGATATGCTCCGCGAGGGATGATAGTGTTAACCCCGGGTCGAGATATAGCTTTTCAGTACCTGTTTTCTGTAATAATTTTTCTTTTAATGTGTCTACCTGTTGTCCTGTCAGCCGCTCTTCGGCCTTAACCTTTTTATGCTCCGCTTCGTTGATGAGGTTTTCTGTAGACTCAATTGTGTAAATTGACCGTTGTGTTAGCGTTGCGTACCCAAGTGCCACTGTGCCCATAAAATATAGAATTGGAGACAGGGCGTTAAAAACTACATGTACCATAGACAGCAAACGGACAATAATCATTAATAATAGCGCAATCAATAGATACTTCAACCAGGCCATATTTATTTTTTCCGTATAGGAAGATAGCTGGCGAATGTTTTTCTGGTGTATTTTGAAGAGGCTATAACAGGCAATCCAATAAAAGATACATTGTGTAAAAAAGAAATATTTAATGGCAAAGATGATCCATTGTGGTAATTGAGGCGGATGGATGTGGTTATTAAAAAGTCCGGGTATTAAATAGATGATGGAGAAGAAAAGGAAAGCGAGGAAGGGAACAAAATGTAGTCCCCAATACCGAATTGTTGCTGTTGGTCTGACCATGTAGTGAACGGCCAGGTAGAAGCAGGGGAGGGTAGCCCATCGTGGTAGTTCCAGCGTATGGATCAGTCCCTCGCTCTCCACAAGAAAACCTTCCAGAAAAAGCTGGGTAAATAAGCATGCCATCAAATAATACCATGTTCCTAACCACCGGTCTGCTCGGGAAGAAGTGTGGTTGACACCCAAAAAGATTAAGGTGCCGAGCAGCAGAAATGCACCAGCTGAAAAAGCATGAAAGGTATAGAGTATATTGATCATGGGCCGTAGCAAGTTATCATTGTAAGGTGAATTTAAACATAATTGATCAAATGGAGCTACATCATCCATATAGGTACTCCGATCCAACCATTTATGGATAGAAGGGCGACGAGATAGCATAAAAAGAAATTATTGAAGGCTAAAAACAGACGATGCCATAATCGGTTCAGTCGAGACCAACGGCTATAAAGCAATAAACTGCTTACGACAACGAAAACAGCAAATAGGAGCATTCCCAGAAAAATGGAAAAACTTGTTCCATTAAAAGAGGTAAATAATTCTTTATGGCTGGCATCTGTTTGTCCCATGAGGCGATAAGCAGCGAAAAAACAGCATGTTCCTACTATTGGCAATAAAGGGATGCTTAGGTCTATCAGTTTCATTTTTCGAAAGAGTGTAAGAAATATTCCGATAAGGCTGTAGACGAGATAAATTAAAAGAGCCATAAGTCCAAGATAGATAGGCAACTTTTGGATTAAAACAGAAGCCCGAGATGCTTTGCGATAGAAACTATTGCCATAACCTTGGAAAAAGGGCTGGCCGTTGGGATCTTTGGCTAATACAAAAGCGGGGAGAATATCATCCTTTAACCGGAAGATTCCATTGCCAACATGGAGAAGTGAATCGAGCTGTCCGTTTTCTTTTCTTACGACGAGTCTATCCTTGCTGACCCCCGTTAATTCAATACCGCCAAAGATACGTCTATAAAATTCCCAGCGTTCGTTTTTGGGATTCATAAATTGATAGTATCCGAGTAGTGGTTTAATTTTTTGTTCATCTATCGGTCTACTGACTGGTTTTGGAGCAGAAATGTCCGTTGTCAAAAATTCTTCAATAACCTGCGAGATTGGCCAAAGATTGACAACACTATTGGCTGCTATTGCGTAGGCTATACCAGCTTCACGGTTAAAGAATAACCAGGATACAAAGCCTTCCCCTTTACCATTGTGGCCCCGTAAACTGACCTTTTTATTATTCGGGAATAGATCATTGCCTAGGGCATATCCCGTCCGTAATCCAGCGCGGCTCGCTAAGGTACTGTGAATGGTCTCCATTTCCTTCAGGCCGGCATTGTCCAGTAACCTGGTGTCGGTATTACCATTGAGCAGATAAAGCATAAATTTTGACATGTCCTCGGCATTGGATACCAAAGCGCTTCCGGCTCCATTTCCGCTCGGACGATAGAATGGCATTGGTCTGTATTCCCCCTTTTGAAAGTCATAGCCTGTGGCAAAGCTGGGTCTATGAGTTCCATCAAGATCAAATAAGCTGTTCCGCATGTTTAATGGCAAAAAAATCTGTTCTATTAAATACTTATCCCAAGGCATCCCGGAAACTTTTTCAATTATATAACCGAGTACATTATAGCCCGGATTGGAATAAGACATCATGGTTCCCGGTCTCCAGCGTACCGTAAGCGAATTGCTAACAGCTTTGATGGCATTGATACCAGCAAGTGGCTTTCTTTTGCTGATATCTACCATGCTGTTGAGTTGAACATCGTCAAAGCCCGCGGTATGTTCGAGCAAGTGAACTACCCGTACCGGATCTGTAGCTTCCCAATGATTGTCAAAGGGTATTTCGGGTGCGATATCACGAATACGGTCATTCAGTTTTAACTTCCCACTAGCCACTAATTGTTGTATACCCATTGCAACAAAAAATTTGGTGACGGAGGCGAAGTGAAATTGCGTTTGATGTTCCACTGGAAGACGCTGGTTAAGATCTGCATAGCCCAGCCCACCCGAGTATAGTATACTGTCTTTTTTTACAATAGCAACCAATAGACCGGGTATATTTTCCTGCTGAATCACAGTGTCTAAACGGATGTACAATTGGTTGATATTGCTGTTGGATTTTGTAGCTGTGCTTACCTGTGCTGACGCAGTAAAATGACTTGCCACAATGAGCATGAGGAGATAGAAAGTTTTTAGATTGATCATTAGCTTTTTCTTTTTTGCAAATTAGCAGTTATCTTTACATAGCGTGTCCGTCTCGATCCAAACGGATAATTCAGTGGATATCTAAATAGTTGGGAGCAGCAATAAGTTGGTAATCAAGATGAACGATATTTAACTTTACCACATACCATATAGACCGTTAGTTGCCCTATCTTAAGCATTCTATCTGCTACTTTTATATTCAGTCAATAATGGAGTTCGGGCTTTAAGAATCTTTCTGTAGTCGAAATCGATGGATTAAAATGGAGCAATCCGATTCGTAGGAAATATAAAATTTTATTTGGGGTACCAATGATTTTGATTTAGTAAATTTATCACTATATTAAGTTCGTCGTTCGTACCAATTATAAGAATTTGCCAAATGAAATCTCCTAAAGAAGCTGCTACACTGGAAAAACTTAAAAATGGAGACCTAAATTCGTTTAATGAAATTTATTTCCATTATTCGCCAAAAATCTATATTAGATTGATCAAATTGGTGAAAAATCAAACTATTGCAGAAGAAATCTTACAAGAAGTATTTACTAAAATATGGCTCCAACGTGAAAAGATTGACCCTAATAAGGGATTTGTCTCATTTCTCAATCATATTTCGGATAATTTGGCCATGGATTTTTTTCGAAAAGTGCAAAGAGACAAGGCTCTTCAATTGGAAATATGGGCTTCGGCAATAGAACTCTATTATCATACCGAAGAAAGACTGTTTTTCAAAGATAAACAGCAGATGTTGACCAATGCAATCGACTCTCTGAGCCCCAAACGAAAGGAGATTCTGTTGCTCAATAAATTTGAAGACAAAAGTTATAAGGAAATTGCCGATTTATTGGGGATTTCAGTCTCTACAGTGAGTAATCAACTCGTGAGCGCACTCAAAGATATCAAAGAATATATTCAAAAAAATTACCGAGATGAGTATATAATCAGTCTTTTTGCCGCCTTTTTATTTAAGCTATAAAAAAAAACAAAATTCAATAGTGTGATTCTCTTTGCCAAACGTATAGAGTAACAAATACAGCAATGTATTGAACTAATTATAGAAAATTTTGAAAGAGCAATCCTTTAAAGATCAATTGTTGGCGTATATCCACAACCGTTTGGATGCGCAGTATTATGAGTCATTTTTTGACGAAATGGCGGAGATAGATACTGCAATTCTGGAATTGTGGATCACTGAGATACTGGATCAGGATGAAGAACAAGTATTGCAACATATTCCCTTACCAGATCTAAGCCTGGTTCATCGGAAAGTGCTCGATCATATCTATGCCGTAGATCCACCCAAGCCTAAGCTAATCCAGAGAATAAGCCCGTGGGCCTGGGCTTCATGTGCCGCCGTGCTACTCTGTGTACTTTCGGTTCTCTTTTTGAAAAATTTCTCAACCTCAACAAAAGAACAGGTCATCTGGTATGAAAATAAAAATGCTTACACGATCAATGCTCAGCTTCCTGATAGCACTACTGTTATACTCTATCCACATGCAAAAATCGGATTTGAATATAATGGACAAGGCCACCGGGATGTAAAGCAAGTGCAAGGGCGAGTTATTTATAACGTACACAAAAACAAAAATGCGCCTTTTCAAGTCAATTACAGAGGATATTTGACCACCGCCTTGGGGACAATATTTAGTGTAGACCCCAAGGATGCCGATCATGTACTAATAAAACTAATGGAGGGCAAAATCTCTGTCGGATCAGTTGCAGCGGATAGCCGCAATCTAATATACCTCAAACCAAAAGAGGAAGTATTGGTTAATTTAAAACTGCAGCAGATGATTAAGTATTCGGAGCCTGAATTGACAAAATCTCAGCCTGCTCGTGTAGATAAGGAGTTAAGAAAACTCATTCCACATCTAACCACTGCCAATGTCGAATGGACCAATCAGTCTGTCAAATTTAACCAAACCAAAAACGTTCAACTCTTAAGAGTAATCGAAAGCCTTTATGATGTTTCGATTGTATGCGATAATCCTGATTTGCTCAACAGTTCCTTTACAGGAAGTTTAAATAGCAAAGAATCGCTAGCCAATTTTTTGACCAGCTTTTGTCAATTGAACGGTTGTACATTCCAAGTGAACAATGGTATTGTCAACATCAGTAATTCGGGAAGAAAGGAGGACGTGCAGTAGGAGAGAATCAACCCAACGCGGAAAAATAAACCAATATATAAATCAGAATAACCAACTGTAAACAATTATGAAGCATATTCTAATCAAATTAATGCTCGTGGGATTGCTATTTCCATACTTTTCTGTAGGATTTGCGCAATCAAACCTAAAAGTAAATGGTAAAATAGTAGACAACGAAGGGAATACATTACCTGGCGCAACTATTGATCTTGTCCACGAGAAGAGCAGTAAAAAATTCCATTTTGTGGCCGATAACAACGGGTTGTTTGTTTTAACGCCACTTGTTGCTGGTGAAAATTATACGATCTATGCCCACCATCTAGGTTACGATACCGATTCTGTTAAGCATTTTGTGGCAACGGCTACCAGCAAAAACACAGTGCTTATCCGTCTAAAACCACACACCGGAATAATAGACGAAGTTGTCGTCGTCGGTTATGGTGTTCAGAAAAAGGTCAATTTGACGGGCGCTGTTTCCGCCGTATCGGGTGAAGATCTGAATAATAGACCCGCTGGGCAAACCTCGTCGGCCCTTCAGGGCATGGCCTCGGGAGTAACCGTGACGCAGCGCTCTGGTAAGCCAGGGTCGGACGGTGCGGATATCCGTATTCGCGGTATCGGTACACTTGGCAACGCTGCGCCTTTAGTACTTATTGATGGGATTGAAGGCTCCATCAATAATATTGACCCCAATTTAATAGAGAATATTTCAATATTAAAAGATGCCGCATCGGCGTCGATCTATGGCTCGAGAGCTGCCAATGGTGTCATCTTGGTCACGACAAAAAGGGGAAGTTCTGATAAGGTCGCCATTGCCTACAATAATTATTTTGGTTGGCAGTCCGCAACCAATATGCCCAAAATCGTCAATGCCCTAGATCATATGCTGCTGACGAACGAAGCGTATACCAATGTTGGTGCGAGTCCATTGTATCCAGAAGATATCATTGCCGCCTACCGTAGTCAGGGCAATGGCAGTTCGGACGAGTATCCCAATACTGATTGGCAAAAGGAATCCTTGCAGGGGAATGGATTTCAGCAGAGCCATTTTCTGACAGTCAATGCAGGCACAAACAAAGTTAAAATGCTGACTTCGGTCGGTTATTTCGACCAGAAGGGCTTGACACTGAATAGCTCGTTTAAGCGCTATACCATCCGCAACAACGTGGATGTTAAATTCTCAGATCAGCTCGCCGTTAAATTTGACTTTCAATACGTCAATCCGATCGTCACCTCACCAGCAGCGAGCATCGAGGAACTTTTTCAGTGGATGAGCAGTATTCCCGCCAATCAATCCTTCAGAAATTCCAATGGTACCTGGGGATTGGGCTGGAATGGTAATAATCCCGTCTCTGCCGCGGCTGATGGTGGCGTTGCTACCAACAAAAGTCCATTTGGCAGTATCAACGCATCATTGATCTACAGACCCAAAGAATGGTTGACCGCCGAGGTCAATTATGCACCTAAATATGCGACGCAGGTAAATAAGAATTTCCGAAAAGCAGTGCAGTCCTATTTTCCAGATGGTACGCCGAGTTTCTCGGTCCCTGTGCGTACAGCACTTACGCAATACAATAGCCAAGAACTTTTTAATAATATGCGGGCAACCCTTACATTAAACAAAGATTTTGGTCCGCATCAGCTGAAAGCATTGATTGGTGGTTCGCGTGAAGACTACAAAATTGACTACTCCCAGGGTTTTAGAGACACCTACGTTCTCCCTGACTATGAAGTGCTCAATGCCGGGTCGGCACTGAATCAGTCAGCTACAGGTAGTGCCTCCGAGTGGGCATTACAATCTTTATTTTCCCGCATCAATTACGTTTTCAGAGGTCGTTATCTTCTGGAACTCAATGCACGCTACGATGGTTCGTCCAGGTTTGCCAAAGGTAATCGCTATGGCTTTTTCCCGTCGGCGTCTGCCGGATGGCGTTTTTCTGAGGAGCAGTTCTTAACAGCATCCAAGGGCTGGCTTACAGAGGGAAAAATCAGGGCATCATGGGGTAGACTGGGAAACCAGAATATCGGTACCTATCCGGCCGTGGCATCTCTAAACCTGGGTTCTTATACATTGGGCAATGGCATCGTCAATACGGCAGCACTAAATGATATGTCCAATCCTGATATTACATGGGAGTCTACCGAGGAGAAAAATATCGGAATTGATCTTACCTTATTTAAGCGATGGACTATTACCGCAGATCTATACAACAGAAAAACCAGTGATATATTATTACAGCTGGACATCCCGCTCATCATTGGTTTGAATAAGCCTTATCAAAACGCAGGCGTCGTTGAAAATAAAGGGTGGGAGATTTCCATGGGCTATCGAAGTGATCCGGCCAAAGATTTTAAATATAATTTTACATTCAACCTCTCTGATGTTAAAAACAAAGTACTGGATATGCGGGGAATCAATCAGACTGGTCTAACGGTCAATCGGGAAGGCTATCCAATTAATTCGATCTTTGGCTATGTTTCGGAAGGCTTTTTCCAGACTGCCGACGAAGTGAAAGCACATGCCACACAGTTTGGTACCTTGGCGCCGGGTGACCTCAAATACCGTGATCAAAATGGCGATGGCGTAGTTAATGAGTCCGATAAGGTCATTATCGGGAGTACCATTCCAAGATATACCTATTCGCTCAACTCCAATTTTAGTTTCAAAGGATTCGACCTCAGTTTTCTGTTGCAGGGTGTGGGGAAAGCCGATGGCTACCTCTACGGGGCCGGTATACAGCCTTTTACAACAACGGGAGCAATTGGCGGAACGATCCGTGAGGACAATAAAGACCGATGGACACCTGACAATACTACGGCTAAATATCCGCGGCTCGCTTTCGGACAGAATAACAACCAGCAGTCCTCCCAATTCTGGATGAAAAATGCCGCCTATCTTCGTCTGAAAAATTTACAGTTCGGTTATACCTTTCAGGCTGAGCTGCTAAAGTCCATCGGACTGAATAAACTTCGGGTATTTGTTAATGGTTCAAATTTATTCAGCGTAGATAAATTTTGGGACGGTTATGACGTCGAAGCACCAGTAGGCTATGGTAACTTTTACCCACAGGTAAAGGTGTATTCTTTTGGATTGGATATTACATTATAAACTTGGCTTGTATGAAAACTCTAAATAAACTCGCGTTATATATGCTGTCGATTGCAGTGCTCCTTGTGGTGGGGGCATGCGAAAAATACCTGGATAGATCTCCCTTGGATGGCCCTTCGGACGAAAATTATTTCAAAAATCAGGATGAGCTGACATTGGTTGTCAATGGTTTGTACAGCGCCTTGGCATTTCACCCAACGGACGATATGCCTATCAATCTTACACTTGATGATGTCACAGATATTGGCTGGGACCGTAATACCTCTGATTTACAAGCTGTGGGAAGAGGAGACCACGATAGCAACAATGGCTATATCCGGAATATCTGGACCAATTCTTATAAGGTCATTGGCAAATGTAATTTCATCCTGGACAATATCCAAAAGTTGGATGGAAAGATGGATGCCAACCTCCAAAAGCGTTATAAAGCCGAGACACAGTTTATCCGGGCTTATGTGTACCAATATCTGATCGATTACTTTGGTGGAGTGCCCCTGGTAACGAGTGGCCTAAGCCTTGCTGATGCGAATGTTCCGAAAACATCGCAGGCTGAAATTGCTAGATTCATCCTCAAAGAACTTGATGAAGCTGCAGCTATTTTGCCAGTTAGCTATGGTTCGTCAGATATTGGACGTGCGACCAAAGGGGCTGCATTGGCCATACGCGCTCGGGCAGCACTTAATAATGGACTTTGGGAAGAAGCAGCACGTTCGGCCAAAGAAGTCATGGACCTGAAAGTATATGCCTTACACGCTGATTTCGGCCAATTATTTACCTATGACGGACAGGCTTCCAAGGAGATTATTTTTGCTTTTCAATATTTACGGTTACAAAAAACAAAGACTCACAGTGCTACGCGCGGGTTTCTGTCGCGCAACGCACAAGGGACTTCCAACAAAATTCCATCGCAATCCATTGTTGATAGCTATCTCTGTACCGACGGATTGGCCATTGACAAATCTTCTAAATTTGATCCTAAAAAACCATTCGCCAATCGCGATCCGCGTTTGGGATACACCATTGCGCTCCCTGGTACCACATTTTTTGGTTTTCAATTTGAGACCCATAAGGATAGCATAACCTGCTGGAACTATACATACAATACGTCCACGGCAGTACGTATCCAAAATCAGGATGCGATCAATGCTTATGCGACCTTTTCTGGTTATTGTTGGAAAAAATATGTCGATATGAAGGACAAGGACTTTACCATGGAGTCGGAGTTAAATATTATTCAGAGCCGATATGCCGAAGTGTTGTTGATCTACGCTGAGGCGATGATCGAAAACAATAAGATCGACCAAACCGTCTATGACGCAATCAACAGCATCAGGCAGCGCCCTAGCGTCGATATGCCAGCGATCGCGAGTAATAAAACACAAGCTGAGCTGCGCGAGATCATACGGAAAGAAAGACTTTACGAACTAGCCAATGAAGGCTTTCGTCTAGTCGATTTGAGACGTTGGAAACTGGCCGATAAATTTATGAATTCGACGCTCTATGGACGCATTCCAAAAGGCTTGCTGGCCAATGCGCCGACGATCGATGCGGATAATTACGTGAATTATAAAAATGTCACTAATCAGAAAGACATGCGGGTTATCGAGCTCCGAAAGTTCGATCCCGGCAAGAATTACCTATGGCCGATCCCGAATATTGAAATTGTAACCAATAAAAACCTGGAACAAAATCCAGGCTATTAAATCCGAAGATGATGAAAAAGACACTCCTAATGACCCTTGGACTTTTAACGATGTTTTGGCATTTAGTCAAAGGGCAAACCGAAAGAAAGGTCGATATATGTATTTATGGCGCCACCTCAGCCGGCGTAATAGCCGCCTATACCGCTTCACAGGCCGGAAAATCAGTACTATTGATCGATCCTGGTACAAGGGTAGGCGGGCTCAGCTCCGGTGGATTGGGGCAGACGGATATCGGAAACAAATATGTCGTCACAGGGCTCGCTCTTGATTTTTATCGCAAAATGGGCAAGCACTATGGCGGTTTTGAACAATGGATTTTTGAACCCAAGGTAGCCGAATCTATTTTTAAGGACTATCTGGCACATTCTAGCACACAAATGCTAATGAGACATCGTTTGATAGCCGTAAAGACCGACAACCGATCGATTAAAAATATATCGCTGCTTCCTAGCGAGAGCAGGAATGGGAAAAAGATAACTGTCGGTGCCAAAGTGTTTATGGACTGCAGCTACGAGGGCGACCTCATGGCCAAAGCTGGCGTATCCTACCACGTGGGGCGAGAGTCGAATAGCACCTATGGCGAGACAATTAATGGTGTGCAATTGCTAGATGGTCATCAGTTTCCAGATGGTGTGGATCCCTACAAGAAAAAAGGTGATCCTAAGAGTGGTATTTTATGGGGGATCAATACGGAGCCTTTAAAACAAAATGGAACGGGAGATGCCAAGGTTCAAGCCTATAATTATCGGATCACATTGACTAATGTCCCTGAAAATAGAATAGCAATCACCAAACCCCACAATTACGACGCAACCAGATATGAACTTTTAAAGCGCCAAAAGGAGATACAGCCTTGGAAGAGTATCCAGGACGTATTTATCTGGAGTCTGATGCCCAATGGAAAGACTGATATCAATAACAGGAATGGATTTTCCACGGATATGATTGGCATGAACTGGCGTTATCCCGAAGCCGATTATTTCGAACGGAAAGAGATTATTCAGGCCCATGAAGATTACACCAAAGGTCTGTTATATTTTGTTGTCACCGATAGTTCGGTACCAGAGGCGATCCGAAGCGAATTTCAAAAATGGGGATACCCCAAAGATGAATATCTTGACAATAGGCACTGGTCCCCACAATTATATATCCGCGAAGCTCGAAGGATGATTGCTGATGTCGTCATGACTCAAGACCACTGTCAGGGTCGTGCGCTAGTCTCCGATGGCGTAGGCTATGCTGCGTATACCATGGACTCGCACAACTGCGATCGTGTGATCGTGAATGGCATGGTCAAAAACGAGGGCAATGTTGAGGTCGGTGGTTTCTCCCCCTTTCCGATTTCCTATAGGGCCATTGTGCCCAAAAAAGAAGAAATCAACAATCTTATTGTCCCCGTATGTCTTTCGGCAAGTCACATCGCCTTTGGTTCCATCCGCATGGAGCCCGTATTTATGGTATTGGGGCAATCTGGTGCTGTGGCCGCTTGCGAAGCAATCGACAACAAAATAGCCGTTCAAGATGTTGATATAAAACGCTTAACGAAAATATTGCGCGACAATCCGAAAGCAGATGGACGGATGGCCGATTATATTATTCACGTCGAAAATAAAGATCAAGTGATGTTGAAAGGAGCTTGGCACGTCTCTTCAAAAAAGGGCTATGGTATGAGTTATCAGGAAGTGGATAGCGATCTCGCTGCTGTCGCACGTTTTACACCTGGAAAAGATTTTGCCGCGGGGAAGTATAAACTTTATAGCTATTTTCCAAAAACTGCCGAAAGCACGGAAACCGGAAAATTCATCATTCATACCGGAAAGACAAGGATCGAAAAAAATATAAATTTCAAGGAGGTCAATATTCTCGGACAGACAACCAGTACCTGGGTAGCACTCGGTGAATATGAATTTGAAAACGGAGGCAACAAGCCTTATGTTGAGATTCTGCCAGCCGCAAAAGGCGTTCTGGCCGCAAATGCATTATTGTGGGTTCCGGTTACCGATCAAAATTAGACGTATGAAAAAGATTAAAGTGGCTTTAAAATTAATGCTTGTTTTCGCTTTTCTACAGGCTGAAGCGCAGCATTTAACCAAAAAGGTAGATGTTTTGGTTTATGGGGGAACTCCTGCGGCGATTACTGCCGCATTGCAAGTGAAGCAGGCCGGTAAGTCTGTAATCATCTTATCGCCCGATCAGCATTTGGGAGGTCTTAGTTCGGGTGGACTTGGCTTTACCGATACCGGCAATAAAGCAGTTATTGGGGGCCTAGCCAAAAAATTCTATCAGGACGTCTATGATCATTATTCGAAAGAATCGAGCTGGAATTGGCAGTCCAGGGCCTCGTTTGGCAATCGAGGGCAAGGTACCGTCGCGATGGACAGTGCACATGGGACGATGTGGATCTTTGAGCCTCATGTCGCCGAGTGTATTTTTGATGCCTGGGTGCGGGATCATCAGATTGATGTGGTCCGTGGAGCTTATTTAGATCGGCAGGAAAGTGCCATTCAAAAAGAATCAACAGCCATCAAATCGATTAAAACCTTAGACGGAACAGTCTACGAAGCGAAGATATTTATAGATGCCACATATGAAGGCGACCTGATGGCGCTGGCCAAGGTAAGCTATACGATCGGGCGGGAGGCCAACCAGACTTATGGGGAGCAGTGGAACGGTGTGCAGACCGGAGTCTTTCAGCACCGGCATCACTTTATTGCGCAGATTAGCCCCTATAAACGTGAAGGCGATCCGGGCAGTGGCCTGGTATTCGGCGTTTCTGCAGAAGATCCCGGGCAATATGGTGCAGCAGATCAGAGGCTGCAGGCTTATTGCTTTCGCATGTGTCTGACCAATGATGCCCGCAATCGGAAGCGCTTTGCTAAGCCTGTTGGCTACGATCCACAGCACTATATTCTTCTGCAACGTCTATTCCGTGCCGGCTGGGACGAAGCCTTTCAAAAATTTGATCTGGTGCCCAATCATAAGACCGATGCCAATAACCACGGTCCGTTCAGCACCGATTTTATTGGGATGAATTATGGTTATCCCGAAGCGAGCTATGCCGAACGCAAATCCATTATCGAAGCCCATCGCCGGTATCAGCAGGGCTTATATTATTTTATGGCCAATGATCCTTCGGTCCCAACGGCAATCAGGACAAAGATGGCTGAATGGGGGCTGGCAAAAGATGAATTTAAAGATAATGACAATTGGCCTTTTCAATTGTATATACGTGAAGCGAGGCGGATGCTTGGACAATATGTGACGACCGAAAATAATATTTTAGGGAGGAACAAGGTAGAAGATCCGATTGGCATGGGCTCCTATACGTTGGATTCCCACAATGTACAACGCTATGTGACCAAAGAAGGATATGTTCAAAATGAAGGTGATATCGGTGTTCACGTACCACGGCCTTATGCTATTTCCTATGGATCGATCATCCCAAAGAGCGATGAATGTACAAATTTGCTTGTCCCTGTCTGCGTATCCAGTTCACATATTGCCTTTGGTTCAATTCGTATGGAGCCCGTATTTATGGTGCTGGGGCAGAGTGCTGGTGCCGCTGCAGTATTGGCACTTGATCATGATCATGTTGTGCAGCATGTCGGCTACGGGCTATTAAAAAAGGAGCTGTTGAAAGCAGGACAAGTATTGGAACAAAAATAATATATTGCGCTAGAATTATACTTAGATATATGATGGATTTGGCTAATATGAATGCCCTCACGCTGGTTTTTGCGTCAATTTTAATTTTTGCGCTCGCATACCGCTTTTACGGAATTTTTATGGCGCAGAAAGTGCTACGTCTCAACGATGCGGTAGCAACTCCAGCGGTTGAGTTTGCTGATGGCCATGATTACGTTAAGACGGACCGTAAGGTCTTGTTTGGGCATCATTTTGCCGCAATAGCCGCGGCAGGGCCATTGGTAGGTCCGGTGCTTGCTGCACAGTTTGGTTATCTTCCTGGGGCGCTTTGGATTTTGATCGGCTGTGTCCTGGGCGGTGGTGTGCATGATATGGTTGTCCTGTTTGCTTCTGTACGGCACAAAGGGCAGAGTCTTGCTACCATTGCGTCCAAGGAGATCGGCCCCGTTGTCGGTGGTATAGCCGGTATAGCCGTTCTGTTTATTCTGATCCTCACCTTGGCCGGTCTGTCCCTGGCCTGCATCAGCGCCATGCACGAAGCTCCCTGGTCCTTATTTACCATTATTCTGACCATGCCAATTGCGATATTTATGGGACTCCTGATGCGGTATAAAACAGGATCTGTTACGTTGGCCAGTGTATTGGGGGGTATTTTGTTGATCGTTGGCATCATTGTAGGACATCGTTTGATGGAGATTCCGATCGTTCATAACCTGTTCGATTGGGATGTGAAGACCATTTCAATCGCGATTGCTATTTACGGATTTTTAGCTTCAGTCTTACCCATCTGGTTGCTTCTGGTACCACGTGATTACCTTTCCACTTATCTCAAGATCGGTACGATCCTGATGCTAGCGGTAGGCATTGTGTTTGTGCATCCCACCATACAGATGCCAGCGCTGACCGAATTTATCCACGGCGGCGGACCTGTAATCGGCGGACCTGTGCTGCCATTTATCTTTATCGTGATCGCTTGCGGTGCAATTTCGGGTTTCCATGCGATTATTGCCACCGGAACGACGCCTAAAATGCTGGGAACCGAAAGGGAAATTCTTTTTGTGGGCTATGGTGCAATGCTGGTGGAGGGATTTGTTGCTTTAATGGCATTGATCGCTGCCTGTACCTTACTGCCCGGCGACTATTTTGCGATCAATACACCAGTCGCTGACTACGCACATTTTTTGGCACAACATCCCGAATTAAAAGCGGTAGATCTGCAGCATTTTTCAGATCGGATAGGAGTAGACCTCCACGGCCGTACGGGGGGCGCCGTCTCCTTGGCCGTCGGGATGGCCCATATTTTTGATAAGATTCCCTTTATGGACAATGTGATGGCTTATTGGTATAATTTTGCTATCATGTTTGAAGCCGTGTTTATTCTCACAGCTATCGATGCCGGTACGCGGGTCGGACGGTTCTTTTTGCAGGAAATGCTGGGCAATGTCTTTCCGGCTTTTAAAGATAAGGATTGGAAACCGGGCGTTTGGTTATGCAGCGCTATTTTTACTTTTTCATGGGGCTATCTTGTTTTTACGGGAAATGTAAGCAGTATCTGGCCGCTATTTGGAATCAGCAACCAGCTATTGGCTGCCTGTGGGCTTATTGTCTGTACGACAATGCTTATTCGAATGAACCGGGAGAAATATGCCTTAATTACGGCAATTCCGGGCATATTTATGGCCGGGATTACCTTTTGGGCTGGCTATCTACAGGTCATGGATATTTATTTGCCCAAGGGACAGTTGCTATTAGCGTCCTTGGCGATCTTGGCCATGTCGTTGATGCTGCTTGTTTTTGTAGGTACATTCCGAAAATGGTTTCAACTATTTAAAACTGAGGCTAAATTTATCGACCAAAATGGAGAATCTGTCAAGGAATTGGTTGATCGTTAAGCGGAAGTTTCAAACCACACTCAAAATTATAATTAAGCTTTTTTAATTTCTTATTTATTACTTTCTTTTAAATTCAAAAGTAATAAATAGGTGGTTTAAATACCTTTTTTTGCGGATTTTTATTACTCTTAAATTATATTGTAAGTTTTTTAATGGGAGATGTGTTCCTAATTAAGTGCTATGTTGGGTGCTAAAGGGACCGTGATTTTCGATAACGTTACCGCTACTTTATCCGGTGAAAGTGTTGGATTTTTAGGCTTTTAGGTCTTTCTTTGAGTTATAACGCAATTGAATAAACTAAAAATCTCAACCCTAAATGGATAAATTATGATAGTTCATATCCACAGTAATCCAACATTTTCAGTAGGCACGATGCTGAGCTGTCTCTTCCTTTGGACAGGTCTCGCTTCGGCACAGACTACAACAATACAGGGACGTGTCACCAATGCGACCGATCATACCGCCTTGGAAGGTGTAACGATCACCAATCTGAGTATGCCTGTTGCAGCACGGACAGACAAACAGGGAAATTTTAATATCAGAGCGAATGTAGGGGATAGGCTCAAAGTTTCGCTGCTGGGTTTTAAGACACTCGAAATTGCTGTTCCATCAACTGGTAATCTCCAGATAGCTCTTAACGAAGAAAGTCAACAGATTGATGAAGTGGTAGTTACCGCGTTGGGTATCAAACGTCAGACCAGGGGGCTGACCTATGCGACACAACAACTGGATGGAAGTGCAGTCAATGATGCCCGCGACAACAGTGGCAACGTGCTGAGTAGTCTGACGGGTAAAGTCGCGGGTGCTGTGGTGACTACGGCGGCTACGGGACCCGGTGCTTCCGCCAAAGTGGTTTTGCGGGGCAACAAGTCCATCTCCGGTAATAACAATGCGCTCATCGTGGTGGATGGTGTACCTTATGATAATTCCAGTGCACAACAAGCTACCGGAACAACCTACAATTATGGGACGAGCGATGGCGCCGCGAATATCAACCCGGACGATATAGAATCCATCAATGTGCTCAAAGGCCCTTCGGCTGCTGCACTATACGGAAGCAGGGCCGCAAATGGTGCCATACTGATTACAACTAAACAAGGTAAGGCTGGTCGGTATAATATTGATTACAATGGTAGTGCATCCTTGGATCAGGTCAACTTGCTCAGTAAATTCCAGAATACCTACGGGCGGGGAAATGGAGGTGTCAGTGGTACGAATGTCGGTGAGAGCTGGGGACCACAAGGGCAAACCTATAAAAATAATGTCCGCGATTTCTTTGAAAATGCGAGTTCCTTCAACAATAGTATTAGCACCTATGGAGGGACGGAAAAGGTGCAGGGTTATGTTTCTTATACAAACAATAAAATTGGAGGTATTATTCCTGGTAACGACTTGAAACGGAATAGCTTGAATCTTCGCGTCAATACGGAACTGATCCCAAAACTAAAAACAGATGTAAAACTCAATTACGTTAACCAGCAGATTGACAATCGCCCGCGTTTAGGCGATATGGGAATCCCAGTGGAAGTGTATGTGATGCCAAGGGATATGGATAAGGCTGAACTTAAAGATTTTGAGGATATTGATCCGGTTACCGGTGAGCCGCAACGGAAGTACTGGTCCGGTTCTGCTGTATACGACAATCCTTATTGGAGTACCAACCGCACCTCGGTCAATGAAGTACGCGATCGCATTACCGCATTGGGTTCGGCAACCTATCAGTTGACGGATTGGCTAAATGTAATGGGAAGGTTCAGTTATGATAAATACATTGATAAGACAACCGGATCATTCTACGCAGGTACTGTTTCTCTTGGCGATGTCCGTCCCGGAGGTAAATATTATGAAACACATGCGCGCTATCAGGAACGCAACTTTGATTTGTTGTTCAATGGAAATAATACACTTAACGAGGCAGTCAAAATCAGCTATAATGTGGGTGCAAGTTCCTTAAATCGGGAGTACAGTAGTTTTCAGAATATGGCCAATGGCCTGTCCGTACCGAATGAGTTTAGTCTAACGATGGCTACAACCCCAGAATTTCTACTGATCAATGGTTACCAACGACGTCTAAATTCGGTCTATGGAAGTGCACAGCTGGCCTTTTTTAATCATACCTTTCTCGATATGACGGCACGAAACGACTGGACCTCAACCTTAAAATCTCCACACAGTTATTTCTATCCCTCAATCGGCGTATCCACTATTTTCAATGAATGGCTCAAGTTGCCAGCCTGGATCAGTTATGGCAAGCTAAGGGCTTCCTATACGCAGGTCGGTAACGATGCGAATCCCTATCTGCTTCAACAATTGTATTCTTTTGGGCTAGGTGCGGGAAAAGGATTTATCTCCCGTTCACCAATAAAGGCAATCCCAGAATTGAAACCTGAGCTGACCAAATCCTATGAAGCGGGGCTGGATATGAAATTCTTTGCCAACAGATTGGGGTTTGACCTGACGATGTACAAAAGTAATACAGTTAATCAGCTTTTGTTTCTTGGATTGCCAATGGCAAGCGGCTTTAGCAGGCAATACATCAATGCCGGAAATATAGCAAATAAGGGAATTGAAATCCAATTAACTGCGTCGCCTATAAAAAATGAAAAGCTAGAGTGGCAGACCACTTTCAATTTTTCAGCCAATACCAATAAAGTGATTGAACTGCACGAGCGGACAAAGCGAGCAACGATTACCGAAAGTACCAAATATGCTTCTGTTGTCGTCAATGAAGGGGAGAAATACGGGGATCTTTACGGTTATAAATGGAAAAGGGATGCGGCGACAGGGAAATATGTGGTTGACGATAGCGGGTTGCCGGTGGTCGAAGCGAATCAAAAATTGGGCAATTTTAACCCCAAGGCCTTATTGGGCTGGTCTAATTCGGTCCGCTATAAGAATTTTACGGTCAATGCCTTAATTGATACACGTATTGGTGGTGAGATCGTATCGGGTACCTCAGCTTATCTAGCGGCCTTCGGAGTAGCGGATTATACCACCGATTACCGGGAAGGGGGGCTGGTGCTGGATGCCGTGGACGCGAGTGGCGCAGCTAATACCAAGGCTATCACAGCGCAGCAGCTTTGGACCCGTGTATCGCAGAACGGACGCGATGCCTGGGGAGAATTCTTTACCTATGATATGACCAATGTCCGCTTACGTGAACTATCTGTCAGTTATAAATTTAACCTCAAAAATACCGCTGCGATCAAAGGTGCACAGCTCATGTTGACGGGCCGCAACCTATTTTTCTTTTATCGTGGAAAATCCAAATTGGATATTCCGGGAATAGACAAAACAGACAACCCCATAGATCCTGAAGCAGCATTGGGAGCGGGTAATTTTCAGGGAATTGAAGTGGGCTTGCCGCCTACTGTCCGTTCCTTTGGGCTGAATGTTAAGTTAACTTTTTAAATCCTTGAACAATGAAAAAAAGCACCCTCTTTACTTCGCTATTCGCACTAAGCTTGTTGTCCTGTACTAAGGACTTTCAGGATATCAATACCGATCCTAACAATATCACGGTGATCACACAGCGTGAATTACCCTTTATGTTTGCCAAGGCACAGTCTTCGGCTGCAATGAATAGATCTTTTTATCAAACAGTGCAAAATCTGGGACCGGATCTATATGCCCAATATTTCGCACTCACTACGAATTCGTTTAGTACAGACCGTTATCTGCTTACTCCGGATTGGCAGCGCCGGTTTTGGACAGTTATTTATGTCGATACCGCACCACAGCTCAAAAGCATTCTCGAAAATACAGAACCCAAATCAGGTGAGGCTGCATTGGCCAATATCATGTGGGTGTATGCCTTTCATCGGCTAACAGACCAATTTGGACCGATACCCTATTTCGGTGCTGCCGAGGCCAACGACGTTATTCCTTATGACGCCATGGATAAGATCTATGCAGATTTCTTTGAAAAATTGACTACAGCGGTAGCCAATCTGAAGGCCTTACCAGCCGGAACGAAAATCTTTCAGGGATACGACCTGATCTTCGATGGAAATACCGAAAACTGGATCAGATTTGCTAATTCGCTCCGTTTGCGGTTGGCCTTGCGTATCGCCAAGGTGGATGCCAATCAAGCAAAAGTCGAAGCAGAAGCAGCTGTTGCTGCAGGTCTGATGTCTAGCAATACGCACAATGCCAGTATGCTCAAATCCCTTTCTGGAAATGATACCAATGGATTGGCGCAAGTTGCCGTATGGAACGAATTTTCAATGAGTTCCACTATTGCTTCATACCTAAAAGGTTATGCCGATCCGCGTTTAGGTATTTATTTTCAACCCAGTTATAGTGGAAAGGCATTCAATAGCGTGCGAAATGGGGCTACGGCCACGGATTTAGGGAACGTACGTAATCAGTCAGGCTCCAATTCCAATGTGGGCACCTATTGGGTACGTTACAATGGCGTGGCTATTGAAGGAAATTTTACCCAGAATTTCCATGTAATGTGTGCTGCTGAATCTTTTTTCTTACGCGCCGAAGGGGCGTTGAATGGCTGGAATATGGGCGGTGAGGCCAAGCAACTGTACGAGGAAGGCATCAAAACAAGTATGGAACAATGGGGCGTTACAGATGCTACGCAGATCAGTAATTACATCGCATCAAACCATGTGCCTATCGCTCCAGGCGATTATCATAATTCGCCGGCTGTAGCCAATATCCCCGTCAAATGGGCAACAAGCGTGGCCGAACAGCGTGAACAGATCGGCGTACAGAAGTGGTTGGCGATCTATCCCAATGGTATGGAGGCTTGGGCGGAATACAGGCGTACAGGATTCCCAAAAATGTATTCATTGGTCCAGTCCGACAACGCAGACCTGCCTATTGGGACATTTATTAAAAGATTGCCTTATCCACTGACCGAGGCGACAGACAATCTGGTTGAACTGAGCAAAGGACGTGCACTGCTTGGCGGTACAGACAATGCGGCAACCAAACTCTGGTGGGATGTGGACTAAATTGGGTAAATTACAATGATAGACTTCAAGATCTGGTTAGTTTCTTTCGGTATTCTTATGGGATTAAATTCGAGCATTCAAGCACAACAACAACAACAACAAGCGACCTTGCCCAGCGTATTGACCATACCTGCCGAAATAGACCCGATAAAGGTCATGGTGGAAGATCAGGCAGAACAACTTATTTGGGCTTTGGATTGCGAGAAAGCTGCAAATCCGCAAGATATTGTTCAGTTGGTCAGAAAAAACCTGAAACTGGACGGATATGCTATTCCGCCACTGGACATGCAGCTGATTTCGTCAATTGAGCAGGACAATTATACCATTCACAGCCTGATCTTTCAGAGCTTGCCTGGGCTGTATGTTCCCGCAAGCTTATATGTGCCAAAAGGCAAGGGACCGTTTCCGGCAATACTCAATAGCCATGGACATTGGCCACCGGGGCGGCGAAGTGAAATTGTTCAGCGTACAGCCCATATGTTGGCATCCAACGGCTATGTATGTCTTTGTATCGACGCCATCGGGTCGGGTGAGCGCGGACGTGGGCATCAGCATGAGTATCATGGAGCTAATCTTGGGGCGGCACTGCTCGATTTGGGGACACCTCTGATGGGTATACAGCTACTTGAAAACAGTCGTGCCATTGACCTGCTCTGTAGCTTACCTGAGGTAGATCCCGAGAGGATTGGGGCTACCGGGGCCAGTGGTGGTGGCAATCAGACGATGTGGCTCGCGGCTATGGATCCGCGGATCAAGGCCGCCGTTCCTGTCGTCAGCGTCGGAACCTTTCGCGCCTATATCATGAACAGCAATTGTGTCTGCGAACTCCATCCCAATGGACTCCTGCATTTTGAAGAAGGACAACTGTTACAGGTAATGGCGCCTAAGGCAATTAAGATTATTTCGGCACTTAAAGATGGTAACGCTGCTTTCAACGCTCATCAGATGCTCAAGTCTTTTCGTATAGCCAAGGAAGCTTTTGCGCGGCAAGGGGTACCTGAACGGATCGATTATGAGCTTTTTGATGAACCACATAGCTATACCACAGAAATGAATATAAGTATGATAAATTGGTTTGATGGGGCATTTGGTGTGATGCGCGAGAAAGGATTGCAGTTGGACAATGTGCTTCTCTTGGATACAAATGAGCTTGCAGTACTGAAACATGGGGTCAAGCAAGAGCTGATCCTCAGTATCCCAGATTTTATCAGCCGTGAATTTAGTCGGACCGAATCACGGATTGCAACATCCACACTGGATAAAGTGGATTACAAAAAACAACTGCGGGCATTACTTTATACAGGGGGTGCCGATAGTTTGCTGCGTGTTCAGACGTTGGAATCGCAACAGGGCTGGCAACGGGTTCTATTGGAGACATCGACGCGACAGCTGATTCCGTTATTGATAAGCCCGCCTCTTACCAACTCAAATACACTACATGTCTATTTCCCCTCGATGGGTAAGCAACAGGTCGCTATGCAGGAAATTGAGGCGCTTCGCAGTAAAGGTGAGGGAGTGGTGCTCATCGATCTCTTTGGGCTAGGTGAGCGCTCTTCAGCTACAGCTGATAAAATCGATGGAGCGTTACCGCGCTTTCATACACTTTCGCGCTCACTGCTCTGGATGGGTAGTAGCATGATGGGGATTTGGGCGTCTGAAATTGGGCTTGTCAATACTTATCTGCAACAAGAATATAAGTCCTGCAAGCAGATCTTGATTGCAGATCGGGAGACGGCCATAGCAGCATTGATCAGCAATGTGCTGAATACCTCAGAACAGGAATTATTGCTTCGCGAGCTCCCCATCAGTTATTTGCCGAGTGCAACGGGAGCGCTGGACAGCTACAATATGGCGATCCATATTCCCGGTATTCTCCATTGGGGCGATATTCCGATGCTGCTTGCGCTCAATGAACAGCGAGTCATGGTCGATGGACTCTACCAGTTGGACGGTAAGCCTTGCGAAATAGCAAATAAACAGCAATTAAAAAACAAAGTGCAGCACTATAAGAAGCAATTAAATAACCAAGGAACACTCCTTATCAATTAAACATTATGGGAACAAATCGAAGATCATTTTTAAAACTGTCCGGGCTGGCTGGAATTGGATTGATGGCTGGCTGTGGACAGGAAAATAAGGCTTCAGCAAAGACAAATCTGGATCATATCCGGCTGGAAGCAGCAAAGAAATATACAGCTACATTTAATATGTCGGGCTACGCGGCCCCCAAAATACCAACCGTAAGGGTCGGTTTTATTGGGGTTGGCAATAGGGGATCTGCTGCAGTGGAACGTATGAGCCAGATTGAAGGTGTTGCGATCAACGGCATCTGTGATGTACGGGCCGAAAAGGCTGCCGAAGCAAAGGCAAGGATAAAATCAGCTGGTCACCGCGCGAAGCTATTTACCGAAAATGCCGAACACTGGAAAAAGATGTGTGAACAGGCAGATTATGATCTTATCTATATTGCAACCCATTGGAAGTTGCATGCCGAGATGGCGATATATGCCATGGAACAAGGGAAGCATGTCGCTTTGGAGATTCCAGCAGCGACGACGGTGGAAGATTGCTGGCGACTGGTACAAACCTCCGAGAAGACCAAAAAGCATTGTGTCATGCTGGAAAACTGTTGCTACGATTACTTTGAGCTGCTGACCTTAAATCTAGCTAGACAAGGTTTTTTTGGAGATATCGTCCACTGCGAAGGGGCTTATATCCACGACATTCTGGAGAGTTTTTTTGATGCCGAAAAACGCTTTGATTTTTGGCGCTTAAAGGAAAATGCGACGCGCAACGGGAATCTTTATCCCACCCACGGTCTGGGACCGATCTGCCAGATTCTGAAGGTCAACCGCGGTAATAAGATGGAGTATATGAGTTCGATGTCTTCAAAAGATTTTATGCTAGGGCAGAAGGCCAAAGAAATGGCTGCGACGGATAAGCAATTTGAGTCTTATATAGACAAACCCTTCCGGGGCAATATGAATATTTCCAATATCCTCACCAATAACGGCAGTACCATAATGTTACAGCATGATGTGAGTTCGCCACGGCCTTATTCACGTCTCCATCTGATTAGTGGTACCAAAGCCTTTGCGCAGAAATATCCTCTGCCCGGCAAAATCGCTATTGGCCATGCCGATTTCCTGTCTGCCGAAGAGATGACCAAACTGGAAGAGCAATATACACCGGGTATTGTCAAAAAGATCGGCGAACTGGCCAAGCAGATCGGTGGCCATGGTGGTATGGATTTTATGATGGACTGGCGCCTGATCGATTGCCTACGCAATGGTTTACCGATGGACATGGATGTCTATGATGCCGCCAGCTGGAGCGTCATTGGCCCTTTAAGTGAATGGTCGGTCGCCAATGGTTCCCAGCCAATCGAGGTGCCTGATTTTACTGCTGGTCATTGGAAAAATAATCAGGTACATGATATTGAGCTGGCGAGGGAAACGAGCACAGTATCATCATAAACAAAACAGAACGAGAATATTATATTAAATCAAGAGACGTGAACATCAAAACTTTTAACACCCGGTTAGAACTGGGACAACATGCAGGAGCTGCAGGAATTGAAGCTATTAACGCTGCTATTGCGGCGAGGGGTGAAGCCAACATTATTTTAGCAACCGGACAGAGCCAGTTCGAAACATTAGAAACGCTGGTGGCTAGTGATAATATCGATTGGAGCAAGGTGCGCATGTTCCACCTCGATGAATATATTGGCATGCCAATTAGCCATAAAGCTAGCTTTCGGAAATACTTAACCGAGCGTTTCATCACGCAGGTGGCGACACTGAAGGAAGTGGTATTGATTAATGGTGAAGCGGATCCAGCTGCAGAATGTGGGCGTCTGCACAACAAGATTAAAGCACATCCCATCGATGTTGCCTTTGTGGGAATTGGAGAGAACGGTCATTTGGCTTTTAATGATCCTCCTGCGGATTTTGATGTAAAAGATGCTTATCTAATTGTCAATCTGGACGAGCAGTGTCGTCGTCAGCAGTTGGGAGAAGGATGGTTTGGCTCACTCGCCGAAGTGCCATTGCAAGCTATCAGTATGTCCATACAGCAGATTCTATCAGCTCAGAAAATAATCTGTGCTGTACCGGATGAACGTAAAGCACTAGCTGTGAAAAATTGCCTCACGCAACCTATTTCCAATTTGTATCCTGCAAGTATCTTGCAGCAGCATGCCGACTGCACCTGCTACTTGGACGCGGGATCTGCATCGCTTTTAAAATGATGTATCCTATGACAGCATCGGCACGCGATAGGAAAACTACCTGGGTATCCATAGGCATTATTGGAACAATGTTTTTTATCTTTGGATTTGTATCCTGGATTAATGCCATTCTCATTCCATATTTTAAAATAGCCTGTGAACTGAGCAATTTTCAGTCATACCTTGTTGCTTTTGCATTTTATATCTCTTATTTGCTGATGTCGATGCCTTCCTCGTATCTGCTCAAAAAAATAGGCTATAAAAATGGAATTATGGTAGGCTTTTGGATTATGGCATTGGGGGCATTTTTATTTGTCCCTGCGGCCTATAATAGGGCCTATCCGATCTTTTTGATTGGTCTATTTACGTTGGGAAGTGGATTAGCCCTGTTACAGACAGTAGCCAATCTATACATTACCCTGATTGGTGAAAAAGAACGTGCAGCACAACGGATTAGTATGATGGGCATTTGTAATAAGGGAGCAGGTATACTGGCACCCTTACTATTTTCCTATATTATTTTGCGCCCACAGGACAATGAGCTCTTTAAGCAGCTTCCACAGATGACAGAAACGGCGCGTACATTGGCTTTGGATGAATTGATCTTACGCGTAGTTGGTCCGTATACTACGGTCGGAATCATCTTACTATTGATTGGGCTGTTTGTTAAGTTTTCTATTCTTCCCGAATTGGATCAACAACAAGATGGCCTAGGGAAAAACAGGGACGAAACCAAGAAAAGTATCTTTCAATACCCACACCTCATTCTGGGTGCTGTGGCAATATTCCTTCATGTGGGTACACAGGTTATCGCGATTGATACGATCATCAATTATGCAGGGGTGATGGGCCTATCCCTACTGGAAGCCAAAGCACTACCTTCCTATACGCTGACGGCCACAATACTAGGCTACTTGTCGGGAATTGTCTTGATTCCCAAAGTGTTCAGTCAACACAGTATGTTGCGTTTCAGCACAGTTCTTGGTCTGATTTTGTCTATCTTAGTCGTGTCGACTCATGGACATGTTGTCCTGTTTAATATGGATCTGGATATTTCTATCTGGTTTATTGTATTGATTGGGTTTCCTAATGCACTTATCTGGGCAGGCATATGGCCATTGGCGCTTGAAGGGCTCGGTCCATTGGCCAAACAAGGATCGGCACTATTAATTATGGGACTATGTGGCAATGCTTTACTTCCGCTCCTCTATGGGGTACTGGCCGATACGCTCGATCCTAAATCAGCCTATTGGATATTGACGCCATGTTTTTTATACCTGTTATTTTACGCCTTTAAAGGGTATCGGGTTCAGACATGGTCAGGACAAACAAAAAAATCAACGAATTAATATGTGGATTATAACAAATACCAATATTATAACACCTTACCGCGTGATCGCGGATGGGACAGTATGGATTGCTGAGGGGAAAATTGTGCATATTAGCGAAGGCTATTTGTCAAAAGAAGCTGTCGAAGAAGGTTGGTCAGCTGCCCAATGGCTGGATGCCAGGGGGCTGTATCTTGCACCGGGTTTTATTGATATACATGTCCATGGCGGTGGCGGCGCTGATTTTATGGATAACAGTGTGTCTGCATTTTTAACTGTTGCCGAAACGCATCTACGTTATGGTACCACTGCCATGCTGCCGACCACCTTGACCAGTGAACGCGAGGAGCTATTGGAGCTTTTTTCTGTCTATGAAGCAGCGAGGGAGCAGAATAGCAAAGGGAGCCGATTTTTGGGTTTGCATCTCGAAGGGCCCTATTTTGCGATGAACCAACGGGGGGCGCAGGATCCCAAGTATATCCGTAATCCGGATCCAAAAGAATACATGCCCATACTTAATCGTTATCACCACCTCATCAGTCGATGGAGTGCGGCTCCTGAGCTGCCTGGTGCATTGGACTTTGGACGGGCTGTGCGTAGTCATGGTATCTTATTGGCTCTGGCACATACCGATGCAGTGTATGAGGAGATATTACCCGCTGTCGAAGTTGGATATCGCCTGGCAACACATTTCTACTCTGGTATGTCCGGCATGAGGCGCGTTCACGCGCATCGTTATGCCGGAGCTATTGAGAGTTGTTTTCTATTGGACCAGATAGATGTGGAGATTATAGCAGATGGTGTCCATCTGCCCGAGCCTTTTCTGCGGCTAATTCATAAAGTGAAAGGTGCGGATAAAATGATTCTGATTACCGACGCGATGCGTGCAGCTGGTATGCCCGAGGGTAAAAGCGTGTTGGGAAGCTTGCGTCACGGAACTGAAGTAATCGTTGAGGAAGGCGTAGCCAAGCTGACCGATCGTTCTTCTTTTGCAGGCAGCGTGGCTACTGCAGATCACCTCCTCCGCACAATGGTCAACAAGGGAGGCGTTAGTTTGGTAGAAGCCGTACAGATGATGACGATCAACCCCGCAAGACTACTTGGGCTGGATCATAAGATCGGAGCAATAGCTATCGGAATGGAAGCAGATATTGTGCTTTTTGATGATGATGTGGTCATTCATCACAGTTTTGTTGCTGGTGAATTACGTTACAGTAAATAAAGAACACTAAGAGGATCGTTTGGTGGAATCCCTTTCGATTAATTTGCCAGGCAATACCATATCCTGAATCTCAAAATCCCGATTTTTTATATGACGGATGAGTAGCGCACAACTCCTTTTGCCGATCTCCATGGCAGGTTCTTCAATCGTGCTTAAATTGGGTTCTACCACAGTAGCAATAGGATCATTGGTAAATCCGATGACGCCAATGTCTTGGCCTACACGGAGTCCCTGCTGCTTGATGGTCTGAATGGCACCAACAGCTTTGCGGTCATTGGCAGCGAAGATCGCATCTGGACGATCGGGGAGGGCAAGTAGCTTCAAAGCATCAGTGGCGCCGTGAGCCTGTGAAAAACCCGAATATACAATAAGACGCGGATCGATGACCATGTGGTGCTGTTCCAGTGCTTGTAGATAACCATTTAGCCGCTGCTGTGTAAATTGCAGATTTTCGGGTCCAGCAATATGAGCAATGCGCGTATAGCCTTGTCGGATTAGGTATTCGGTCGCCTGTAAGGCTCCTGCAAAATCATCTTGGACAACTTTGGAGGCATCTATATCTTTAGGTACACGGTCAAAGAATACGATTGGCATTCCCTTGGCCATCAATTGTTCAAAATGATCGTTTGTGGATGAATCAGAAGAGATCGAAATAAGAAGTCCATCCAGACTGCTCGTTGATAGGTTTTCCAATAGGTTCTGTTCCCGTGCGACATGATCGTTGGTGACGTAGAGAATCACATTATAATCGCGTTCATAAGCTTCTTCCTGAATACCTGAAATCACCATCGAAAAATAATAATTGGTGATAAAGGGAATGACCACACCTATATTTTTTGTTGAACCGGAAGCTAAGGCGGAAGCATTTTTATTAGGCTTAAAGTTTAATTTCTTGGCGAGTGCCAGTACCTTTTTTCGGGTTTCGGGATTGACATCGTGGGTATCCCGAAAAGCCCGCGAAACTGTCGATACCGAAATTTTGAGCATCTTGGCGATATCCTTGATGCTTAAAGGATTCTTCATATTTAGATAGGGTTAACAAAGTACGATACAAAATACTAAAAACTATCGAAAAATGTAGGATCTATCTTCATCCATATCTCCAGGTCACACTAGTTCGGTCGTGACGAGAATACAGTTAATAATGATATAGTATTTATTATTATAGCCTTGTCCTATACTGTTGCGGTGACAGCCCAAAATATTCTTTGAATAGATTGGAAAAGTTAGGTACACTTTCATACCCGACTTGATAGACAATTTCAGCGATATGCATATCCTTATTTTCCAATAATTGAAGAGCCCTTAGAAGTCTGTGCTGTTTTATGAACTGGAATATGGTGATCTGCATTTCTTCCTTAAACTGTCTGAAAAGTGTTCGCTCCGATAGAAAAAAATTAGCGCTAATCTCAGCGATTGACAATTTATTGTCGAGGTGTTGGAGAATATACGTGCTTACCTGGATCATCAATTCACTTTTTGCCGGCGTGATTTGTAACAGGATCGGTTTAGCCAATAGTATTGGAAGCATAGACTTGAAGGCCTCCAAGGTAGATGTTGTCAACGCGTCGTGGTCTTTAAGCTTCCAATGTCGCTGTCCAAAAATCAAAAAATGATTCAACAATTCATTTGATGGATACACCTTAACTTCCTCGTGCATATTGTTCATATCCAAAAAAATGGTTTTTAATGACAGTTGCTGGGAGCGGGAAATGAGTTTGTGTGGGACATGTGCCGGGATATATACAAAAAAAGTACTAGGTACACAGAAACTGGCTTTTTCGGTATAAATAAAGAGGGTACCATTTGTTGGGCTAAGTACCTGTACCTGGTCGTGAGCATGCATTTCTGTATTGAATTGTCCATAGTTACGTAAGTCAATTGTGCCATCGTGGAAGTTCTTGGCACATTGAACAAAGGGAATGGTGGATTTTGGCATTATTGAATAACAATTGTTTTATTTTCAAATATATTAAATTCTGTAGTTCCGGTACTTTTGAACTATAAAAATAAGCTGAATATGAAACAAGTTAAGATTTTCGATACTACTTTACGCGATGGAGAACAAGGACCGGGCTGCCAGTTGACACTGAATGATAAATTAGAAATCGCTGAAAAACTCGATGCAATGGGGGTAGATGTGATAGAGGGCGGGTTTCCAATAAGTTCACCTGGAGATTTTAAGGCAGTAACAGAGGTTTGTAAACTGGTGAAAAAGGCAACAGTCTGTGCACTAGCTAGGGCCAATAGAAAAGATATTGAACAGGCCTCCTCGGCCTTGAGTAAGGCAAAGGTAGCGCGGATTCAGCTCGGAATTGGAACATCGGACATTCATATTAAATATAAGTTTAATACCACTCGGGAGGTAATCTTGGCTAAAGCTTATGAAATGGTGGCTTATGCGTCGAATAAATGTGATGAAGTACAATTTTTTGCCGAAGATGCTGGTCGCGCAGACAATGATTTTTTAGTTCAAATGACCAATACGGTGGTTGAAGCGGGGGCAAAAGTTGTGAATCTTCCTGATACCAATGGTTTTTGTACACCCTTTGAGTACTTTGAAAAGATAGCCTATGTGAATCAAAATAGAAGGGAAAAAGAAAACGCAATTCTTTCTGTCCACTGTCATAATGATTTAGGTATGGCTACAGCGAATAGTATTGCTGGGCTAATGGCGGGCGCACTTCAGGTGGAAGGAACGATTAATGGTGTGGGCGAACGTGCTGGAAATGCTGCCCTAGAAGAAATTATTTTGACACTTATTGTAAAAGAAAATCTGGGGATTGCGACTGGAATTGATCCAAAATATATTGTGGAACTAAGTAGTATGGTAGAACGGGCGATGTCAAATCCTATACAGGCCAATAAGGCCATTGTTGGAAAAAATGCTTTTGCGCATTCCTCCGGCATCCACCAGGACGGCGTGCTGAAAGACCGTAGAAACTATGAAATTATTGATCCCCAAATAATAGGGGGGAAGTTGCCTGCATTGTTTTTATCCGCAAGGAGTGGACGTGCAGCATTAAAAGATCGGTTAAAAAGTATGAAAATAGATTTCTCTGCTGCACATTTTGAAAATATCTATCACCGATTTCTTGTTTTGGCAGATCAGAAACGTTTTATTGAAGATAACGACCTCCGGAGTTTGGTTTAGTACGGAGAAATATTTACAATTATATTTAAAAAAATCATGAATGAACATCCAAATTTAGCGTTAGTAAACAAATTTTTTAAAGCATATTCGAGTAATTCAATCGATGAATTGCAGGATATATTCCATGCCGATGTAAAATGGCATATTCCCGGCAGACACCCTTTAAGTGGGATTAAAAATGGGGTTGGAGAAATCGTAGAATACCTCAATCAATTAGGTAACTTTAACTTTAGAGCCGAGGGAGTAGTATTAGGGGTAAGCGATGATTATGTAATTGACTGTCATAAAAACTGGAGTGAAATAGAAAATATAGAGAATTTAAATAATTTATCTTGTTTGCTATGGAAATTTGAGGGAGGTAAAATTAAAGAAGTATTTAATTTTCCTCAGGATCAGCACGCTGTTGATTCTTTTTTTAATAAAAATTTTAAAGATAAATAACAATTTTACAAACGTAGTTATCGCAATAATCGTGGTAGACAATGTAAACTATTAAACCTGTTCATAATATGAAACAGAATTTAGAAAATGCTGTACTTGGTGAATTTTCAGATTCTGGTCATGCAGCTTTTTATCAGAATCATGCAGCATTCTTAACAAAAGCACTCGCATTTTTAGCACAATAATATACCAAATGAGAGTTCGTGGTGAAAACCCCAATTTTCTTGATTCATACTTTTTCGAACAGTTTCTCTTAGTGAGAGGAGCTGTTTTTCTTTTAAAGCTAACTTTTCGGTATCTTCTACATAGCTATAAAAATTTCGGTCGCCTTATCCTACGCATTCTATCTGCGTACTTTTATATTCCTATGTAAGCTTCAATTTTTTTTAAGAAAAATATCTGCCTGATAATAAGCGGTCTCCCATTGTTTTTATGCTCTTTTTTTAATGCGCAAAACGGCTTCAGTATCGCAATCGATCTTTGTGTTAATGAAAATTAAAAAAGCACGAAGAAATGAAAGCACATATCATCAAGAAGCTCATGGAAATAGAAGCGAGCGAAGGAATACGTATACTTTTCGCCTGTGAATCAGGAAGTCGAGGTTGGGGATTTCCGTCACTCGACAGTGACTACGACGTTCGGTTTATTTATATAAGAAAAGGGGAGGACTATAGCCGTTTGTTTCCGCTGCCTACCGAAATGCGGTTTCCAATGATCGATGACCTCGATATCGCAGGTTGGGATCTGTTTAAAGTACTCACCTTGCTATATAAGAGTAATGTGAGCCCATTTGAATGGATCCAGTCACCAGTAGTTTATCACGAGTTTAACGGATTCGAAGCAAGTTTTAGGGCAATGATCGAAAATTATTTTGACGCACGTAGGCACACCCATCATTATCTTGGGATCGTCCGTAGCAAAGTAGAAGATCTTCAACGGGAAACCATGAAGCTCAAGAGCTTATTTTATATCCTTAGGTCTTTACTTGCAGCAGACTGGAGTATGACCAATCGCGGTTATGCACCCATGACATTGGCCGAACTATCGATATTATTGCCTGATGATGTTAAAGATGAAGTTATGCAGTTACAAAAGTTGAAGAGCCAAGTCGATGAAGGGTTTGTATACAGCTGTTCAGCTATCATAAGGAGTTATATCGAAACAAAGTTAATACATTTAGAGCATCAAGTAGGGCAGGTTCCCGTATCCGTACCGGATAAGGAAGTACTGGAGAAATACTTTAAAAGCATATTAAGATGACTATAGACGAACTTCGAAAGAACGGGCTGATTCTGTTTGAGGCCGTTGTCGGTAGCCGGGCATATGGCTTGGCCACCGCATCTTCCGATACCGATATCAAAGGGGTATTTTATCTGCCTCTGGAATATTACTTGGGCGGCCAATATATTGCCCAAGTGGCTAATGCCAGCAATGATGAAGTTTATTATGAGCTAGGACGTTTCGTAGAGCTCCTTTCAAAGAGTAATCCAACTGTATTGGAACTTTTGGCTAGTCCTGCCGATTGCATCGTATACCAAGATCCTATCATGGAGCAATTTAAAATGCAGGATTTTATCACGCGAGAGGCTGTTATGACTTTTGCGCAGTATGCTATGGTACAGGTGCGGAAGGCAAAAGGATTGAATAAGAAAATCAACAATCCGATGGACCGTGAACGTAAAAGTTTGCTGGATTTCTGCTTTATCATAGCTGGTCATGGTAGTTTACCGTTAAGAGATTGCTTAAGCAAGCGGCAGTGGAAACAGGAAAACTGTGGTTTAGCAAAGATCGAACATGCAAAGGGAATGTATAGCCTGTTTTATGATCAGACTCAGACTTTGGGTTACAAAGGTGTCGTGGCTAGCCTGGAGAGTAATGAAGTTTCCCTCAGTTCTATCCCAAAGGGTCAGACACTTGGTGCGTACCTCTTTGTTAATCACGAAGCTTATTCTTCTTATTGCAAGGCCTATAATGAATATTTTAGCTGGGTTTCAGAGCGTAATGCGGCACGCTTTGAAGGAACAATGAATCATGGGCAGGGCTATGATGCCAAAAATATGATGCATACCATCCGTCTATTGCAACAGGCAAAAGAGATTGTGTCCAAAAGGGAATTACAGATACAACGTCCCAATAGGGAAGAACTGCTAGGTATCAAGAATGGCACTTATAACTATGATGAGCTTTTCGTCTGGTCGCACAAGCTCTTCGAGGAAGTTCAAGAACTCTGCTTACAGAGTTTACTTCCCGTAGCGCCAGATCAGGATAAGCTAAGACAGCAATTGGTAGACATGCGTAAGCGCCTTTATCAGATCAAACGTTGATACCTTACGCGGGGCGACACCTTCGTTAATAGATCAGATTTGAACAATATATTCAAGGAATTGAACAACTGTAATTCCAAATAATCTTCCGATCCAGTAGAATTTGTCAGAGAGAATCCTGAACCATTCGACGCATGGTCGGATCCTGAAGTTACTTGGGATTTTGGTAAAGAAACAGTGGCTAAGATATTTTTAGGTTCCGGAATAATCAAAGTTCACGGAAGGATCTTGCCCAGGCTGCGCCAGTCTGTTAACTAAAGATGGGCTTATGGCGCAGACGATGTAGAGTTTAAAGGAACAGATAACATGCCATTAAAACCCGATCCGAGTACTGAGTAGATGGAAATGACCTTCTTGATTGGGGATCTTGTTTTAATTCATATACAGAACAATATTTTAATACTAAAAATATTAGTATTAAAATATTTATTTACTTATATTTGCATTGTTAACCAATTTAAAAACAGTGTATTATGAGTGAATTGAAACAATCGAAATATATCGATATTACAACAGATTACGGCTTTAAAAAAGTTTTCGGATCAGATACCAATAAAGATCTTCTAATCAATTTTTTAAACGAACTCTTTAGAGGTCGCAAGGTCATTGCTGACCTGTATTATAACAAAAATGAACATGTTGGGGACACAGAGGATATCGGTACCGTTATTTTTGATCTGACCTGTACTGCAGAGAATGGCGAGCGGTTTATTATTGAAGTGCAGCGCACGTCACAGGTTAATTTGAAAAAGCGCATGCTCTACTACAGTAGTAAATTAATTGCGGACCAGGCACCCAAAGGCAACCGAAGGGCTTGGAATTATGCAATTAGTGAAGTCTATATCATTGTGTTGATGGATGGGTTTGCAATGCCTGATGCCGGCGAGGAGAAGTGTTTTTTGCACGATATTTGTCTATGTTATCGAGATCATGGTAAAATATTTTATGACGATCTAGGCTTTATATATATAGAATTGGTTAACTTTGTTAAAGCTGAGGCAGAGTTAGTTAATGATTTAGATCGTTGGCTTTATGTACTTAAAAATATGTCTTCGCTAAATGGACTTTCCACCTATTTGCGTAAGCCTATTTTTGAAAAGTTATTTCAGTTAGCAGAGTATAGCAAACTAAAACCGGAGGAACGAGAAATGTACAACGTAAGTTTAAGAAATAAATGGGATGCAGAGAGCATCCGAAGTAGTCAAGAGGAGCTATTGAAACGAGCGCGCGAAAAAGCAATGGCGGAGGGAAGAGCCGAAGGAGAGGCTAAAGGAAAAGCAGAAGGAAAAGCTGCAGGAAAGGAAGAAGGAAAGGCAGAAGGAAAGGCGGAAGGAAAGGCGGAAGTAATAAAAAACCTTTTGTCTCTGAATAAATTTTCGATTTCGGAAATTGCCGAAGTTGCGGACGTCACTGTAGAGTTTGTAAAGCAGATCGAAGCAGAGAAGGCTAAAGGAAAATAAAGTATAGTATAATTTAGGATTTTATGGCCACTTGGATACTGTCTAGGTGGCCTTTTCCTTTTTTATAGGTTAAGTTGATATCTTGGCTTCCATGCTGTACATCCCTTTGAACAAGGTAACAAAAGCGACCTCCGCGAACTTCAATTCAGTATCAGTCAATGCCGAAGTTTTCAAATAATTATATATGATCAATTCTTTAGGTAATTTTTTAATATATCCTCCAATTCGGATTTATTAAATAAATATACATTTAAAGAAAAGGAAAATGATGACAAATCAATTTTTAATTAAAAACACGATGCAGTACTTTATGAAGGTTAACTTTTTATGATTTGGAAAATAAGATGAGGC
>JALAGS010000012.1 GCA_022712315.1 Sphingobacterium sp. | reverse complement strand
ATTAAATACAACGGAAAACCTCGTCCGAAAAATTGGATTAATACTTATCACCATTATTCTGATCTGTATATTCCTTCCCAAACAGCCTCGTTTTCGCTATGAATTCCAAAAAGGAAAAGTATGGAATCATGAAAACCTGATATCCCCTTATAATTTTGCCATATTAAAAACACAGGAGGAATTGAATGCGGACAAGAAAAGTATCCTAAACACAATTCAACCGATTTATAATGCCAATACGACAACGAGCAAAGAGCAAATTGATCAGTTCAATACGGATCTGGCCGAAAAATGGCAAAGCAGCAAGCTGGATACTACACATGAGAATATTGCGGATTATAGAAATGCCGGTAACGCCATCTTAAACCATCTCTATGGCAAAGGAATTCTATCATTGAACAACCGCTTTCAAAACCGCAGCAATGACAAGTCTCCAGCTTCCAAGCATTACAACTTCACATTGATCCAGGACAAAGTTGCCAGCCAAAAAAACACTGCCGACTGTTACACCATCGAAAGTTCCTACGGGTATATGGATGAGATCATGCCCAAATTGACCAAAATAAAACAAAAGAGCTGGCTGGAGGAAACGTTAAAAAATTACATTACCATCAACTACATCTATAACGATCAACAAACAGAAGCTTTAGAACAAAATGCCATTGCAAACATATCGGCTACGCGCGGTGTGGTCCAAAAAGGAGAACTGATCGCTGAAAAAGAGAAAATCATATCCAATGAAACTTATCAGAAACTAGAGTCGCTTCGTAAGGTATATGAAGATGAAGGCAAGATCAGCGGAAATCAAAACTATGTCACCCTGGGGCAATTTCTGATTATCTCGCTCGCTCTTTCTATATTGATGGTATTCCTTTTTCTTTTCCGTAAGGATATTTACTTTAATAATAGGTTACTGGTTATTATCATGATTGTGATCATTGGTATGCTTGCTGTCCTGTCCTGGGCCATCAAAATCAAGATCCCTAATCTCTATTATATCCCATTTTGTGCAGTCCCCATCATAATCCGCATTCTTTTTGATACGCGTGTGGCACTCAATATCCATCTGTTGATGGTGCTGCTTGCGGGTCTCTTTGTACCGAATAGTTTTGAGTTTGTCTTCTTGCAGTTTATGGCTGGAATTGTTGCCATCTATAGCATTAAAACATTGGTCAAACGGGAACAGCTGTTCATTTCGTCTGCTATTATCCTCGGTACCTATTGGATTGCTTACATAGGCTTGGTGGTCACGAGAAACGGTTCCATAGACACCATTTACTGGTCTGACCTTCTTCCCTTTTTCGTTAGCGTCATGATTACCTTATTGGCTTATCCGATGATCTATGCATTCGAAAAGTTATTTGGTATTGTATCTGATCTAACGCTCATGGAACTTACCAATAGTAACTCCAAATTATTGCGGGAGCTCTCTTTTAAAGCTCCGGGAACCTTTCAGCACTCTTTACAGGTGGCTAATCTAGCGGAAGCCGCTATTTACAAAATCGGTGGGAATCCGTTGCTGGTCCGTGCCGGAGCCCTATACCACGATATCGGAAAGCTGACAAACCCGCAGTTTTTCATCGAGAACCAGCGGACAGAAAAGAATCCGCATGACGAGCTTTCACCGGAACAAAGTGCACAGATTATTATATCACATGTCATCAAAGGGGTCGATATTGCCAAAAAACATCAGTTGCCCGATGTTATCCTTGATTTTATCCGCACGCACCACGGGACGACCCGTGTTGACTATTTTTATAACGTTTTTGTCAAGAACAATCCCGACAAACTGGTTGACGAGTCTTTATTTACCTACCCCGGCCCTATTCCTTTTTCCAAGGAAACAGCGGTACTCATGATGGCCGACTCAGTTGAGGCCGCCTCCCGCGCACTGAAAGAACCTTCTGAGGAGTCTATCAATAACCTTGTCGACAAGATTATTGAGCACAAATTGATGCGCGGCCAGTTCAACAATAGCAATATTACACTCAAGGATATCACCGAATCTGCGGTTATTTTTAAGGCTATGCTCAAAAGTATCTACCATGTACGGGTAGATTATGATTTGAGCAAAAAAACAATGTAATTTTAATTGTCAAACAACAAATTGAATTTCAAACGCTTATTGCAACGTTACATTTTTTTTGCATTTTTTTTATTATTTAGACTTTGCAGAATCAAATAATTGCCTTATGTTTGCAATGTCAAAACGAGGAAGGGTGCCTGAGTGGCCGAAAGGAACAGTTTGCTAAACTGTCGTACTGGAAACGGTACCGCGGGTTCGAATCCCGCCTCTTCCGCCAAGACAAAAACGCTTTCTGAGAAATCAGAAAGCGTTTTTTTGTTTTAGGTAATAAACAGCACCATATAAAAGATCCAATAAACACCCGTGAATCGTCAGGGTAGCAAAATAGGAAAATTCATTTAGCCCCTTACATCGGGCGATTGAATCGAAACACCGCTTTCATCCCATTTGCCATCCAATCCGGTTAAAGACTCCCTACTTGGCCTCAATTTGAACTTCTCCTGAAATAAGTCCCTTGCTGTTCGCTCTAACGACAATTGACCCTTTATTTTCACTTTTGACAATCGCCAGTGCTTTGCCATGAAATGCTTGACGTGACGCTGATTGGAAACTGGTCAGATCAGTTGTATTACCATTGTCTGTCGCCACAATTTTAGCACCATTTCCCTCCACCTCAAATTCGATTCTATCAGCCGCATTGGGGACGATCGTACCAAACTCGTCTACCACATAAGCATGTACAAAGCAAAGGTCTTTGTTTGCCGTATTGAAAGTGGCATTTTCCGATGATAATTGTATGCGGTATGCTTTCGATGCCGTATGGATTGTTTTACTTAGCATCTTCTTTGTTCCCTGATACGAAATTACCTCAATCTTCCCGGGTTCAAATTCCACACCTTTAAATACAAGGTCGTACCGCTCTGGGTCTTTGGACTGTTCCCCGATCTTTCTGCCGTTTAGATAAAGCTCCACCCGGTCGGCCTGATTAAAATACACCACGATGTCTACCTGCTCACCTTTTTTCCAGTTCCAATGTGGCAATACATGTAAGACCGGCTTTTCCGTCCATACGCTTTGATACAGATAGTAGACATCCTTCGGAAATCCAGCTAGATCCACAATGCCAAAGTACGAACTTCGCGCCGGCCAAGTGTATGGTGTTGGTTCACCGAGATAATCAAAACCCGTCCAAACATACATGCCTGCAATATGGCTGTATCTTTCCATTAACCGCAAGCTTGTCTGATGGTTTGATCCCCAAGGCGTGAATACATTGTCGTAAGCCGATATGCTCCTGTCCTTATTGCCCCCATCAAAAGGAATATCCCATCTCTCGGGCCACATACGAATAGAGTCGTACGGAACCAAATCATATTTTCCACGGCTTTCCAACGCCGAGGTGCTTTCCGTTACGATAAACTTTTTCCCGGGATGATCCTGTGGGAAGCTTGCCCATTTCTTATGGTTGTAATTGTAGCCAACTAAATCTACCACCGCACTCATCAGTACGGGATTGGCTTTGGAGAGCTCATTATTGGCAATAGTGGTTGGACGTGTACCATCCAGGCTATCGACAATCGCCGCCAGTGATATCGGAATAGCTGTGCCGTCAGCTTTGGAATGCCACTGCTCCTGTGCTTCATTGCCCAGGCACCAGATAAACAGCGACGGATGATTCCGGTCACGTTTGACATGATCCACGAAGTCCCGCTTGTACCATTGGTCCCAGTATAAATGATAGTCATAGGGGTTTTTATGACCTTTCCAGACATCAAATGTTTCACTCATCACAACAAAGCCTAAACTATCGCAAAGGTCCAAAAATGCTGGAGCCGCAGGATTGTGCGATGTGCGTATCCCGTTCACTCCCATTGCTTTCATTATGCGGAGCTGACGTAATGCTGCAGACCGATTGAATGCCATGCCTAGTGCGCCAAGATCACTATGTAAACAGACCCCCCGGATTTTAAGCTGTCGCCCATTGAGTATAAAACCCTCTTGCTCATCGAATCTGAAATTGCGTAAGCCAAATTTGGTACGCTGTTCATCCACCACCTGACCATCCACAATGAGCTGCATTTTTGCTGTATATTGATACGGGGTTTCAATATCCCATAAGACAGGATTTTCGAGGACTATCTGCTCACCGATGGGATGTAGACCTGCTTTGACAGCATTCAAAGTGGTACGTTTACTTGCGACAATAACACCTTTAGCTGAAAGGACTTCTGTCAACAGCGTTATCTTTTTTGATTCTTTACGGCTATGCTCAATTGCCAGCGACAGCTCTACTACTGCACGTTTCTCACTAAGCTGTCCAGCCCTTACGAAGGTACTGTTGGTACCTATGCTGATTGGATTTCGGCTGATTAATTTAACATCCCGATAAATCCCCGAACCAGAATAGAAACGCGAGTTGGGCTGATTCTTATTATTTACTTTGACGGAGAGCAGGTTGTCCCGACCATCCCAGTATAGCTCATGAGACAGTTCATATTCGAATCCGATATAACCATTGGGTCTTTTCCCCAAGAAATGCCCATTGATCCAGACTTCGCTGTTTTCGTATACACCTTCAAATGCGACAAATATCCGTTGGTTTCGCTCAGTCTTAGCCAACTTAAAAGATTTTTGATACCAGCCTACGCCACCATCGAGATAAGCAGCCCCGCTACCTGCGGGGCTGTTTTCTCTAAATGGCATTTCGATGCTCCAGTCGTGCGGTAGATCGAGCTTTCGCCAGCCTTCTCCTTTTCGCCCATCGCTATATTGCTGGTTGCTGTCCAGTTTAAACCACCAGTCTCTATTAAAATCGATAACCTTTCTGGACTGTCCACTTACGGAGCCCGTGAGTGTCAATAATAGTAACAGTATACCTATTCGGCTATACCCTATATCAAATAATTGCTTCAACATACATTTATTTGGTCTTTTGAGTATCAGACGTATCTTGGGTCAAACTCTCTTTGTAGGCCTTACTGATAAAATTAAAGGTCAACATGGCCGCTCCATCATTCGAAAGCACGGGATCTCGCAATACGGCTAATTGCATGGTATTCTCGGTCAACGACATAATACGGACATCGCCCCAGTCGACGACGATCCCATCTTGTGGTTTTCCATGTAAAGGCGAAGCCCCCGTCATACGGATGGTTTTCTTTTGCGTATCAATATTAAAAGTCCCCTTCTGAACTTTGCCCAGCATGGCGTGGTTAACATTGATGTTTGCGCCACCTTTCAGGTCAAAAGTCATACTCCCATAATTACCTGCCGGCATCAGCCAGCTATTGCCTTTCCAATCGGGTTCCCAGCTCCAGCTATCGCTGTTTAGGGGCGCAGCTGTTTTGTTGACGCTTCCCCACCAGTCACCGGTGCCGTAAAAATATAACGGACCTTTAAAGTAACGGGAGATACCGTCAGCATCTAGATCGAGGTACCAGGTTTTCTCCTCCCCGGCCCCGCCAGTCAATAAGGTCCAGGTTTCGTCACTAATAAATTCGGCATACATCTGATCGATTTTAAATGTCACGGGCTCGCCGTAGATAATGCCACCACGGGTCTCGACACCAAATTTAACCGTATACTCACCAGGGAAAGGCATTTTCAAAGTCACCTTTTTTTCCTGGCTCCGTCCCTGTGGATGCTCCCATAATGCGGTGTATTTGGAATCCATTAGGCTCGTTAAATACACAATATTGGGATTATTGGCGTCATGTTCAATGGTAAAGGCTTTTCCCTTCTCCAACTGTGCCGATGTGACATCGATGTCCCCCAGTGTATACTTCTCTGGAGAACAGGCTCCAAAGAGTACCATCGCTACAAAGAAGCAGATGATATATGTGAATATCTTTTTCATTTTTGTCTAGTTATAATTCAACGGATAGCAAGTTCTACTTATGCTTTTGTCTAGTTCCAGCCGGCATTTTGTTTCAATACACCATTAGATAAAGTAATCTGTTTGTTTGGAATCTGCATAAATCCTTTCGTCGTCAAAAAACGCTCCTTAGTCACGATAACCTTCTCCGGCACCGAACCGCTAAGCACATCTTCTGTTGTTTCAAGTGTAGCAGCCGCATTATTTAGCCCCTGCCGCAATACATCCCAATAACGGATACCTTCAAACGCAAATTCAAATTTTCTTTCCTTCAGAATATTATTTTTTGAAACTGCTAACGATACAAAATTGGCCTTATACGCTCTTTTCCGTACTTCGTCAAAGTATTTCTGTGCATTTGCGGAACCGAGCTCTGCCGCCATCAGCAAGACATCAGCGTAACGGATAACAAAGTAATCCTGGTCTTGAGACAGTTGCATATCCTTATCTCCACCTGTATTCGTGGTACCATCCGGCAACGCTGTAGGGGCGTATTTTTTTATGGTGTAACCTGTATACTCACGCTGATCTTTCAGGTCAAATCCCGTGATCTTCTCGCCATCGATATCAATAATTGAGGCAACCTTGCGTGTATCCGTGTTATCAAACTCATTGAAGAATTTTTTGCTTACCGTACATGCACCCCATCCCTGACCATACGGAGACCAATTTTTACCGCGTAAGCCCAGGAAGACCACCCAGCGGTTGCCATCGACATATCCACTATAATTCGATGTATTATTGAATTTCTGTGCAAATACCACCTCAACATTTCCCTTACCGGCATATTTGGAGATGTCTAGCGTATTATTGCTTGCATTCGGAATATAACTCGCTGCCGGCCACAGATTTTTGAAATCGGCCACCAGTGCATACTGACCACTGCTAATAACCTCTTCCAGTCCAGCCAGGGCTTCGGCTTTGGAGATACCGATATCTTCCTTTCCATAATAGCCCGAATAAAATAGATAAACACGGGCTAATAGCGCTTTAGCTGCAAACGCAGTTGCCCGGCCATCATTGGTTGCGGCAGCCGACTTGGGGTAAGCTGTTTCAGGAATATTGGTGGCCGCAAATTTAAGGTCAGAAACAATCAGCTGATAAATAGCTTTTGGATCCGACTGCGGGATATTCTCATTGGTTGGGCTGGTGAGCAAAGGTATGTTTTCGAATAGGCGGACGAGATCAAAATACATGGTGGCCCGCAGGAATTTCGTTTCCCCTTCAATGCGTGCCCGTGCAGTTGTATTGCCCGAAAAATCAGTGCCGTCCAATTTTCCCAACAGCGTATTACACCTAAAAATTCCAGCATAGTAATCCGACCAGGTGCCGTCAAAGATATTGTTGTCCGATTGAGATTGTGCAATATCAAAACGGTCGATTGCCTGAAAGCCGCGACCATCGGTAGTACCCGTTCCACCAAAACAATTGTCGCTCGCTACTTCTGCAGTGATATAGAATGCCTGACTGCCATTGGAAGTAGTCCGTTGATAACCATCGTAACAACCGACCAAAGCCATGTCAGCATCGGCTACCGTTTTATAAAAATTGCTCTCCAAAACGCTTGTCATCGGTTCGACATCCAAAAAACTAGATGAACATGACCCTAAGATTAAGGATCCAAATAACATAGAATGATAGATATAGCTCGTTTTTTTCATGATTTCTTGTGTTTAGAATTTAACATTTAGCCCAAATAATACGGTCCTTGGTCTTGGATAGTAACCGAGGTCGATACCCGACACCCAACCATCGGTTCCATAACCGATCTCAGGATCCATCCCATCATATTTAGTGAAGGTGAACAGATTTTGCCCTTGTACATAGAAACGGATCTGATTGGCGTACTTCCATTTGATCAGCTTCGATAGATCATAACCTAGGGTCACATTGCTGATCCGAAGAAAGTCTCCATCCTGAATATAAAGGTCTGAAAACTGCCAGTTGACATTGGTTTCCGTCACGCGAGGGATCGTACTGGAAGTACCCTCTCCCGTCCATCGGTCTAATATTCTTGTGGTATAGTTTGCCTGTTTATTGGCATGATTGCGGTAAGACTGTACAATTTTGTTACCGAGGGAACCGTAGGCATTCACTGAAAAATCAAATCCTTTATAATCCAGTCCAATATTAAATCCATAAGTAAAATTAGGCATGCCCACGCCCAGATTTGTTTTATCCGAGGCATTGATAATACCATCATTATTTTGGTCTACATATTTCACATCGCCTGGTTTTACATCCGCCTGAAGGATACCTTTCCCCGCTGTTTTCCAAGCATCGATCTCGGCTTGGTTCTGGAAGAGACCGTCCGTTTTATACCCCCAGAAGTAGCCAATGGGCATACCGTTTGCTGCACGGTAAAATTCTTCCGAATTATCATATAACATAGCTGTCTGTCCGTGGATAATACCATCTTCGGTAGGTATCTGGCCAACCTTATTTTTGTTATAGGCACCATTTACCCCAAGACGGTATTTGACTTCATTGATCTTGTCCGCCCAATTTAGTCCCAGTTCCACCCCCGTATTCTTCACATCACCGCCGTTGATAAAAGGTGGCAACGTTCCGGTTGTCGCCAAAACAGGCGCCGTAACCAGCCAGTTCTTCGTCTTTTTGACATAAAAATCGGCAACGACATCCAAACGGCTGTTCACAAATTTCGCGTCAAATCCAATATTGGTCTGTTCGGATGTTTCCCAGGTCAGATTCGGATTGGATAAGCGGCTCGGATAAGCCCCAGCGATATTATTGTTGCTCGTTCCAAAGACATAATGTGCTCCGGGATTGGACGATGTAATCCCTGTTGAGGTACTGATGGGTGCCGCGTATTGAAAATCAGCGATATCCTGGTTGCCCACTTGTCCCCATGAAGCACGGAGTTTAAAGAAGTTTACAGCCGATAAATGCTCTTTAAAAAACTCTTCCGAAGAAATTACCCAGCCCGCCGATACCGAAGGGAAATATCCCCAGCGGTTACTGCGTGAAAATTTAGAAGATCCATCTGCACGCAATGTAGCATTCAAAAGGTACTTTTCCTTATAATTGTAGCCCAGCCGCCCAAAGTACGAGACCCTACGGGTAATGTTCTCTGGTTTTCCAGACACCGTCCGCGTTTCGACGACGTTACCTTTTTCATCCAGATGTGCCTGGCCTGTGGTATTGTCCAGATAAGCATGTGCAAAATCGTTGAACTGGGAAAGCAGATTCCAGTTGGACCCCGAAAGGTAAGTTCCTTGGTAACGTAGCGATTCCATACCGATCATGGCCGTAAAGCGATGATCCGTGTGAATATCAAAATCATAGGAAGCGGTATTTGTCCAAGTCAACGTATGACCTTTGCTCATGTTCTGTGAGGTCGTTGTATGATCTTGGTTGTAGGTGTAGATGGAGAATCGGTATAAGGGTGTAAAACTTCTGTATTCCGAAGCATAATAGTTGAACCCAAGTAGTGAGCGGACCTTTAAGCCTTTAATCGGTTCGATCTCCGCAAATACATCAGCCAGTAATTTTTGACCATCATTGGCGTTATTCGAATTAGTCATCATCACTCCATATGGGTTGCTGTCCCCATTGTACCAGGGTGAGTTCGATGTGTCATTGAAAGGACTTCCGTATAAGCCATTGTCCGAATACACCGGTGACAAGGGCGAAGTAGCAAAAGCACCACGCAACGTATTGCTGTACTGATTGCCGACACTGATGCCTCGATTTTTAATGTAGTTAAAGTTGAGATGCTGCCCTATTTTCACAAAATTATCGAAAAGCTTATGTTCCGAGTTCGTTCGGAAGCCATAACGCTGGTAATTGGAAACGTCTTTACCGCCTACAATTCCTTCCTGACCAATATAGTTCATCGATAAGGCGTAGGTGGATTTTTCATTACCACCGGTCAGGGCAACATTGTAATTGTCCATTTTTGCATTATCCTTGAACATGTAATCCATCCAATTGGTATTGGCCAAACCGTCCATGCTGTTAAAATCGATAATCGCCGCCCCCGAATTCAGTGACTGTTCATTCATGATCAGCTTATACTGATCTGCATCCAACAATTTCGCTTTACGCGAAACATTCTGAATGCCCGTATAGCCATCAAACGACAGTACATTTTTGCCCGCAGCACCCATTTTGGTGGTGACCAGGATCACCCCATTTGCAGCCTGTGAACCGTAGATGGCGGCCGAAGCAGCGTCTTTAAGTACGTCGATAGATTGAATATCGGCCGCATTCAGGACCGAAATATCCCCTCCAGGGACGCCATCAATGACGTACAAAGGACCGGAGTTTCCGATGGTTCCCAATCCACGGACGACAACTTTCATATCTGCTCCCGGCTGTCCAGAAGTCGATGTAATGGATACACCCGGCGCTTGTCCCTGGAGCGATTGCAGTGGGTTCAACTGATTGCGTTTCTGCAGTTCTTCACCCTCTACCTTTAAATTGGCTCCTGTATTCAATTTTTTCTTTTGTACACCGTAGCCAATGACCACCACTTCCTCAAGATCGGAAGCTTGTGGCTGCAGGCGGATTACCATATTGGGGCCGGTAATTTTAACTTCCTCCGTTTTGTACCCCACGTAAGTAATGGTCAATATAGTCCCTATGCTGGCCTTTAGTGAAAACTTGCCCGAATCATCACTGCTTGTTGAAATCTTCTGATTCTTAACGCTAATACTCGCTCCCACGATTGGCAAGCCTGAATCAGCCGAAACAACCGATCCTGTGATGGATTGTGCCCAGACCAAAGAGGTCACGCTGGTCATGACCACGACGGCCACGCCCCTGCTCAACAATTGTTTGCTTATCATATGTCTTGATTTATAAATTGGTTTTTTCTTATTTTAATTTGATCTGTAAGGCTTTTCCTGTATAGGTTACTGCGGTTGATTTCCTTGCTGAAACATCCAGTCCGACCACGTTTCTGTCACTGACAAAAATGATATTGAACTTTCTTTTGGTCAGCATGCCTTCAAAATCTCCGCGACGATCAGCCAAAGACAGTACGTGCGTCGAATTGTCATAACTGAAATCAATGCGGCTGTATTTCCCTTTTTCATAATTATAGTTGCTTCCTTCGTCTTCATAGAGTGAAAATTGACCGTTCGCTCCTGCATAGACGTAAAGATCCAGCACATCAGGTTTTTTCTCCGTCGTATATTGCAGGACAGGTCCAATAGGTAATATAGCTCCGGCCCGGACATAGACAGGAATACGTTCATAGGGTGCCGCAACAAGCAGATCCTGCCCCCCTGCTACCATCTTGCCGCTGTATAGATCATACCAGCTGGCTCCTTTCGGGAAGTGTATCTTGCGTGAGGTTGCTCCTTTTTCTGTGACTGGATTGATCAGTAAAGATGGTCCCCAAAGATATTGGTCATTGCTGTCGAATCCGTCTTTGTCTTGCGGGAAATCCATGGCTAGTCCACGTATCATCGAATAGTCTTCGAAAAAAGTCTTTGCCGCCAGACTGTAATTGTAGGCGAGTAATTTATACCTTAGGTTGATCGAATAGGTCATGCTTTTATAGGCTGGATGATCTGCAGGAGCAATATTGTATGGCTCGCGATACGGAAATTGTCCATGCGCCCTGAACAAGGGCAAGAATGCACCATATTGATACCAGCGGCTATTGAGCTCCCGCCACTCCTCCAAATCCGTCGAATTCGGTTTGTGAAACCTATTTTCCACCAAAAAGCCACCGGCATCCATTGTCCAATAAGGTGTACCGGACATCGAGAAATTGATCCCCCCGGCAATCTGATCTTTCATATCATGCCATCTTGAAGCAATATCGCCACTCCAGGCCGCTGCAGCATAACGTTGTTGCCCTGCAAAAAAAGATCGTGTCAAAATAAATACGCGTTTATTAGGATCTGTTTCACGCTGGCCCTCATAGATACCTTTTGCATTTTGTAAAGGGAACGCATTATAATAGCGGACAGATGATCCAATACTCGGCTGAAAAACCGATTTGCGTTCATCCAAATCAATATTGGAGTGAATATCAGGCTCACTGGCATCCATCCACCAGGCATCGATCCCGATTTTGAAAAGATTGTTGTCCAACAATTTCCAAAATCCATCGCGTGCTGCTTTGTTGAAAGGATCATAAAAGGTGGAGGTATAACCTTTTCCGATCCAATCTTTTCTACCATCATAGATATTGCGTGGATAGATCCATTTATTGGCCTTAAATTCTTGGTATACGGAAGACTCTTCATTGATTTTGGGCCAGGCCGAAATCATGATCTTAAAGTGTTGATCATGCAGTTTCTTAATCATGGCCTGAGGATCTGGAAAACGCTTTACGTCAAATTTCTGACTCCCCCAGTCGTTTTCAGACCAGTAAGACCAATCTTGCACAATATTGTCGATCGGAATCCTGCGTTTACGAAACTCAGCTGCAACCTCTTCGATTTCCGCCTGCGTCTTGTAGCGTTCTCTGCTCTGCCAAAATCCAAAGCTCCAAATCGGCATAATCGGTGCCTTGCCCGACAAGTGGCGATAGCCAGCAATAACCTCATCCATGGATTCACCCTGAACAAAGTAATAGTCAATGGCATCTCCAGCTTCCGAATTAAAGGAAAATAAGTTTTTACGCGCTTCCGGAATGGGGCTTTGCCAGTTTAAGGTAAAATAAGATTCACCCCCATCCGGGATCCATTCCATCCGGATCTGGTAAGTTTTATCTTTCTGCATGTCCCTTTCTATTTCAAAGGTGCCTGCATTCCAGGATTGCCGCCAGCGGTCGGCGACCTGCTCGCCATCAATCCAGACTTTCATATAACCCGAATATTTAAAATGCAGCACATGTTTGCCTGTGTAGGACGAAGAGAAACTTCCCGCATAGATGACCTTGCTGTCGGCCAGATTTACTCCCTTTGGAAACTTGTGCTGATCCGTTAGATAGCCATAATCGATGATCGATTCCGGCCGGGATAAATAGACCTCGTTGGCCTTGTTTCGATTTACATAGGTTGCAGTGAGCCAACCTGATTCACCTTCTTTTGACAGCAGCTTAAAAGCATTTAAGGGCAATAATGGCCTCACATCACCCGCTTTTGTAATGGAGTAATTGTGCCATAAGATACCATAGTTATTGGTGGACAGTAAAAAGGGAATTCCGATTTCTGTATTGTACTGCAGCAGCGAAACCTGTTTTCCGCGATTATAGTTCATCACCCCATTCTGATGCTGACCAAGTCCATAGATTCCTTCCTCAGCATTGACAATAAAGTCCTGGTTAATGTGATAAAATGCATCTCCCTGATAACTATTGGCTAAGAAAGAACTTGAATTCCGCTTTGCTTCTTTAAAGATGGATTGTCCCTTCAGATCAAAAAACGCTACTTTGCCACTTACCAAAGAAACGATTGCCTGCATATTGGCTGTTTTTAAATTTACGGTGGAGTCGGTCGAGCTTACCGCTAAAGATTTAACTTCTCTACGCAGTGAATCGACGATGACTAAACTCGTTTGGGTCGGTAAGGCGACACCTGCAGGAACAGCCGTGACACGCACGATCTTATCGGTCACGACGTCCAAATAGACATCCTGATCAATGGACGTTTCCGAATTTTTGAAGCTAACCTTAATACCGTTAGGTGTTTTTTCATAATGAGCTTTATTTGCCTGGCTGAATCCCTGCTGCACGATCGCGAAGAGCATCAGACCACTTAAAGCATACGTTAAGTTGCGCATTTAAATAAGATTTATTGGTTATTATATTCCCTTGGTTATTACACGTCCTTTCCTACTGAAAGAACTGATCAAATATAGAATGCAACCGGTTGTATAAGGGGTATGTTTTGTTAACTTTTAGGGGTTACTTTGTTAACATGTAAGGAAGATATTTGCAGGCACCACCCACTTTAAACCTATGAATTACAGGTTTTTTCGGTAAAAAGACGGTAGGTTTCCAAATGCAGATTTAAAATATTTGCTGAACTGTTTCGGATTTCCGAATCCCACTTCATAAGCTATTTCAGCCATCGATAATTTCGAATTCTGAACTAAATGCATGGCACGTTTGAGCCGGATATGCCGGATGTATTCCATCGGCGAATACCCCGTTATAGCAAGCACCTTTTTATAAAGGCCTACGCGGGTGATGTTCATTCTTTTGGCAAGCAGTTCGACAGAAAGCGAAGGGTCACTGAGATCCTGTTCAATTTCCTTTACCAGCGCACGGATAAACTGTTCATCAGCAGATGCGATATCGGGCTGTTCCAGATTGACATTAATCTGTTTTTTATACCGTTTTACCATTGTCTGCTGCTGATTGAGTATCTGCGCTAATTTTGAACGCAGCAGGTTGATATTAAAAGGCTTGTTAATGTAATCTGTAGCACCGGCCTGCAAGGCTTCCAGTTCAATTTTCTGATTGACTACCGCCGTTACAATCAGCACAGGGATATGGACCAGCTTAGCCTGGGCTTTTATATAGCGGCAAAAATCCAGTCCGCTCTCTCCTGGCAGGCTAAGATCGGTGATGACAAGATCAACTTGTTGCTTGCTTAAAATCAATTTCGCCTCATTGACACCTTTTGCAGAGTGGATTATGTAGGTTGACCTTAGGGTCCGCTCCAGGTAATGAAGGAAGTCAATATCATCTTCGACCAATAAAATAGCAGGTTTATCCTGCTTGTTGCTTTCGACGGGGTCATTGCTCGTTGCGACCTTATTTAAAGGTAGTTGAACATAAAATGTCGTCCATTGCGCATTGCTGCTCAGCCTGATATTTCCACCCAAGAATTCTACATAGTCTTTTACAATAGAAAGCCCGATACCCGTACCCTGATTTAGTTTTCCATTTGGTACAGCCAGTTGCATGTAACGTTCAAAAACGCGGGATTGTAAGTTTTCGGGAATCGCTGTACCCTGATTTTGAACTTCAATAAGCAGTACCTTTCCCGCTTCTTGTTCAGTTACTTCGGCATTGAATGCCACAATACCGGATACTGGGCTAAACTTGATCGCATTTGACATCAAATTGAAAATAATGCTTTCCAATTTGTTTTTGTCAAACCAGGACGGGTATGTGTCTTGGGCAATATTGACCTGTAGGGAGATTTGATTGCTTTGGGCCATTCCGGCAAAGGCATCGAGTTGTTCGCGGATAAATCCCATAAGATCCCCATACTCCTCGTTCAGTTCCAGTTCACTTTTCTCCAATTTTCTAAAGTCCAGCAGCTGATTGACCAATTTAAGCAGGCGGTCGGCATTCTTCTTGATTAAGTTTAGGTCAGCTTTTTTTTCTGGATGCTGTTCTTCATCCAACAACTGCTGTGTTGGGGTTAGGATCAAGCTGATCGGAGTCCTGAACTCATGACTTATATTAGTAAAGAAACGTGTTTTTAAAGCATCCAGCTCCTTTGCCTGTGTTGCCTGTTCCTGGGCAAGGAAAAGTTGATTGCGTGTCTTGACACGTAGTTTTGTCAAATAAAAATAGGTCCACAGGACGACCAAAGTTAGACAGGCATAGAAAAGAAAGGCCCAGGTAGAACGCCAAAAAGGCGGCTGTATATCGATTGTTAGGAGCAGCACGCCCTCCGACCAGCTATTCGAATCGATGGCATGCCGAATATATAAGCTGTAGCTGCGGGTGTCTAGATTGGTGAAATTGGCGCGCATGGTCCCTGGTTCAAAATCAAACCATTCATCACTTAGACCAGCAAGCTGATATTGGTAGAGTCCATTATGCTGTTGCAGGTAGTCAAAAGTAGAGAACTCCAGCGAAATGGCATTTAAATTGTATGGAAGGCTCAGTTCCTTGAGATTATTCAGGGCTTGATCGTAAATGACCCGACCCGAAAATTCCTCACCTACGGCTACCCGCTTGTTGAATAAATAGAGATTGGACAAAAGGGGTAAGACCAGCTCACTTTCGCTGCTAATTTTTGTAGGGTCGATAAAATTGAATCCCTTTGGTCCACCAAAGACAAGTCTTCCGTCCCGCATTTTTAAAGCGGCGTTTTCATTGAATACATTCCCCTGGAGGCCCGATTCCTGTGTAAAATTGCGGATGATAAACTTCTCTGCCTGTCCCTTGCCCACAATCGCCGACAGTCCTTTGTTTGTTGAAGCCCAGATTCCCCCTTGATTATCGACCAAGAGCGCCAGGATCGCATCGTCGCTGAGTCCATCTTGCTGTGTGAGACAGCTTATTTTGGTACCGTCGATTACATGCAGCCCTTCCTGTGTTGCTACCCAAATACGACCGGTTTTATCCTCTTTAATATCATAAATCAGATCATTCATGAGTTTCATGGGCGAGCTGGATGTATTAATATAGCTAATCTTGCCGTCGGGAGCCAACAGCGCCAAGCCTGTAGCTGTGCCGATCCAGAGCCGTTTTTTTGAATCCTCAAATAAGACAGAAATATAATTGCTGTTGATGGTTTGTCCCTGTCGAGAATACGTTTTCGAAAACTGTTCTGTTTTTTTATCAAACAGGTACAAGCCTGCACTTAGGGTCCCTATCCAAAACCGATGTTGACTATCTTCATAGATCTCCCATACACTATCGTCGTTCAATTTTCCGGGCGACGAGTCACGATGGAAAATCTTAAAACTTTTGCCGTCGAATCGACACATACCACCTCGATAGGTTCCGATCCACAGCTTGTCTTCCGCATCCAGCAACAAGGAAACAATTACGTTGGAACTCAAACTATTGGGATCCCGAGGATCATGCAAATATTGCTTAAATGTTTTCTGACTGATATCATAGTAGAGCAATCCCCCACCGTTTGTCCCGATCCAGAGATTGCCCCTGCGATCCTGTACAAACTTATTGACATCGTCAAAGGGAAGTGATCTGGGAAGCCCCGGATAGTTTTTGATTAAGGAGAATAACAACAGGTTGGGATGATAATAGCTGATGCCGCCTTTATAGGTTCCCGTCCATATAATACCTGACTTATCCCGGTATAAGCACGTTATACTATTGTAAGGCAGACTCCGTAAGTCATATTTATCATTGCCAATGATTTCGATACTGCTCGTTTTCTTATTGTAGACATTGATGCCACCATGGTCTGTACCCAACCAGAGATTTCCCTTATCATCTTGTACGATATTGCCTACAAAAGGATTGGACAGTTCTTTTTGAATATGCCGAACTACCCCGTCTTTCGGGTCAAACCAGTATACGCCGATTGGAATATCTTTTGAGAAGATCCATATGACACCCTCCTGATCTGCAAAAAGATTATAATTCACCAATTTATTACTGAGGGGCAATAAGCAGGTTTTGATACTTTGCAGTGACTTTGTATCGACGTAGCCCAGCAGGCCATTTTCGTAGATTACCCAGATCGTTTGGCCTTTTCCCGCTATCACATCAGCAATTCGGTTGTTTTTGGTCAACTGCGGTACAGTGCGGTGCGTTTTGGTTAGGGCGTCATACAGGACCAGCGAACGATCGCTATACAATAGTGCAAAGGTCTGACCATCCAGCGGCCTTATCGTGTGTACGTCTTTGACGGGCAACTTTAAGCTCGTCAGTATGGAATCAAGGTGCTGGTGGATAATGCCTGAGCGCTGATCATACACATTCATCCCGTTGCTGGTACGGATCCATACATTGCCCTCCGGCCCCTCAAAGATTGCTGAAATCACATTTCCACTCAGGCCTGTGTGCTTACTGGCAGAATATCGAAAATTTGTGAATTGTACCCCATCAAATCTGCTCAGGCCAGACTCGGTACCAAACCACAGGTAATTGTTCTTATCCCTAAGGGCACAGTTGACGTGATTATGAACCAAGCCTTGGTCAGAAGTCAAGGTTTTAAACGCATAAGTATTGACCTGGCTCCAAGCCGAAAAATGACCTATGAAAAGGAGAAGAAAAAGGCTGAGATACGCGTATAAAAAAGACTTAAGCTGCTGCATTGGTTATGATCTCCCCAATGATACAAAAATTGAGCAAATCCAGCAAATCCGAGCATTCATTTTAACAGGAACAATACACAGGTCCGTACTCTTCAACCTAATTCTCAAATTCGCTAAGAGCAGATATATGCTACCTTTTTTCAAACTCTGAAGGATCGACTCTATTGATCGCTCGATCGAACCAATCTTTTATCCTCGTTTCCATCTTTGGGTGACGCGTTCTCCCATTTCATTTCCTTCGTGTTCAACCTTTTTATCAGATACTGTTCTGTATAGATTTTATTTTCATCATAAAGTGTCACCAAAGTCTTATCATAACTCAATACATAAGTGCGCTGGATAGATGTGTCGCGATTTGAAAGCGCATTGTAGATATTCTTGATACAGGTCATGTCGGAGTTGAACTTGTAGGTAACGGAACCATCTACGGCTATCCTGGGATCATCATTTGCCACTGTCCATTTACCTATAAGATTCTCGACGGCTATCTTCTCTTCTTTTTTGCAAGAGGTCAGCGCAAAAGCAAGAATAGCTGGAAACAGGATACTGTAAGTTTTTTTCATAACTTCTTGGTTATTTATTATTGATACATCAGAAAGAACGAGTCGATTTAATGATCCGCTACAATGTGCTACTAAATTACTGTGATGGTTCTATTTTTGAAAAAAAATGATAATTTTATATAATCAATTTACCATGCAATATTCAATTCATTCTTCCAGAGACTATCTTATACTGTTTCTATTATCACTCTTCTCACTAAATGCGCTTGATGTAAAAGCGCAATTGTTTAATCAGGACAGCTTGAAATTGATATCTAGGCAGTTTGCATTTACAGAAGGACCGGCAGCGGACAGGGACGGAAATATTTATTTCACTGACCAGCCCAATAACAAAATCTGGAAATACAGCACGAAAGGTCATCTCTCTCTTTTTATGGATTCAGCCGGCCGCGCAAATGGACTGTACGTTGACCATCGGGGCCAGCTGCTTGCTTGCGCGGATGAAAAAAACGAAATTTGGTCTATAAGCAGTACGGGTAAAGTTACTGTCCTGCTGTCCGCAGTAGATGGGAAGAAACTGAATGGCCCAAATGATCTTTGGGCAGATAAGAAAGGAGGTATATACTTTACAGATCCCTATTACCAGCGAGACTATTGGACGAGGAAAAATCCTGAGATCGAAGGACAGAAAGTCTACTACCTACCTCCTGGAAAAGGGAAACAGCCAATTGTGGTGGCTGATGATGTAACTAAACCTAATGGCATAATCGGGTCGGCCGATGGAAAGTATCTATATGTAGCAGATATAGGGCGGAATACAACTTATAGGTATGTCATTGAATCTAACGGTAAGCTCAGTGGACAGGAGGCTGTCATCGCTCAAGGATCTGATGGGATGACATTGGATAATCAGGGAAATATCTACCTGACGGGCAAGGGTGTTTTTATCTATAGTCCGAAAGGCCTACTAATAGGGCATATCGACATAAAAGAACCATGGACATCAAATGTCTGTTTTGGCGGTAAAGATCGTACTGATTTATTTATTACAGCCTCAACAGCAATTTATTGGATTCCAATGCTAGTAAAGGGAATCAATTAAACTTCTGCAGTTGACGGCACATTCCAAAAATTTCATCCCCTGCTGAAGAAAGGCTCAATTTATGATGAGCCTTCTTGTTTGTCGTATGTTTATTTTATGAGACATGCCAAAAGTTTCTAAAAATTACTAGTAAAAAGCGGGCTTATCGCCATAAACGCCTGGTTTGTTAATCCCAACACTTGCTTTCACATCTTTTTCGGGGTGCAGGATCACATCAGCGATATAAGCACCGACTGCTTTTCTGGCCACTTCCGTCCCACGGAAAGGCTCTCCCTTTTGTGTAGTTTCATAATCTGTTTCATCTTTATCTGTTAACCATGATGGACGAACTATCGTATAATCCAGGCTAGATTTTTCGACAGCGCGTGTTGCTCTACTATAACGTGTCAGATCAGAGCCGATCATACAATTGTTCCATTCCCCGAATTTGCCTTCAACTTCATCATAGACACCAAGGCATGTGACAAAAATCAGGCGGTTTACCCCCTGAACTTTCATAGTTTCCGCAATCAGCGTCGCCATTTTATCGACGTCGCCACTGAGGTTTGCATATACAATATCCTGCCCGTTGATTGCCCGATCCAGATCTTCTTTATCCAATACATCTCCCTCAAAAATGAGACTTGCCCCCTTATCATTTGTCAACTGTGAAGCATTTCTCGCAAACAAGGTGAGTTCAATATCTTTATTGTCCTTCAGTAAACTGATTGTATGTTGCGCTATGGCACCCCCAGCTCCAAGGATTAAAACTTTTGTTTTCATTGTTCTATTATTTTATATCTTTCTGCACATCGGAGCCAGGTTCATCACGCTATGATGCCCTTGTCCGTATACCAGCAGACCTCCTATCAGGTCTGCCGGCTCGACTATATCTTTCTGCTAAAGGTTTTCCTGATAGAAAGGTATCAATTTATCTAATGCTTGCTTTACAGGCTCCGGTTTGTCATATAAGTCATAGTGAGACCAGCCTTCCACGACAAATAGCTCTTTCTTCTTTGAAGCCGCACGTCTAATAATCTCAAATCCGTCCCTATAGGCACCAAATGCCCCCGGCTTACTACCAACGATCACCAATAGCGGCTGTGTCAACAGCTTTTCGGCCAAGTTGTAAGCATCCCAGGTCATTGCAGCGGCATTGTGTGAAAACAAGGTTTTGTTTACTCCGTTCGCACTTTCTCCCCGTGAAGTACGGTAGTATTCTGTTGCCTCCAATAGATCGATATCTGCGTTCGCTTCCTTCGCCATTTCATAAGTTGGGTAGAGCCCCTGGTCAACACGCAATGCCGCACCTCTCGCTTCAGCGGTACGTTGTTCTGCAATTGCCTCAAGATTTGCGATCGGATCACCAAATTCACGCATCACACGGCCGTAATTTGCTCCAGTCACTGTAGCAACTGCTTTGATACGACGCTCTTGCATTGTTGCACTGATCGAATAACCACCCGCTCCACAAATGCCTAACACACCAATGCGTTTTTCATCGACAAAAGGTAAAGTTACCAGATAATCACAGGCATAGCTGTAGTCTTCGACACGGAATGATGGGTCTTCCAATGACCTCGGTTCGCCCCCACTTTCGCCCTGGAATGACGCATCCGGAACCAATACAACAAATCCGGCATCAGCAAATGCCTGACCATATACATTTCCCGAAGTCTGCTCTTTACAGCTTCCGATCGGATGCGTACTAATAATGGTTGGATATTTTTTGTTTTCGTCAAAATTTGGCGGAAAAAGCAGGTCGGCTGCGATATCCCAATAGAGAGCTTTGAATTTTACTGATTTTTTCATTGTTCTATAATTTTGTTTATTCCAATTTTATAGAACAAAGTTAAGGGGCTCCAGCCCCCCGAAATGAAAACGAATCACTCTAAAAACGAAACATTTTACTGATTCCGATAGGCTTTTGGGGAAATACCTGTCTTCGACCGAAAAAAACGGGTAAAGTAAGTAGGATATTCAAAGCCCAGACTATACGCGATTTCATTGACTGTAAACTTGGTCTGACGGAGTTTTTCTTTGGCGACCTGAATAATGTATTGGTGGATATGTTCAAGTGGAGATTTACCTGTAAAATGCTTGATTAGATCCCCAAAATAATTGACCGAAAGATTATTCCTTTCCGCGAAGTACACGACAGTTGGAAATGCTTGTTCGCCATCACTCTGATGGGTATAATAATTGTCCAGATCCCGGTAAAAATTGACCACAACCTGATTGTAGATCTTGCTTCTGGACTGAAACTGTCTTTCATAAAAATTTTGTGTATAGGAAAGAATCAATGTGGTATAGGAAGCAACGACATCTTCGGAAAAATCTACCTGGTTATATTCATCATGAGCTTTCTTAAAAAGGTCAAGCAGTATCCTGCTTTCCCGTTCGGTCAGATACAGCGCCTCATGCCTATTATAACCAGTGAAAGTATAGTCTTTTGCATATTTCTTTAGCAGCTTTTCGCTGATGAATATACCATAACCAAGAAAGGAACCAGCAAGGTCCCACTCCAGCAAATTGCCGGGCCTGTCCAAAAAGAGATAAGATGCAGACATCTCTTCAATGGGTGGCTGTACGTCAATATTGCTCTTTATGGCAATAAGATAGAAATCAAGTTCCACAGGTTCGGACTTCAGCAAAATGTCTTTATGTTCATCATAATGAACAACTTGTATACTATCATTTGAAGTACCTTTTACATTGATATATTTCAGGAAAGTGGGTATATTATATTTCTTTGACATTGTAATTGATCAGTCTTTTAATTTACAAAATTACAATATCCCCTTGCTATAGAACTATATTTTTAACGGATAACATGAAACAAATCACAGATATTTCGAAATAAATTGATCCGTCCCGTCAAATCCCTTAACGAAGTAGATCGGATCATAGGTACGACGGATAGATGTGTCATTGTCCTCTTGGTTCGGTCATTTTATTAGATCTATTTACCTGTCTCAGTATGAGCGGCATCCACAGGTTTTGATTCTGGAGATCCTTTTTGCCGGAGAAAGATTGTTAATATCACAATCGAAGCGACCGAAAGAAATTCACTTTGCCAGTTCTGAAAAGTTTCAAACCAGAACTGCGGTTCTGCTAGAAAATCTAATAAACTTTTTTCGGGTTTGCCCTTCAGGCTTTCCTGCAGATTGGCATCCTTAAAACTACCATAGAGATGGCCTGCCCAACTTACAAGAAACAGGATCACAAAGGCAATCGATAGCGAATTTTGGTAAAGGACTAAACGCCATCCCCCTTTCTTAACGGGACCCGGCGCATCTTTTCGGGTTGGATCAGGAAGCCGATCAACTTCCTCAGGCTTTTCTGGATCTTTTGATTCTGCTGACCCCACTTGCCGCAGAGAAATCGTCAGCATAACATAAAGTGCCATTTGTAGAAATTAGCTTTGGAAATTTTCAAATGTTGATGAGAAAAAATGGCCGCTTCTCAAATATGCAGAAAATAGGAGTTCTGGAGACCCCAGATCTTTCAGATTCTCATTGTTTTCTTTCCATCCAAAAAATGCCTGAGCGCCTAGTGCTGATACAAATAAAATGATAAATACGATGGAAAGGCTGTTCCTATAGAAATAACTCTTCTTTTTGTTTTTCATTGTGATCATTTAAAAGATTTGATAATCGTTTTAACTCGCTATTTAAATGTCAGTTATACCTGCACGTCACCACCTGATTTGAATTTTCAATCACAAAACCAAGTTATTAACGGCAATCAACTGCATTCAATGAATCATCCTTTCACCGTGAACAGCACCAAGCCCATAAAGGTTTGGAACATGTGTATGTTACATATACTTCATCTTAGGAGAAAAATACCCTTAATCAAGATGCAAACACTTGGGCACCATTATTTATCGAACCAAACCTGTTCCGGATGAGTTCCTCTAGAACACAGATTAATAATTGGTTAAATACACTCACATTCTAAACTATAAATTATGAAAGCAGCAGTATTCCATAAGCCCGGCGACATCAGGGTCGATAATGTACCTGATCCGACTATACTTGATCCTCGGGATGTAATTCTGAAAGTGACCGCTACCGCAATATGTGGTTCTGATCTACATATTTTAAGCGGTGCAGTTCCGCAAAAGGAAAATCTGATCATGGGACACGAATTTATGGGCATCGTGGAGGAAGTAGGTTCGGAAATCACAAATCTAAAGAAAGGCGACCGTGTAGTTGTCCCCTTTCCTATTGCTTGCGGAAAATGTTTTTTCTGTACTCATGAAGCTTCTCCTGCCTGCGAGAATTCAAATTTTAAACATTACGGGCCCAACGGGGACTTGATGGATCAAAAAGGTGGCGCGCTCTTTGGCTACACTGATCTCTACGGCGGATATTCTGGCGGTCAAGCTGAATACGTTCGAGTTCCTTACGCTGATATCAGTCCCCGTGTTATTCCAGATCACCTCACTGATGAACAGGCTTTGTTTTTAACAGATATTTTTCCCACCGGATGGTCCGCAATTGATTGGGCAAATCTGAAAGGTGGTGAAACGGTTGCGATCTTTGGTTCGGGTCCTGTAGGCCTGATGGCTCAAAAAGCAGCTTGGCTTCATGGTGCTGGTCGAGTTATCGCTATTGACCCGCTGGATTATCGCCTGGATAAAGCTAAAGCAGTCAATAAAGTTGAAATCCTCAATCCGCATAAAGTAGATGTTATTCAGGCAATTCGTGAAATGACCGACGGAAGAGGAGCCGATGTGTGCATTGATGCAGTCGGCTTTGAACCCGAACGAAATTTTATGGATAAAGTCAAAGCAACGATCAACTTTGAAAAAGGATCAATAAAAGTATTGGAAATGTGCTTTGAAGCGGTCAGACGAATGGGTACGGTATCTATCATGGGTGTATATGGTTCACCATACGATAATTTTCCACTATTCAGGATTTTTGATAAAGGCATCACAATAAAGCAGGGCCAAGCGCCTGTCCTTAACTATATTGACCAGCTTATCAACCTTGTTAGCGAAAATAAAGTAGTTCTTGATGATATTATCACCCACAGCATTCCTCTTGCTGAAGCTGAACACGGGTATCAAATTTTCAATGAGAAAGAAGACGATTGCGTTAAAGTAGTTTTGAAACCCTAAGATAAGCTAAGCGGAAAAATCGCTTCAAGACGAGCAGCCCTGCTCATATGATGCGAATTGCCATTTTTTCTATTTTTCTGAAAATTTGGCAATTGCTTTTTTCAGATCGATTCCTTTTCCAAGTACCGGTTTAAAGATATCTCCCATTTCGTTCATCCGTGCGATGGCGTTCCGGATATTGAAATCACTGATCTTAAGCCCTTTCTTCACTTCGTCCCAGTGCAGCGGCATCGATACTGTAGCTCCTGGTTTCGGTCTTACCGAATACGCAGCTGCGATGGTAGCGCGCGGTCTGTTCTGTAAAAAATCAAGGTACATTTTTCCTTTTCGATCTCTTACTGTCCGCTCCAGACTCGTATAAGCCGGGAGTTCATTGTGCACCAATGTAACGACCACGCGCGCAAATTCTTTAGACTGCTCGTAATCATACTTTCCACCGAAAGGGATATAAATATGCAAGCCTGTCGAACCGCTGGTTTTACAGTAGCACGTCACCCCCATATCATCAAGTATACTTTTTGTTACCTGGGCAGCTTCGATAACCTGGTCGAATGAATTTTTATCAGGGTCAAGATCTATTATGCAGAAACTCGGATGATCGGGCTTTTTGATCGTACTGCTCCAGGGGTTCATCTCGATGCAGCCCAGGTTGGCCATATACAGTAAGGTTGCTTCATCTTTTCCGACCAGATAATGTTTATCCTTTTCATCCGTATCACTGTGGTAAAGATATGTATCCGCCCAGTCGGGAGCGGTATCGGTCACGTCTTTAAAATAAAATCCTTTCCCTTCGATTCCATTTGGAAAACGGTTCATGCTCTGCGGCCTATCCTTTAAATAAGGAAGTATAAACGGCGCAGCTTGATAGTAATAATTGATCAGATCCCGCTTTGTATAGCCCTCATCTGGCCAGAACACTTTATTTAGATTAGTAAATTTCAGTTCATGGCCGTTTACTTTCCGGACCTGCATTTTATCTTTTGGATTTAGCAAGGTTTTTCTTCCATTGTCCGTTCTAGCTTTGACGAGCGAGGCGGATGTATCCGCAACAACTGATTCCGTTGATGTTTCCTCCTCCAGGATAACTTTTTTTGCTGATTTATCTTCGCGCATTCCATCAAATGACGGATGCCGCATGACACCATCACTGGTAATTTCTGTAAAGCTTACTTCGCAGACCAGCTCAGGCTTGAGCCAGGTTACCGAAGCATGCGGCGGATTGGGACGGAAACGCGAGGGTTTATTGACGTCAGGTTCTTCGGCAAATGGTGCTTTTTTGACGACTAGAGGTTTAAAAAGGGCCATCATCTCATGCTGTAACTTCTCATTGAATCCTGTACCGACCTTTCCGGTGTAAATCAATTTTTTCCCTTCATAAATTCCGACAAGAATACTGCTGAAAAGCTTGCTGGAATCATCATTCAGGGTATAACCGCCGATGACAACTTCCTGTCTTTTGTTGGCTTTTATTTTAAGCCAGTCCTTTGAACGTGCCTTCGCATAATATTGACTGTCGGCCCGTTTTGCCATTATACCTTCCAGCCCAAGCTTTCTTGCTTCTTCCAGAAAAGAAATGCCCGAAGTATGAAAATGCTCGCTGATCAATATATTGCTGCTTTGTGGTAAAACTTCCTTCAGGATTTCCTTACGGTCTATAAGCGGCAGTTCTTTGAGATCTTTGCCTTTATACCAGAGGATATCGAAAACGTAATAGACAAGATCGCCATCCGCTTCGCTCCGCCAGTTCTGAAGTGAGCCAAAATTTGCCGTACCATTTTTACCCAGCACAACGATTTCTCCGTCTAGTACAGCGTCCAAATCCAAGCTTTTTAGAGCATCATAGATCGGGTAGAATTTTTCACTGAAGCTCTTATCATTTCTTGATTTTAGTTCCAGCTTACTGCCTTTCTTAAAGGCTACAGCACGGTAGCCGTCCCATTTTACTTCATAAACCCAGCCATGATCGTCAAAGGCTTTGTCGACCAGCGTGGCAAGCATAGGGTCCAAAGTATTATAAAAGACCTGTTTGGGAGCCTTTTTCAGGAGAGCTGCCACATTGCTTCCGGTTTTCGTTTCGTCTGTGGGCACAGCCTGCAGCTGATCTTCAATAATCTCAGCGGCTTGCTTCGCTCCCTTGCCCTTCTTATCCTTTACCGTCGTATCTTTTTTGATGATGTTCTTTCCGTATATCTTATCTGGTGATTTTTCCATCTGTGCGATACTCTTGCCCGATATAACCGATTTGTCCTTCAATGTAATATCCTTTTTATTGGCATACTTATCTTCCAGTTTAAAAAGAAGCCAACCGTTATCTCCCCTTCCATGGGCCTTCACGAGTGCAAATTCGCCTTTTAACTTATTGCCATTCAGTCTGAACTTCAATTTTCCTGAATGAAGCTGGTGAAGCAAACTCTTTTCTTGTTTTGAAATATCCGCATCCTTTTCATCCACCGGCTCATAGGTTCCCTCATCCCAGACAATAACCGTCCCGCCACCATACTGACCTTTTGGAATAATTCCCTCAAAATTACGGTAATCATAGGGATGGTCTTCGACCATCATGGCCAGCCTCTTTACTTCGGGATCTGTGGATGGACCTTTTGGTACAGCCCAGCTTTTGAGAACGCCGTCCATCTCCAGACGGAAATCATAATGGAGATGCGATGCATCGTGTTTCTGAATAACAAAGCGGAGTTCCTTGCCGTTGGGTTTTCCTCCAAATGGTTCCGGCGTCTCTCCCGCAGCACGTTTTTCGCGGTATTTCGTTAAGCCCATAATTTTAAAATTTACGGTGTCACTTTTTAAGGTAATCTTCCAGCGTTTATTGCTAGTGGAGTTACATTATTATGCAAATAACATGGCTCGCCTGTGAATGGTTGGATTTTAGATTCAACTATTTTCTTTCCTAGGAAATTTGGCGTAGGGCTAGGCTGAAGTCACTTTAGAATCATGAAGCATTGCTTCAGCTTTTACTTTTTCAAGAAAGCTGCTTCGAAAATTTTCTATTTGTTGTACATGCTGTATACCCACCTGAATCGATACAACATAGGCATCTGCTGTAATATCTTTTGTAAGAATCTTTATAGGAAGACTATGATCAATTTCTCTGAACTCGACAATACGCTCCGCCAGCCATTTTTTCCACTCCTCAATATCGCGATCCGTTACAATGGTAAGCTGAAGATTCAAGCGAATATCCGATTCCTCAAACGTCCAGTTGACCAGACGTCCCGAAAGAAGATCTCCATTGGGAATAATTACCTGCGCCCCCTGATCAGTGAGTAAAGTACTGGAACGAATACCCACCTGCAAAACCTGACCTTTCTTGTCGGCAAGTTCCACATAGTCGCCAACTTTAAAAGGACGTTCGAACACCAAGATTACGCCGGAAACAAAATTATTTATAATATTTTGAAGGCCTAAACCGATTCCGACACTTAGTGCTCCAACAATAACGGTAAGCTTATCCACTCCCAAACCTAAAATGCGGATACCTATCAAAAAGCCGGCAATAAAGATAACCACCCGGACAAGCGGTAGCAAGGCTGTACGGCGCTGATTAATCTTTGCCTCCGGCTGATCGAGCAGATCCTTTAAATTTTTCTGGATCCAATTCGCCGTCCAGATAACCGCAAAGGCTAAGAGCACATCACCATAAGTGTAAGTGATACTTCCAACGGAATGGTTACTTTGCAGCAGACGATCAAAAAGTCTACGGATTTCACTGGTCATATGGAGCGTATTGGCCCAAATGATAATGACCAATATCGTAGAAAAAAGTCCGATTACACGATGCAATGCGGTAATCATCTTTTCCTTATCAAATCTGCTTATAAAATGTCCTTCTTTAGCATTCTCATAGGAATTAAGCAGATCATGGGACATCATATCCCGAAAAGCATGCAACGATAGAGCCTGAAGTAAACCCACACCAGCAGCAATACTGCAGGTGCGTGCTAAATTTAAGAAGCCGAACAAATTAAATAGTATAGCAGCCGTAATGATTACTAAAAGCGCCCAACGGGCAAAAGGGCGCAAGGAATCGAAAGGGACGTTGCCATTGTTTTTCCGCCCAAGCACCCAAACAAGACGGATGCCGATCACACAGACCATTAACGAAGCGATTCTCGAAATCCAGTCTATGTCCACAACCAGATTTACCGTCAGCAAGAGGATGTAATAAAGGAAGACAAATTGCATCATCCTTATTTTAGCATCTGACAGCTGTGCGGCAGTCAGCAGGTACAAAAAGCCAAAAATCAATAAATAACTCAATTCGATTACAATTACTGGAACACGAAATGAGGTGAGCGGTAAAAGAACGAGAAAAAAAACGGCGAATTTTAAAATAGGGATCCACCAAGGTTTGTTTCGATGTAAAGGAAACTGTTCCTGCGATCCGATTTCGCGTCTTCGCATTTGATAAAGCCAATAGAAATAAGCGAGGCTCAATATCAACAGAAGAAAGCGACCGTCCCAAGCACTATCATAATAGCGTTGAGACAAACCGTCCTGCTCCAGATTCTTTTTTATGATACTTTTCCAATAACTCCAGGATGCTACAGCTTGTGGCGTTTGAACAAGATTTTGCTGTTGTTGTGCTTTGGTGCTTAGATCATCCATATCCAATAAAAGCGACTCAATATCTCGTTGCAGGGTTGCTACACTGTCCTGAACACTACCCCATGAGGAGGCCGTTGAGTCTTGCGGCACCGTTTGCTTCCGCAGCACGTCTACTTTGCTACGTAATAACAATACAGAAGGCTTAACCAGCCGGATATAACTTTGGACACCAGTTGCCCCCCCTTTATCCTCCTCTCCACGCTGCCAAGCCGCTCCACGTTTTACGCTGTCAAATGCTGTATAATAATGATCGACTTGGCTGCGCCACTGTTCAAGATACGTTCGTGCAGTGGCCAGTGGATTTTCAGGCAGTGAATCACGCACAGCTACCGAATCAGCTGCTGCCGGGATTGAATCGATCTTTTGACCAGAAACAACAGAACAAAAGAGGCTAAGCTGGAGTATCCAACTTAGCCTAAGCATTGAAAAAATGATTGAATTTATACTTTTTACCATTCTCTTTTTTATTTTAACAACTTTATTCTTTAGTCAGGTTTAGCCGGCGAAGGCTGTCTCTGTAAAGAATCTGTACTGTCACGGCTTAAAGAGTCATTGGCGATAGCGCCTGACTGCCCATCGTCCGCATGGGTAGAAGAATCATAGCTGCCATTTGCTTGATCACCTTTGTTGCTACTATTGCCACATCCCCAAAGACCGAGGACTGCCAATATCAATACACTAATTTTTTTCATATCTTATAAGTTTAAGTTTTAAAAATTGAACAGTACAAAAAACGGAAAGGTTGTTCGCCTTTAAATTATGGGTAAAAATCAGCCAAGAGCAGTACTAGTACGTACCATAGAAATTACTGTATAAAAACAACTATTTTTATCGATACATGACGATTTACAATCTACGTTAGCTATTTATGTGTCAAATATCTAGGTTGATTTTAGAAAGACCTGTGGTCGCCGGCCCATTTAACATGTTACCGTTGACATCAAACCTGGATCCGTGGCAGGGACAGTCCCATGTATGCTCTGAAGGATTCCAGGCAATTGTACAACCCATATGTGGACACACTGAATTTAAACAAAATAATTTACCCTCCTTATCCCTATAGGCTGCCAATGTCTTGCCTTCAAGTCGGACGACTTTCCCTCCATCTTTGGGAATGTCATCTAGCTCTTTTATTGTCTCTGGCGAAAGCTTGTCCATAACAAAGTGCTTTACCACATCCAATCCTTCGGAAACCACACTTTTAACACTTGCGATCGGTTTTACACGGGCTGGGGACAACAGTTCAGATAAAGGAGTTTCCATACCTTCAATCAAATCGGGAATGATCAGGGATGCCATTGAACCGAAAGTCATCCCATTGCCACCATACCCTGTAGCAACGTAGACATTGGACTCATCTGGCATTCTTCCGATATAAGGTAAGCCGTCTGCTGAAACATAATACTGTGATGACCATTGAGCAACCAATTCATCATAATCAAAATGCTCATCAGCCCATTGCTTCAGCTCATCAAAATGTTTCTCCGTATCCTTTTCATCTCCAGTTTTGTGATCGAATCCGCCAACGATTAAATACTGTGCATCCTCAGCCTGATGATACCTAAAGTAATGATAAGGATCATACAAATCAGCTGCCTGTCCGGCTTCAGACGACGAACCCTTGGAAAGCTTCAGCACCACAACATAGCTTCGGTATGGCGCTAATAAAAAATTAAATCTATTCTTTCCCGGCGGTGTATGTGTTGCCCATACCAAATTTTTGGCTGTAAAGATTCTTTTATCACTTGTTTTTATAGTAATCCTATTTTCATCGTTTTCATACTCCTCGATAATCTGATTGGTCAGGAGAGCACCACCTTCATCGATATAGGCGGACAATAATCCGTCGATATATTTAATCGGATGAAATTGAGCTTGCCCCTCAATGCGGATCGCTTTTTTAAAAGGTACACTAAAGGGAATCGAATTTACCCAGGAGGTCTTCAAGCCAATTTGTTGATGTGCCGCATAAATTTGATTAAGTTGCTCGTTTTGCCCTTCTTCAGCGCTGAACAGAAAAAAATCGCATACAGAAAAATCACAGTCGATCCTATTTCTAATAATATTATTTCTGATATAATCTACGGTATCGAATGTACTGAGAAGCAGCTGTTGTGCTGCTGTTTCACCAAAGTTATCGATGATCTCATTATAGGAAGCATCGTAAAAATTATTGATATGTGCAGTAGTTCCGCCCGTAGTACCGAATCCGGGATTTTCCTTGTCTAAAAGCAGACACTTTATACCCCTATTTTGTAATTCCTTTGCTAAAGTTACGCCCGTAATTCCCGCTCCAACGATAATGGTGTCAAATGCTAGATCAATGAAGTCCGATGAAAGATTGGAGGATTCGGCGCTTTGCCAAAAACTTCTATTAATTCCGTCTCGTGTCATAATATTTTTAATTGAGCTGAAGGCTGGATGTCATACATCAGGCCCCAGGTGTGTATAATTATTATGGATTATTATAGGGATGAACCATTCCATGCAGGAATCGTTTTATCGGTAAATACGCAAAAAAGCGAACAAATACGTCTTAAAATCCTGTATCAAACCAACTTAGAAGAGAAAATGTTCCCCTTATGCGGTTTAGAATAAATAGTCACTAATACTAAAAACGATGATAAACGATCCAACAAATTATGAAAATTCTGTCCTACTAGAATGGATAAAGAATAAAAATGTAATAGTTACCGGTGGTACAACAGGCATTGGACGTGCAACGGCATTATTGCTCGCATCAATGGGAAATCGTGTTCTGATATGTGGTCATCATCAACGGCAGCTGGACGACACGCTGGAAGATTTCTCTAAAATAAAATGTACGGGCTCATTAAACGGTATTGTTGTGGACTTGGCTACAGAAGATGGAATCCAGTCACTCTTTCAGGAATTTGATGGTATGTATGATCAGCTGGATCTATTGATCAACAATGCCGCCGTTGCTCATCAATCAGTTAAAGAAGGAACCTATTCAGACCAGGCCTATTTATTACGTCTGAATGTCCTTGCCTATCTGAGCTGTTCACAAGCGGCGCTGTTCAGGATGGAACCCCACGGATCAGGACATATTGTTAATGTTGGCTCAATGAGTGCAGATGCCCGAGAGGCACAAAGTTCTGTTTATGTATGTTCAAAAGGTGGCATCCAGGCATTTACCGAATCTTTACGCAAAGAAGTTAATCCAAAGGGCATACAGGTTTCTCTCATTGAACCGGGGGCAGTCGGAACCGATATGCAACCCTATCCGCCCGAAGAACAGCGCGAAAAAATCGGAGCTATGGAAATGTTATATGCCGAAGATATAGCTCGATCTATCGCTTTTATGGTATCACAGCCACTTCGTTCGTCAATAGTTAGTATGCAAGTTAAACCATTACTACAAATTATCTGAGCATTGGTAATGCCTTTCAAAATTCAAAAAAATTCGACCCAATATGGAAAAACATCTGCCGGAACTATCAGAAACTTTTTTCTAAAGTCGAGGTGGAACAAAAAATTAAATAATTGTTTCTTTTTATGCTAAATCTTATCTTAGTATTCAACTTGAGTAAGTGCTGCAGGCGAGACATCAAACGGACTTTAACAATAAACTAATCGGCCGAAGAGTCAGCCTGCTATTCAGGAACAATTATGAGGGATAAGGAAGAAAAAAATTGGCAGGTTGCCGATACAAAAGTATTTTGGGGAGAAATTGCTCCCACAGATCATGTACTGCAAATTTATGAAAATGACGAGTCTTTTCTCTGTACACTTGAGGGATTCGTGCTAAGTGGTCTGGAAGCCGGTGAATGTGTCGTATTGATCGCTACACCTGAACACATCACTGCTTTATGGGACCGATTATCTCAAAAAGAACTGGCAGTTGTTGAGTTAATCGCTGATGATCAACTTATCTTCCTTGATGCGGAAGAAACATTATCCAAATTTATGGTCAATGGATGGCCAGAAGCAATGCTATTTGACGAAACTGTCTCAGCCATTGTCAAACGCGCCACCAATAGGAATCGTTCACTTCGTGCTTTCGGTGAAATGGTTGCTTTGTTATGGGCCAAAGGAGAAAAGTCAGCTACAGTACATTTGGAGATATTATGGAACCGTTTTTGTGAAATGCAGCGCTTTTGCCTTTTTTGTGCCTATCCAAGCAATGGTTTCACCCAAGAGGTTAACTTCTCGGCCCATACAATATGCTGCGCGCACGCTAAAATGATAAGCGGAGATCAAAAATCATCTACAAATATTTTTTACAAAACTGTTTCTCAGCAGCAATCAGGAGTCGTAACTTAATGCGGTATCTTAACTCGGAATATGGCCCCCTTACCTATTTCGCTTTGAACAGATAGCTCGCCCTTATGTTGATCGACAATGTCTTTACTGATATATAGGCCTATTCCAAACCCCGAGATATTGGAAGTAATATCCGCTGCCCTGTAAAACCGGGAAAAGATATGACCTTGCTGTTCCGGGGAAATGCCCATACCAAAATCCTGAACCTGTAAAACACAACAGCCCTCCTGTTCCAGAACACTTACTTTTACTAGATTAGCTTCTGGTGAATATTTGATGGCATTATTGAGCAGATTAATCACGACCTGCTCCAACCTTTGCCTATCACCGGATATCTTATATGAAGGTTTTTCGCTATGGAACGCTATCAGGTGGGAGCTTGCAGCATATTGAATCTGCTCGATGGCATCCTTAACCATTTCTACCACATCGAAAGATGAGCGGGAAAGCGGCAAATGACCTGTTTCAATCCGGGCTACATCAAGCATGTCACCTACTAATGAAGACAATCTATTTGTCTGTTGCAAGGCTTTATTGATGATAACTTTGTTGCTATCTCCTTCCACCATACGCATACTAATAAACTGCAAAAAACCCTTTAAGCTAGTAATTGGGGTTTTCAATTCGTGACTTGCAAGTCCAATAAATTCGTCTTTTTTTGCATTGAGGCTTCGAATCTCCTCGTAGAGCGTTGCATTTTCTAATGCTGTATTCGCTAAAGTAGCAATACCTACAAGCAATTTTTCATGGTCTTCATTAAATCGGTTTTCATCCTCATGTCCAAAAACAAGCTGCCCAACCACATCGCCTGATTTTGATATTACAGGTATAGAAAGAAAGCTCTCTATATTCGCTCCTTCCTTAGCAAGATGCTTTATGTTACTTTCAAGATCCAACAAATTAAAAGAATCATCAGCCATGGCTTTGCGCAAGCTCTTTTCAAAATTTTCCATCCGTCCAGCATAGGCAAACTGTACTTGCTGTTCTTGAGTTGAATCTCTGGGTTGATAGGAAAATATACCAAAACCAGCACCAATAATTTTAGCAGAAGCATCTATCACACATTGGAGTATTTCATTGATCTCCAGGCTCTCTGAAACTAGCTTACTCATTGTGTTCAATGTCTCCACATGGGACGTATAACGTTGCAGTTTTTCTTCAAATTCCTTTTGTCGGGAAATATCCCGAGCAATTTTTGACGCCCCAATAATTTTTCCAGTTTCATCTATAATCGGAGAAATTGATAAGGAGACGAAAATCTGTTTTCCATCTTTGCGCAATCGCATCGTCTCAAAATGCTCAATCCGTTCGCCATTTTTTATTTTATTGATAATCAATTCCTCTTCTTGAAGACGTTCTGGCGGAATAATCAAATGTGCTTGTCCAATGCTTCGGCTTCAGTATGACCAAACATGATACCTGCGGCATGATTCCAGCTCGTAATCATGCCCTGCAAATTTTTGCTCACGATCGCATCGTCCGATGTATTTACGATCGCAGCAAGCCTTGCCTGACGCTCTTTGCTTTCAATAAGCAATCGTTCGAACTTCAATTCCTGCTTTGCAAATAAATTTTCGCTTCTTTCCAGCGCAGCGATATTTTGGAAGAACAGATAAATTAAGCAGATTCCATTTACATCTTCTATCAAATGGGAGGAAAATGCCACATGGTATTCATCCTCATCTACCAGAATATTGGCCAGCTTGTTTATTGCGGGAATTCCTGTTACCAATGATGGGTAGAATAGCTCCCCGGAATGCGTTTCTTTAAAAAAAGGAAATAAATTTTTTTTGCCTAAATCGGCTTTTTCAATTCTCAGTAAACGAAGAGCTGAGCTGTTTCCATAAGTTATAAGACCGGTCGAATCGATTGACACGATCGGGATATTGTTTAAATCGTGAATATCTTGAATGTCCCGATGTGAAAATTTTTTCATAAAGCTACAAATTGATAAAGGTAAATTTTTAGCCTGTTTGCACTGCACCCGCAATAAGACTTAAAAGCTGGCTCATGTCAAATGGTTTTGCAAGGTAAACATCTGCCCCGGCGTTTATGGCAATCTGTTCGCCCATAAGATTTGCCGACATGCAGATAATGAACATAGCACTGATGCTCGGGTCATCCCTAATTTGCCTGATCAGCTGGTCGCCGGAAACAATGGGCATGGAAATGTCGACCAACAATATGTCCGGATTTTCTATCGCTAAGCGGGCGAATGCATTTCGGCTATCTGTTTCCGAAATAATAGTTGCTTCTGTAAACTCTTGAAGCACCATCTCGAGCATTTCTACAATATTTTTATCATCATCACAAATAAAAATCTTTCTTCTCATATCTATCTATATTTAGAAGGCAATGGATGATTTCGCCCTTATTAAATTTTATAATTCTATCCCCTAGGTAGTTTGTTAAATCTACAAAAAAATAATCAAATCGGATGCCATACTTATTTTTCATTCCACTTTGTAGCCTATCGTTTTGAAGTCCTGAAAATATAATAGCGACTTCAACCTGCCATACTTGTTGCTTTAGGAGGTATAGCCCAGTACATGTATTGGTTTTCTTCGGAAATATCGCTTATCTACAATTTAAAAATTAAAGTAATAATTCCGATACTTTACGTATAAACGCTTAATTGGATTTAGCCTTCCTGTTTAGTTGACTTAGCTATCTAAACCTAAATGGAATAAAAATATCCAACTATAGAAAAGAAGAATAATAAGATTCGAGTGAGGTATTTACAACGAAGAATAGAAAACTTCTGCTATTTACAAACAGCATCCATTTAGCGAAATTTTATGAGTAGAAATACGAAATTATAGATACAGTGAAATGCACATGCGTAAAAAAATCCGTCTCTTACTCTGATATAGGAAAGTATTAATCCTCCTATGAAGTAATTTATCAAGATAAGGGGGCTAAAAAGAAGAAAGTTCGGTGTTATTTGGTAATTAAATATATGTATATAGGCAAAGAGAATACTTGAAGCAATTGATAAACAACGGAT
>JALAGS010000160.1 GCA_022712315.1 Sphingobacterium sp. | reverse complement strand
TACTTAAAACACTCAACCAAATGAAAAAACTTCTAATTTTCAGTTTTATTGGAATTTTATTTTTAACAGGTTTAACTGCTTCAGCGCAGTTTTCTAGACCAATCAGCATCGGAGCAGGCGCTGGAGGAACCATTAATCTCACCGATCTAGGAAATGTAGAGTCTAAATTTGCTTTTTATGGTGAGCTTGATTATCTCATTACACCTTTCGTTTCTGTGGGGTTACATGGCGAAAAAGGGACCTTGGCAGGAAATGGTTATGAGAGCGAATTTAAGAATCGATATTTCGCCGGAAATATAAATGGAAAATTACGTGTTGGTCAATTTTTAGATGGCGCGAAAAATTATAGTTATTACACATTGCAAGCAAACACGCTGTCTCGTATCGTTTCCAATTTGTATATTGGGGCTGGGGCCGGATTGGTAAAAAACCGAATTTCAAGAAATATTTCAACCCTCTATGCCAATTATTTGGAATCTTCAGGAGGTGAAATCGCAAAGGATCGCGGCGAAATTCATTTTGTTCTTCCTTTAAGTGTAGGTATAGACATTCCCTTTGGTAGAACTTTGTATGGGCCTCAATGGGCAATCAATGTGAACTATCAGCATACCTTGACATTCAATGATAATCTAGATGGCATCATCAATAAAAATAATGACCAGTATGGTCTTATTTCTGTGGGTGTGAAATATGGATTATTTAACCATAAATAAGCTCATCAAATATTCTGATTAAAAATAAAAAAATGAAAAATATATCTAAAAGGGCTTCTAACAATCGGCTACTAGGAATAATTTCTTTAGCTATCTTAATTGGTTTTGTCGCCTGTAAATCTAACTCAGCCATCTATAAGGCTCCAAAAGTAAATGCTTTTAGAGGCGGAAAGCTTCCTGCTCCTCCAGGAATGGTTTATGTTCCTTCTGGGACAATTCTTTTTAAAGGATCGCTCGACAGTGGCAACGTGGGTAAGAATGTCAGTGTAAGTGCATTCTTTATTGATGAAGCGGAAGTTACGAATAAACAATATCGTGAGTTCGTAAACTGGGTCGCGGATTCTGTGGCGGTAACCGATTACTTAAATGATGATCAATACTTTTTGGAAGTAGCAGGTGAACAGGTTGGTCAAAAACGGATCAATTGGGCGAAAGTTAAAAAGATATCACCCATATGGAAGAGTAATGATCCAGGTATTCAAGAACGCATTGCCCCAATGCTTGAAATGCATGGCAATAGACGGGCTCTCAATCCCGAAGTGATTAAATACCGTTTTTCCTACCTGCAGTCTAAAGGTAATGTAAAAAAGAAATACATTACTGATTCGGTTGCTGTAATGCCTGTTGAGGATATCTGGACAAAAGATTTTCCCAATGCACAGTTGGCTTCATTAGATGCTAATTATTTTACGCACCCTTCTTTTGATTATTACCCTGTCGTCGGTGTTACTTGGAGACAGGCACGGGCCTTTACAGATTGGCGAGCAAGCGAGATGGCCGCGACGATATTGAAAAATTCTTATCTCAACGGTTATCAGCTGAGCTTAAGTTTGCCAACAGAAGCGCAATGGCAATATGCTGCTTCTGGTAAATTAGATCCGCAGGATACGATTGCAGGATCACGGATGACAATTGATGGAACAGAAGGTAAAAAGAAACTAGCAGTCAATTTTAAACAAGGTGAAGGAACATACTCGCGTGATGGAGCTACATTTACTCTCCCTGTGAAATCTTATATGCCGAACGCTTTTGGCGTCTACAATATGGCCGGTAATGTGTCGGAATGGACTTTGGATGCTTATAGCCCCTCCGCCGTTGTGTTTGTCAACGACTTAAATCCAGCTCTCTTATATGATGCGGATGCTAAAGATGGGGATGCATTGAAGCGGAAAGTGGTCCGCGGAGGATCTTGGAAAGACAATGGAGAGCAGTTAAATAGCGAAACACGAAACTACTCCGTGGATTATGAACCACATTCTTATATTGGTTTCCGTTGTGTAATGTCGGCATTTGAAATGCCAACCATACAAAGTAAAACGCGTAAATATTAATTCGCTGTTGTATAATATAAAAATTGTTAACGATGAAAAAAGAGATAATATTGATAGCGGCGATGGCTTTTGGAGTTGGGTCATTGTTTGCTCAGCAAGAGACAACAATAGATACGGTGCCCAGAAATCAGAATATTTTAAATAATGTCAATCCGACCTTTCCTGTGACATCAGGAGAAGTCATCCAGGACACAATTCCTTTGACAGATGGATTCTATCAGGCGAATAGCATGGAGGATGCTGTTCCTTTTGCTTACCCTGAAGTGAATAAAAAAAATATCCGTTTTTATAAACGTGTATGGCGGGATATCGACCTGAAAGACGAAAAAAATAGTATTCTTGCTATTCCAGGAAATTCCTTGATTGAGGTCGTTATGAAGGCAATTGAAAGAGGAAAACTTTCGCTTTATAGTCCCGATGATGATTCCTTTAAAGGCCGTTTAAGTGCGCAGGAGGGTATGGCCAGATTTGCAGATAGCGTGCTTGTACCTATTTTTGACGGTGAAGGGAATCAGATTGATTCCAAAATGGCCTTGAATGAGTTTGACCCTGCGCGTGTAACCAAATTCCGGATAAAGGAAGATATCTTTTTTGATAAGCAAAGAAGCCGGTTGGAAACTCGGATTATCGGTGTAGCCCCCTTAATGAATATTACGACTTCTGCGGAGCTTGCGGAATCTGTTGGGGCGACCCCTGCATTCTGGTTATATTTTCCACAATTGCGTTACAGCCTAATTCAAGTCGATATTTCGGATCCTGATAAAGGCCTTTATGACATGACCATGGATGATTTTTTTGTTCAGAATAAATTTGCCAGTACCATCGTGCGAGAATCCTCTCCTGGTATGCTACAAAATATGAAAGATACTGAAAATGGGGGACAGCAGTTGGATGGAAAGAAAGTCGAGGAAAAACTGGATGAGTATAAAAAGAAACTATGGAGCAATCCAAAAGGAGTAAGAGCCGAGGAATTGGAGGGAGGGCAATCTAAAGAAGAAACTCAACAAAAGACTGGAGCTGGCGAAAAACTATAATCTTATAAAAAAGAAAGACTTTCATCACATCGAAAGTCTTTCTTTTTTATGCTAATTACGATCTTTTCCCAAGTATTTAGAATAGGCTTGCATAATAGGAAAAGCTATCGCTTCTTGTGGAGCATATTTTATATAGCGTCTGAAGTTTTGCCATAGGCGTTTTTCCGATTCTGGTCGATAGAAAAATCTTGATTTTTTAGCATTCTCAAACCTTTCATCATGAAAACCAAAATTTCCTGAATACCATACTTCATCTAGCATCCAATCTAACCTTGTATCTTTTGCTATGGGAAAAGGAAGTGCATTGGCTGGAAGACCGATATAATTAACGAGCAATTGAGGCAGTAAATGTGTCCATTTGAGCATGCCGGTAGTTTTGTACATCTGTCTTAAAGCTTCACTGTCAATCCGTGAAATAAGGCTGTAATACATACGTGCCGAATCACAAAATTGCCGCAAACTGATGCCATAAGTTACTAGATGCTTCAGTATATGTATATTGACCTGTAAGAGCTGTAACTCTGGGGCTAATAGACGAATGGGGGTATCATGGATCAGTACTGTTTGTTTACGTGCTTGATACGCTGTTAATAGCTTATTGAGATAACGTATTATCAATGGATTTCGGAAATCAAATCTCCTTTTATGATGTTCAATATGTATTCCCTTCCAATCATAATCTAGGCTGAACCCTACAGTGTCCTGAAAAGTCGGGTGATTTTTCTTTAAAAAATTACGGGCTTCTTTATACCCATCGGCTTCAAAACACCAATCGATATCGCCGCTTATACGGTGATTAGGAATTCTATAATAAGACGCTACACCCTGCCCTTTTTGTAATATAGGGCGAATGCCATTATCGCTGAAAAGAACAAACTGCTCTGCAATGACCTGATTCATTTTCTCATTATGCCTTTCGATCTGATCCATTCGGACAGCCCATTTCAACCGTAGCGATTGCGGTGGCAGCTGATGCTCTTCTAAAAAAGCAAAGCTATCATAAATAATTCCCTCAACTGTATGATTAACAGCATACTTTCGGATCGTATTCCAATCTTCCACAGTAATGGGCGAGATCTGCATGAGTTTGCCTTCCCCCCATAGACCTATGCGCAATAATTGAAAAAATATATCCTTGAGTTGATTGTTCATCTGGTTTGCTAATGTCAATAGATTTTATGCTAAGATAGGGATTTAAGCGAGAGCATTGTTTATTTTTAAGAATTTTATCAAATGATCTCGTCTCTTTGTCTACTTGGAGTAATAAGTAGTCAAGTCATTATCGACAATTCATTGCGTTTAAACTTGCCGATTCTATCGTATTAAATTCATTATTTATTAATATGGAAAATTATAAAGCTTGTACCAATATTGCTGTTGGATGCAGACGCAAGATAAAAATCACAATTAAATACAAATGAAGAACAGCATTGAGAATATACAAAAACCTATTCTAGTTATTTTGGCCGCTGGTATGGCGAGCCGTTATGGATCGGCTAAGCAGGTGGAAAGCTTCGGACCATTTGGTGAAAAGATAATCGATTATTCTATTTATGACGCCATCCGTGCAGGATTTGGGAAGGTAGTTTTGTGATTCGTGAAGAGTTTCTAGACATTATGAAAAGTAATGTCGGCGATAAACTGCCAAACAGCATAGAGGTAGAGTATGTTTATCAGGATTTTGATCTCAGTAAGTTTGGCATAAATCGTATGGTAGAACGCCAAAAACCATGGGGGACTGGTCATGCAGTGATGAGTGCGGAGCCGGCAGTAGATGGTCCATTCTGTGTGATCAATGCGGATGATTTTTATGGGTATGATGCATTTCAAAAAATGGCTTCTTTTCTCAGGGAACAAGCTAATGATCAACAGATGGCATTAGTTGGATTTGAAGTAGGTAATACACTCTCTGATTTTGGTTATGTGTCGCGTGGTATATGTGAGGTGAATGAGGATAATCATTTACAAAGTGTGACAGAAAGAACTAACATCTACCGAAAAGACGGCAATATTGTTTTCGAACAGCAGGAGACAGCGACGGTATTACCAGACAACACAAGGGTGTCAATGAATTTTTGGGGATTTACACCGCGAATATTTGAAATTGCCCGTGCACTTTTTCCAACTTTTTTAGAGCAAAACTATGAAAATCCAAAAGCAGAATTCTTTATCCCCGATTTGCCTGATTATATGGTAAAACAAGGAGTTGCGGATTTCTCTGTATTGCCCACTGATGCAAAATGGTTTGGGGTGACATATAAGGAGGACAAAGAGCTAGTACAACAAAGTATTGAACAGCTGATTTCTGAGGGACATTACCCACAACGATTGTGGATTGAAAAGAAAGTGGTGGATGAAAGTATTTATTTGGACTTCTAAACTAATAATTTGAGCATATCTTCTTGATTCAGAGTGGATATGCTGCTATTTAATCTTTATCCTTACCCCAAAATTTCGAATAGGTATGAATAATAGGAAAATCAATGGCTTTTTCGGGGGCATATTTTAAATAAGGTTTGAAATTTTGCCATAAGTGGTAAAAGTTATAATTCAAGTATATCTTTAGATTGCTTATTGTAACTCTGTACTCTTCAGAAAAGGGTGGATGCCATGAATAAAAAAGTGCAGGCTGCCTGAACCTGCTCAATTCAAATATCCTATTAAAAGTTCTTTTCTATAATACTCGAAGAGTAGTCTTTGATAAACTCGACGGTCATACTATTCGATTTTAATGGATCTTCAATTTTGTCAAAAAGTTTTCCGGTTAATCTCGTGATATAACCTTGTTTAAATTGAACATCAGAAATAGTTTTGGTACCCAACAGTTTATTCTCCTTATCATAAAAAAGTACTTCATAGCTTGATTGCTTTATGAGGTTATCTGTTGAATACGCATTTGGATAAAATGTAGTGGTAAGTACTTTTTCTGTTTTAGTCCGTATACTATTTAAATCCAGTTTGATATAACCGCTTCCTGATGCATTTGCAATTTGGTCAAACAACAGCACGGATTTGGCAATCTTTCCACCAAATAAGATGTAATCAACATGTTCAGGAATTTCATCGTTAATTTTTATTTCTAAACGTGCATTTAATCGTTTCATCTGTACCGCATGATTCACGGCTGATGTCCCAACAGTGAGCTGGCTCTGTTTATGAATGAATATAGGCGAAAATTGGATAATCTCTTTCGTAGAATAGGTGGAGGGAAAATCTATATAGAAGTTTTGTAAACTGCTATTTAGATAATAAAAATCAGTATGATATCCATCTCTGGCTACAGCGGAAACGTAATAATTACCTTTTGGAAGTTCCATCGTCACATTCATGCTTCCTGGTATAAAATTTCCTTTTGTATCGTATAAATCCGAATACTTGGATCCTATTAAATTTGATAGGTTGTCAAACACGAAGAATTGTATTCCATTAATTTCATCTTTTAACAGTGGATCTTGCGTACTTGCCTTAGTAGACGATTTTAGTCCAATCGGTTCAAGAGATTGCTCAAGGCCAGTTGCTGAAAACTTTACTTCATATAATTTGTTTTCTTTTTCCGGTATAGGTTCTTCTTTCTTGGAACAAGCAGCAAACAAAATAGGTACAATGGCCAATAGGGTTAATAATCTTTTCATAAATTTAATATTTTGTTAGTCTGCAAAGATAATATTTTGTTTTAAATTTAACCATACAATTATTTTTTATTAAC
>JALAGS010000159.1 GCA_022712315.1 Sphingobacterium sp. | reverse complement strand
TGGTATATTATTGTTGATATATCTATTGAAATTTATCCGCCAGAATTTTAAAGTAGTATTCAAATAAGAGATTGGAGTTTGTGTTTTAGCCTTAAATAAATAAAAATAAGCAGTATATGGAACAATATGATTTGGTTGTTATTGGATCTGGCCCTGGGGGCTATGTTGCCGCGATTCGTAGTGCCCAGTTGGGGTATAAAACAGCGCTTGTCGAAAAATACGATACATTGGGCGGGACCTGTACGAATGTAGGCTGTATCCCGACAAAGGCTATTTTAGATAGCACGCATCACTATCATGATGCAGCGCATCATTTTACCGCTCATGGGATCCAGGTAGAGGGGCTTTCGATGGACTTTAACCGCCTGTATGAGCGTAAAGACAAAGTTGTGCTGCAAAATACGCAGGGATTAAATTTTCTGATGAGAAAGAATAAGGTTACAGTGATTCATGGCACGGCTTCTTTTGTTGATAATTCAACCCTGCAGGTTGTTCGGTCGGCCCAAGACAGCTTGTTACTCGGAGCAAAGAAATTTATCATAGCGACGGGGTCCAAACCAGCGACGGTTCCGGGAGTAACAATCGATAAAGAACGTATTATCACTTCAACAGAAGCATTATCGCTGCAGAAAAAACCGGATAACCTTGTTATTATCGGTGGCGGCGTGATCGGGGTTGAAATGGCATCAATATTTAATAGGCTTGGTTGTGAGGTGACCATTATTGAATATGCAGACCATCTCCTTGCGAATATGGATCATGAACTAGGTGATGCATTGAAAAGGATATTGGTGAAAGATGGTATCCGCATTTTGCTTGAACAGGCTGTTTACAAAACAGAAAATATGGGCAATACAGCCAAAGTTTTTTTTAGAGATCGAGGGGGTAAGGAACAAGAATTACAGGCAGATTATATTCTGGTTGCTGTTGGACGAAAGGCATTTACGGTTGGACTTGGGCTTGAAAATACGGGTGTTCGTCTGGATGCCAGAGGTATGGTTGTTACAAATGAGCAATTGCAGACTGCAGTTCCCCACATTTACGCTATCGGTGATGTGATAGGTGGAGCAATGTTGGCTCATAAGGCTGAGGAAGAAGCGATATTTGTTGTGGAGCATATGGACGGCCAAAAACCAAAGCTGCATTATGACCGCATACCCAGTGTGGTTTATACCTGGCCCGAAGTTGCGTCTGTCGGAGCGACAGAAGAAGATCTCAAAGCCAAAGGCATCGCTTACGCTATTGGAAAGTTTCCCTTCTCGGCAAATGCGCGCGCGCGTGCGGGAATGAATACGCAAGGCTTTGTAAAGGTGCTCGCAGATCAAAAATATGGCGAATTATTAGGTGTTCACGTAATCGGTGCACGAGCGGCCGACCTGATTGCTCAGGGTGTTTTGGGATTGGAGTATGAGATTACTGCAGATAGTATGTCTAGGGTATCTTATGCCCATCCTACGTATTCAGAAGTAATGAAGGAGGCACATACCTTGGCTTCAGGACGGCCATCAGTTAATATCTAAACAAATTGCACGTCCTTTCTACGGAATATCACTTGTTTTATTTCGTAGAAAAGACGCCATTTGTATAAGGTTCCAAGGTTGCTCAAAATAGGGCGCAGGTGGAAGCTCCAGTAGAGATGAGACTGATTTTTCGGAGAGGCAATATTTTGGATAGAAAAATCAATTTCTTTATGTTTGTTGTGTATCATATATAAATTTATGGACCAGCAGTTATTGTTAGACAGTATCCAGAAAGAGATCAAACTTACTGAAGACGAAATCGTACTCCTATTGGCGGTGCTGAAGTCCAAGAAGGTGAAAAAGAAGCAATATTTGCTATTGGAAGGGGATTTAAGCAGGTACGCTATCTTCGTTGCCTCTGGCTGTCTAAGAAGTTACTGTGTGGATGAGAATGGATTTCAATATATTCAGCAGTTTGCTCCAGCGGGTTGGTGGATTGGCGACATGTATAGTCTGGTGACTGGCAAGCCCGGAAACCTATACATTGATGCGGTATTTGAATCGGAGTTATGGATGATCTCCAAAATGGATCTAAACCGACTCTATCAGGAGATTCCGAAATTGAATGTTTATTTTCGGATACTCGCCGAAAATGCACTGGTTTATTATCAAAGCCGATCGATGGAGAATCTCCGTTTAGCCGCCAAGGAACGTTATGAAAAGTTCTGCGCACGCTATCCTACATTGATCGACTGCCTGCCGCAAAAACAAGTGGCTGCCTATATTGGTGTAACGCCTGAATTTCTGAGTAAAATGCTTCATTAGTGACATACACGGGGCTATTAAATCAAGCTGCCCGTTGATTTACCATTTCTCTTTTAGCAGTGTTTCTAACTGAACAATTTCCTCTTGGTACATGGTTTTCTTTCTCGTTCCAAAGTAAAGTATATTTTCTACGGGGGAAGTACCTTCCCAGATCAGTTTAATTTTTCCCGATGCAATTGCTTCGGCACAAAGGAAGTCGGGCACAATAGAAAAGCCTGTATTGTTACTCAGACAGCGTATAATAGAGCTTATATTGGGAACGATATAATTGGGACTGAAGTCAGGATGCTCACCAAAGTGTGTTGACCAATAGTTTTTTAAATGATCCATATCGGCGGCAGTACTATACCACAATTGTTTTTTCAGCAGCTGAGCAGCTTCCTTAATCTTGTTGTCCGCCAAGAGTTTCTCTAGCTCGGAAGTGTCGGTTTGACAGCCAGCAATTAGGACAATACGTTCTTTTGAAAAAGCTTCATACTGGAGATTCTGCTGGTTCCCTTTTTGAGGAGTTATAATGAGGTCCAGCAAACCGTTGTCGAGATCCTGCTGCATCTGCGGATATTCCCCAAATTTGATGATCAGATTGAACGGAAGCTGGGCAATATGTTCTTCAAGCGTATATTGAAAGGTCTCAAAGCACATGCCGATGCTAATTGTAGCACGTTCGTCCAAAGCGCGTTTATGGAAATGTTGCTCGCCGGTTTCCAGTTTCTTTAGTGGATCAATAATATAATTATATAAGATTTTTCCCTTTTCGGTCGGTACCATTTTTCGTGCGGAACGATCGAAAAGTTTATGTCCAGTAAATGCTTCGAGCGAATTTAGATGCAGGCTCACACCAGGCTGAGAGATGAATAATTCCTGCGCAGCAGCTGAAAGTGTTCCCGTTTCATAGATTGCCTTAAAGGTTCGCAGCCATTCCAAGTTCCATTTCATAGTTATTATTTTTATGATACAAATGTACAATTTAAATTATTTGTATG
>JALAGS010000158.1 GCA_022712315.1 Sphingobacterium sp. | reverse complement strand
GTACTACTATATACTAATTTCGTTACTAAAAAAAATAATCATTGTTTTACAATAAAAACATTCAAAAGTATTATCTTTAGTATGGAAGTTAATTCCAATAACCACGTATTTATTTAATTAATTGAGAAAATGGGTAAATTTGAAGTAAAAACAAGAAAAAATGGAGAATTCCAGTTTAATTTAAAGGCTGGAAACGGACAGGTAATTTTAAGCAGTGAAGGTTATACAACTAAAGCTAACTGTTTGAAAGGAATTGAATCTGTTAAAAAGAACGCTCAGGATGACAATAAATTTGACCGTAAAACTTCCACGAATGGCAAGCATTACTTCAATCTCAAAGCTACCAATGGTCAAATCATTGGAACTAGTGAGATGTATGAAAGTGCAAGTGGAATGGAGAACGGGATTGAATCTGTCAAGAAGAATGCACCTGATGCTACAGTTGAGGAAATAGCTTAAAGAGCAAAGCTTATGATTTGATAGCAAAAGAGCCGGTTTTTAATCCGGCTCTTTTTAGTCTATTTTTCTGCTGTCGGGAGAGGAATGGAAAACCAGAAACTGCTACCTTGGCCTATAGCGCTATCGACACCAATCTCACCAGCATGTTTTTTTATAATCTCGGAAGAGATGTAGAGACCGAGTCCAAGGCCTGAATAGGATTTACCCTCATGATTAGCCCGATAATATCTATCGAAAATAAAAGGTTGTACAGCTGGATTAATACCTTCGCCTTTGTCTACAACGGTTATTTTTATTCGATCTTGCAATTGTTCAACGACAATATTAATTTCTTTTGACTCCGGAGCGTATTTAACCGCATTATTGACAAAATTAACAAGAACCTGTTCTAGTCGCTGTTCGTCTGCAAAGATATCAGCATCAAGATCTCCATTGATGTTGACTTGATGGTTACCTTGAGATATAATATTGTGGCAACTCGACGTAAGTATCTTTGATGCCTTGAAAGTTGTCTTTTCAAGATGGAGCTGACCCTCACTAATTCGATGCATATTAAGTAGATCGTCAACAAGTGTAACAATCTTTTTGATATTGACAGCGGACTGATCGATAAGCCTTGAAATAACATCGCTTCCTGTTTTGTCCTTGAATCGTTCCAGGAGTTGAATGGTACCTTTTAAACCTGTGACAGGAGTTTTTAGTTCATGACTGGCAATACCAAGGAAGTCATCTTTTTGAGTCTCATAATTTTTCCTTTTTGTAATATCTGCAACTACACCGATGAGGTGGGTTGCATTGCCTTCTGCATCGTATTTGGGAAGGCCAGAAGCATTGATCCAATGAAGTGATCCATCCGGCCAACGGATAAGATACTCAGCATGATAGGTTGTTCTGTTTTGAATTGCTTCCTGAACTTTTCTATAAACCATTTCGCGATGATCAGGAATGATGCTTTGCATAAGATCTTCATAATCAAATCGATCTTTTTTAGTGAGGCCGAAATTTAGTTTGCAGGTCTCAGAGGAATCCATTTTTCCCGTTCTGATATCGCGATTGTAAGAGCCGAGTTCACCAGCTTTTAGTGCGATTTCTAACTGGTGATTAAGCGCTTCGAGATGTTCGTTTCTTTTAATACGCTCAGTAACTTCATTTGCGATAACAATAATAGATTCCGTTTCACCTTCATCATTTTTCAAAGGCTCATAAGTGAAATCAAAGTAATGCTCACCTAACACACCTTTTGACTCAAGCTTTGCATAGGCGGTGTCTCCAATATAGTTTTGGCCTGTTGTAAAAACGTTGTCCAATATGCCAAAATAGGGTTGTCCTTGCAATTCGGGGAGTGCCTGAGCGAGTGGTTTGCCAATGACAGCTTCAGTCTTACGCCAGAGTTTGAGCATCATATCGTTGGCGACTTCTATATATAAATCACGGCCCGTCAAAATAGCAAAAGCGATGGGAGCTTTATCTATAAAGGATCTGAATCGACGTTCGCTCTTTTTGAGGTTTTTGTTGAGTAGAACTGTCAAATCATACGATTTATTCAGTTGGCTATTGGTACGATAGAGTTCGTCATTGGCAAGTTCCATCTCATCGTTAAGTTCGAGAAGCCTTTGTTGCATGGTCGCCATCGTAATATTCAGTCCCTCGAGTTCGTCAATTTTATCTATGGAGGAGCTCCGAAGCTCAATTTGATCCATTGCTGTCCGTGCGAGACCTTCGAGTATCTGTCGGTCACTGTGCGTGAAGGTGCGTGGATGCTTGTCGATGACACATAAAGACCCAATCATAAATCCATCGGGAGTAACGAGTGGAGCACCCGCGTAAAACCGCAAGCCAAAATCACCTATTATATTTGGATTGGCGAGTAACATGTCCTCTTTGAGGGTATCTTCGAAAACCGTTACTTTCTTGTTTAGAATAGCCAGACTACATAAGCTTGTACCACGATTCGTTTCTTTGGTGGCGCCCATGCCAATATTTGCTTTGAAATAGACAGATTCAGCGTCAACCAACGATAGCAACGCAATAGGGGCATTAAATATTTGTGTGGCTAATTTTGCTATCCCATCGAAGCTAGCTTCGGATGGGGTACCGGTAATTTTATAACGTCTGAGTGCATTCAGTCGGTCATGTTCATTTTTTGGCAAAATATCCATTCCAAACGTATTCTCTATCATAGTGACCGTGTAATTCTTTTCATAAAGATAAAGTTTTAATTACAAAAGCAATGATGCTTTTTTCCCTATTTCATCTTTGAAGGAACGTGCAGCATGGATAATGTAAGTCCTAAGAGTAGGTCGTCGACGAAAAGAAAATCAATTTTAGGAATCAAATAGCGTCGGCGTGCGGTATTGTTGTTCAAGATCAAGCAGGAAGGCTTTATTACGAAGGCCCCCTGCAAAGCCCACGAGCTTACCTGATGTACCAATTATTCGATGGCATGGAGCAATAATGGCAATGGGGTTTTTATTCAAAGCACCGCCAACAGCCCTCACGGCTTTGGTGTCACCTAATTGCAGCGCAAGTTGACCGTAAGTAATGGTTGTGCCGTAGGGGATTTGTAAAAGAGCTCTCCAGACCTTGATCTGAAATGCTGTTCCTCTAAAATCCAACGGAATATCAAATATCTTTCTTTGCCTGGCAAAGTATTCCTTCAGTTGCAGTTCTGTCTGTATCAGAATTGGCGCATGTTCGTCGTAGCTTGCAGCAGGAAGTTTTGTGCGTATATAGTTGTCGCCTTCCCAAAGTAGACCTGAAAGTCCTTTTGCTGTTGCGATAATGTGAATTATCCCAACAGGCGTGTTGATGTCCTTGTATACAAATGTATCGTTAACGTCCATAGCTCTGTTTATCAATGCAGGTTTTCGATAAATCTACAAAAATGAATAGGTATCTAAAAATGTTTCAAAGCGAAGCGGAAAAGCAAGCGTGATAAAGCGATCATTGACCGATCAATTTCTGTGCTAACAGCACGTCGGTTCTTCGACCTTGACTTGGGGTGTATTAGTTGGACAGGAGGGTAGCCCCACGCTAAAAACTGAACCCTTATTAGGCGTGCTCTGGATGTTCACAACACCTTTGTTCCGTTCAATAAGATCCTTGCAGAGAACAAGACCTACACCTGACCCAGGTTCGTCTTCTGTACCAAAGGACTTTTGCTGAATCTCGTTAAATAATAAGGCTGATTTAGAGGGGTTGATGCCTATTCCTTCATCCTGAATATGGATATGGGTATAGTGGTCGTCTGTGCTAGCATAAATGTTGATATTTCCATTAGCATAACTGAATTTGATTGCATTACTGATTAAGTTGCGTAAAATAATTATTGTATGATCTCTATTGGCAATTATTTGAGTTTCAATAGGTATATTAATGTTGATCTTTAGCTGTTTAGATTGCGTATTCTCTATAAAGCCTTTAATGATCTGTTGGATCATGGGTTTGATTAATAGTGCTGAGGCCTTGGTGTCCATTCCCTGCATGCCGCTGCTGCCCCATTGCAATAGGTCATCCAATGCTTGATTCTGCTGCTTAATCTGCTGATAGATTTGTTGAATGTATTCCTGTGAGGTAGTACTGTCAAGCATTTGGTTACGAAACATGAATACCAATGCCTCGAGGTTGGCAAAAGGGCTTTTAATGTCGTGCGCAATAATAGAAAATATTTTTTCTTTGTCTCGATTCAAGGATTCTAAATGACGACGTTGATGCTCGATCTTTTTCATATTCTTATAAATGATATCGAGAAAGAAGTTGACCGCGACAACCATAAAAGCAAGAGCATTGATAATGTTGAAAACAGACCTGGACCGAGGTACTTGTTGATTCGGAGGAAGAATATCGGGGAGCAGATATAAAAGCGAAATCAGGAAAGCTACGGTAAGACAAAGTATGATATGAATTTTTCGGTTGTCATACATCAGCATGGAGACAATCAATGTACACAGTAAAAAGTATTCACCCCCATTTTTATAGAGCAGGGCCCCTAAGAAGAAAAATACCGAATTGCTTGTCAGCAATGTGGCCTTTGCAATATTATGTTTTTCATAATATTGAAGTAAAAGGACGGTAAACGCACATATTGAATTGGAAAAATTAATCGCTGATAGAATATAGCGGTGGTCAATAAAATTGAGTATTGAAAAGAAAATCGTAGGCAATAAACATAATAATGCAATCAGGTTTATCATATATACGCGTTTGAAGTCGATGTACGACATCTCGGGATGTGCACCAATATGGGAAAAAAAATTCCAATATTTACGAAAATGGTTCATAAGGACGCGTCTGAATTTGCTTAAAATCTCTGAATAGTCAAAAATAGCCATAAATCAGGAGTCCAACAACGATTTTGCTAGAATATATCGTAGACAGCGTTGGTCATTAAATGGCTGTCAATTGGATGGGAAAGGCACACTTAATTCGGGAAAAACAAGCGTATTTCGGTGCCATGATTTTCCTGGCTAAATATAGTCATCTGCGCTTTCAGCCTTTCCAGAATTTCCTGGACGATAAACAATCCGATGCCCTTTCCCTGGTAATCTCTAGAGTTGGAACCACGAAGTCTTTCCATACGGATGTTTTCGAGCTCATATTGTGGAATACCGATACCATTATCTCTGATGATATATAACACACCGTTGGTTACTTTTTCACTGTAAATGTGTACCTGAGCATTTTTATTGGCCGATGAGTATTTAATAGCATTATTGATCAGGTTGGTGAAGATTTGGTAAATCCCATTCTGATCACTGTTTATTGAAAAAAGATCACCAAAGATAAGTTCGGTATGGGGACTACGATATAATAATTTTGCCTCTCGGCACCAATTTGGAAGTGTGAGATCTAAACGAATGTTGTGTTTCTTAAGCCTACTAGACGGAGCGAGACTCAGTTCTACTGTTTTGTCAATAATATCTGCTATGTTTTCAAGCGATTGGTCGATCACATTGTACAGCTCCATCCGTCGATTGGATTGCATGTCTAAATGCTCTTGCAGCACACCGATACCCAATTTGGCAAGAGCTAATGGATTCTTGGCATCGTGAGAAAGCGTATAAGAGATCATTCTCAAGTTGGTTGCGGAATTGATCGTGGTATTTTCTTGATCTTTAGTTTTTTCTGCATGTATCTTATGGGTAACATCTGTGGCTGTATGTAGGATAGAATATGTCCGGCCGCGCTTATCAAACAGTGGTTTATATTCAAAATCAAAATATCGTTTAATTTTAAATTCACGGTCTGTAATTGTGGCTGGAGTATCAAAGGCCTTATAGGTTACACCGCTCTCCCAAACATTACGCAGTATATCGGTAAATCCTTCTTGCGTAAATATGGGAAATACCTCTGCGAAAGAATGTCCGAATATCTCATTTTCAGTACGCCACATGCTTAGCATACGCGAATTGGCAAATGCGATATTGAGGTTTGAATTGTCATAAATTGCCGTTGCAATGGGCATCTGATTTAATGCTTCAAAAAAAATCGGAACATCCTTTTGAGGTTTTCGCATATTGGATATCTAGTGGTCGCCTGCCTACCGCAGCGCTGTGGTAAAATTAGTCAAAAATCAAGCCAATAGCCAATGATTTTTGTGCTTTTTAGTTTCATTCCAAATTATCTTTTACCTAAATTTAAAGGACATAGATATGGAAGATACAATCGGTTTAAAGATTTATGATCCTTTTAAAGGACAGACTTTTCGCATTACGTATAAAGGACAGGATTATCAAGTCAGATTATTAAAAAGAGATGTGACGAAAGAACAGGAAGAAGTGGAAATACTGTTGGATGGCGTCATTCAGAACATTGTCAAAAAAAACGACAAATGGTACTTTGATCGTATTGATGAAGACCAAGATTTCGCAAATGACATATGGCGAGCCATTTCATTGCGTTATAGACTGTAATTTGATCAGCAGACAAAAGAAAGTTAGCCGATCTTAAAGATAGGGATACTTAAAAAAATACAGTACCATTAGACTTTTTTTAACAAGCTGACCTAATAAGAACACAATAAAATATGATTATATTTAATAAGCGTCAGGAATTTTAAAATTAAGAAGTGGATAGGAATTTACAACCGTATTACTTATGGATAAGTATCTGGAAATTAGAGAATATGATGTTCAGGACAGAAATAAGCTGATTGATATTCTCCGTATGAATGTACCGAAGTACTTTGCGCCGAATGAGATCGCAGACTTTAAGGAATATCTTGATGGCGAGGTAGAAAGGTATTTTGTTGCACTTGTTAATGGACAAATTATCGGTGGTGGAGGGATAGGTGTTTCGGATGATGAACGTACAGGATTTCTGAGTTGGAGTTTTTTAAATCCAAAATATCACGGATTTGGTTTTGGCAAAGCCTTATTGCATTACCGGATTGATTTTCTCTACAATCATAGCGGTGTTGAAACGATAGAAGTTGGAACCTCCCAATTTACATTCGGATTCTATAAGAAAAATGGGTTTGTATTGAGGGAAATTCACAAAGATTACTGGGCTGTAGGATTTGATTTATACGATATGGTCCATACAAAACTATAAGCAATACTTGATTAAGAATAATTAAATAGGGTCCTGCAAGTAAAAGATATCATTTATTTAGTGCCATCAGATTCTCTTTGATCTGATTAAGGTGATGTATTGGATGATAGCTCATCAGGTAAAACATCTCGCGTATACTGAGCTTTCCCAGTAAAGGATGGGGTAGAGCCAGGCGATCAAGTTCCTCTTCCTTATATAAGGTAAGAAGCTGAGTAATTGTTTCTAAAGTCTCTTCAATTTGCGCTATCAGGAGCTCTTTTTGTTCGGTTGCAATCTCTTCAGGCAGAAATTGTTTTGGCGCCTGTAGGCTTGTTTTTAGATAGTTATTACGTACAGTATCATAATCCCAAAGCGCGCGCTCCAGCGTGCCAAATTTTTGAGAAATGAAATCTTTTGATTGAAGTACTTTAGGAAATGGCAGAAGCGTTAGCAGGATATGTTTTAGCTGCTGACCAGCAGTCCACTTTTCGTTGTTGCGAAAGGAAAAATGTGATTCAGGTAATGCCTGGATATAGGAAATAGCAGTATAATGATTGTCAGAAAAAGTTTTGATCAGCTCTTGTTTAGTCATAAAATTTTCATCTGTAATTGATGTTTCTGCTTTTGCGTAACGGGACCTCGCCAACAGAAGCCAAGCAGAGATCAGGTATTAAAAATAACAAATTATTTGTGAATGTCTATTATTTGGCTGTGATCAAAGCTAAAAACGGCCGGTATAGTAAAATACCGGCCGCTTATTTAATTATTCAAGGTCTATTTTCTCCCTTGAATGAGACCTATCTAGCTTTTAATAAGCACCAAAATCAGCAAGATGAGAATAAAAGAAATCGCCCCATGAACTCGTAGATTCTATTTTAAGATACTGGGTATTAATTGATGTGTTAAGATCGACATTGATCCAGGATCCGGAAACTTTAATCAATTGAGCTGTTTTAATCAACGTCCAATTTATGCCATTTGTACTTGAATAGATATTGATATCCTTCATCGCTCCATTTAAATTATCGCGGTTACGAAAAGCAACTCCTTTTACTGTACGTATTGCCCCCATATTGACGGAGAAGAAATGTGGCTGTGGGGTTTGGGTAGAAGACCAAGGCGTATGCCAAACTGTACTTCTGTTCATATCCAGGACATTGCTTGCCGGTGAACCAGGTTCGTTGCTATCGCTGGCGATAATTGACCAGCCTGTGGTCGGTAATAATTTATAAGTAACCACTTTGGATAAATCGGGTATATTATTAACGAAATTATAGGCGTAGCCTAAAGTTGTGCGGCTTCCGTTGACATGCATAAATCCGATTCGCATTTCGTAATTGCCCGTGAGATCATAGAAATCAGCTAATGGACATTCAAATCGAAAACTATCCTGACCGATTATTTTTGTGGCCCACTGTACCGCATCATAATCGTTATTTACACCGAAAGGTTCTCTATCGTGCCAAACAACAATGTCATTCACTGGTTTTGTTGCTGTAAACTTTCCAGAAACAATAATCTTGTTATTGACGAAGCTTGAGGACAATGATGTAATTTCTGCAGATGCAGATGTATACCAGTCACTTCTTGCCACAGGGCTGAATACCTGGCTATTGTTGAATGTTGCAGCAGTGGTACTTGTCAATGAAGTGGTGGAGATTCCGTAAGTTGAGTTGCCAGAACCCATCAAAGCAGTGCCTAAGGTTGGAGCTAATGTTTTATTCATTTTGTTATGACTTGCATTTAAGCCATGGCCCAGTTCATGAATCATTCCGCCGATCCATACCGTCGCCTTCCAGCCAATATCACCACCTATTCCAAGGTTCTTAGCGTCCAGATTTACATAGTCCAAGGCGTAGCAACTCGTACCTGTGCCGTAGAATGGTGGTCCTCCCGGATTTGCTGGATCGGTGTTATAAGTTGGGATAATGATTAGATTATGCTCACTTTTTTTCGTGGAAGGATTTTGACTAAAATAGCTGTCTACTTCCGTCTTCACAGCTCCGCTGCCTCCCGAATAAGGGTAAGTAGCTTTACCATATTTTCCAGTTATGTAATGGATATTAATTAGGCTGTCGTTGAGCAGGTCCAGTCCAAAAGATCTTCGGCCAAAGCCTTCACGATCCATATTGCTAGCAAACATATTTTGCGCGTCCAGCAGGATCCTGCTAAGCCGTTTTCTGAAATTTGGAATAGAGTCTACATCATTTGGAACGAAATAGATGACGTTCAGTTTATAGGGGTTACTGTTCCATTCGTTAGTTACTGTGGCAGTGGATGCTTTCGCTTTGAGAGTCCCGGCGGTTTCTTCGGTGTTTACCAGTGTCTTGCTACAGGAGGCAGCTCCTATGGCGAGGGCCATAAGCATTAAATTTAGAAGTTTTCTCATAATGGTTTATATTGTGTGTCATTAAATATAAATGATACACCTTTTATCGGTCTGTAAAAAAATAAACTTTTATCAGAATTAGTTTAGTCAATCGATTGATTAATCAACTCTGAAAAATGTTTTGTAACATTTTGTTTTTTTTGCAGGAATCCGTTTAATTATGAATCAATAAATAGCTTGATAAAATTTAAGGCCCTTTTTGCTGGTTTTCCTAACGGTCTTATTACATTTGAGTGTTTGAAGCATTAAATCGGATGGAAAAAATTAAAAACCTAATATTATTACTAGGTGCACCCAATGATGAGCAGGGGAATCTTAGCATTATGGCATTGAATCGAAATGAATGCGCCTATAATTTCTATTGCCATAATGAGGGGACTGCAATTTTATGTACGGGTGGCATAGGTGAGCATTTCAATCGAACAGAAAAACCGCATGGAGCTTATGCCAAAGCCTATTTGATGGAAAGAGGTGTCGCTGAGAGAGATTTGCTTTCATGTATACTATCCACAAATACTTACGAAGATTTCATGCTGTCAAAGGAGATCATCAAGCAGATTTCCCCAGATCTCTTCATTGTAATTACATCTGATTTTCATATGAAGAGAGCAAGATTGCTGCAGAAAAAACTGATTGACTATCCCAATGTCATATTTATAGCGGCAAAGTCGACTGTTAGTTCTGAAGAATTTGAAGTGCTGTCGTTGCATGAACAAAAGGCTATTCAGCGGATACTGCAAAGTTAAAGGGTTTGATAAGCTTTCTTAACCCATTTTTTTTCTGAGCCATTTGCGGACAGGTTCATCATACCATTTCAAGCTGATATAGGCCAGTACAATACTTGTTGCCAGAATCAGTATGGCGTAAGGTAAGGCCTGTAAAATAGTCACATCCTTATTGTTGCTGATCCAGGCAACATAAAAATAGACAAACGGGTAGTGTACGAGGTATAGCGGGTAGGAGATGTCACCCAAAAATTTACAGAGCTTATTCTCTATTCTGCTGGTTGATATGTTGCCTGTCCCTAGGTAAACAATCAGGGGGAATACAATGATAATGCATATCGACTCATATATTCCATTCATCCAGAGTTTTTCTGCTCCACCTATACGAGGCATATATAACACAATCGCGATTAAAATACTACAGTACAAAAATGCATGCCGGATACGGCTCGGAGTTGTTATTCTCGATAGGAGAAGTCCGGCAAAGAAAGGGTACATCGTACGCGCGATTCCTATCCGCACTTGCTCAGTATTTAATGTCCACCCTCCGCTAACATCTCCGTTGGGGCTTGTGACTGCCAAATGAGCGAGCGCCACAGCCGCTATAAAGACCAAAATGCTTAATGCTGTTTTGGATAATTTTCGAATACCTATGGCATATAGAATATTAGCGATATATTCAAAAAACAAGGACCAGCCGACACTATTGAGTGGGTGCATTTCCTGCCAGCCACGAATATCCAATGAAAGGGGAACGGGGAGAATCGTATAACCGATGAGCATGACCAGAAGCATTTTCCAGAGTGGAACGGTGTGAATAAGTGGCCATATTGTGGAATCCGTGAAGTAAAAGCCAATTGCGCCAAGTGTCATGCCCAGTATAACCATAGGCTGAAGTCGTTCAATACGGCGTTTAAAGAAGGTGCCGATCGTCATTTTAGGCCAGCGATCATCATAGGCATAACCGATCACAAATCCAGATAAAAGAAAGAAAAAATCAACTGCCAAATAACCATAGTTGACCAAGATATCGAGATGCCCTGTCCCCAGTGGCTCTGTGAGATGAAAGGTGACAACGATAATTGCTGCGACTCCTCTTAGCCCGTCTAAAATAGGATAGTGTGGCTTTGTATAAAGGTTTTTATTGTTCATGGCTTCTGATCGCATTTCGAAGGTATCTATGGACTTGCTAATTGTTTATAAATGTTAAATGAAAGGGTGAAAATAATGAAATAACAGGTTTGAATTTGATCAAATCGTATCAAAATCCCGATGGTTAGTCTCATTTTCATCACCTTTTTATTTATTAGCCAATTTCAATACGCATACGAGCACCCGGTTTGTCCGTAAATTTTTACGTCACTTTAAATTTGTAAGAATTTTAGTACATAGACATAACTCCTAAGTAAATATAGAGAGCAGTATTAAAAAGAATTGCTAAAAAGTATATTTTTCTTGGGTCTAATCTCCGGAAAAACATAACTGTTTAAAAAATTCTTATTTTTATGTAACTAACAATACGCCACTGTTATGAAAATATTTGTTTTACTATATTTCATTTGTGTTATCAAATTCCAAGTGTTTGCACAGGAGAAGTTTGATCCTGTGAGCTGGAAACCACCATATAATCTTAGCCTGGAGGGGTGGGGAATAGAGCGTTTTCCTATACCTATAGATTTTGCACCTAAGGTACCTTATAAAGGAGTGGAGGATGTGCGTTTTACGACTGGATGGAGTAAACCGCAGAGTGATGAATATTGGTCATATGCTTTCTTGTGGTATATAGAAGGTGTTCAGACGATTGATTCAAAAGTGATTGAAAATAACCTGTCGATGTATTTTGATGGACTCGTCAACCGCAATATAGAGAAACGCGTACTTCCTAAAGATTTGATAAAGAGAACAAAAGTACATTTTAGAAAATTGTCCACTCCCGAAGCTGCGGACGAATTGACTTTTACAGGAACAATAGAAATGGTTGATTACATGAGTAAAAAAGCAATGGTTCTTCAATCTAAGGTGCATCTAAAAAGGTGTTCTGGCAGTAATTACACGATTATTTTCCATCAGTTTTCACCTCAGAAAAGGAATTCTGCTGTTTGGACAAAGCTCAATGAATTGTGGAATAATTTCCGCTGTACCCAATAGCGGACATTGTGTTTTCCTCTACATATCTTCATTGATAGCAGTATACAGTACTTTGCTGTTATGTTCCAAGCATTCTTTAGTTCGAGAGAAATAGCGACAATAAGACAAAGTCTAGAGCTTGATGCTTATTGTATTCCTTTTTATAGTTCTTCCATTAATAATGCCGATAGGACTCTTTTGGAAAGAGGGGTATTATAGGTTATTAAAGCTTTCCATAACGCCCACCCTTTAGCACGCTCCCATGTTGCGCTGTCTAATGCCAGCTCAGCGGCAAAAACCTGCCGGCTTTCTCCATCAAAGTACGTCCATGCCAACACAAAATCGCATGCGGGATCTCCGACACCCAATAGGCCAAAATCAATGATTCCGGTGAGGGAGATACCGTCTTGTAGTAGGTTTCCAATAGCCATGTCTCCATGTACCCAGACACCTTTTTGTTCCCAGTTTGAGGATATTGCCCGTTGCCAGATTTTACGACATATAAAGGTATCTATTATCCCTTCAAGAGACGTTAATGCTCTTTCAGTTTCAGGATGATATTGGCTTAAGTTACCGCCACGATAGAAATTGTGGGGGCCCGCCGTCGGGCCATTACTGCTGTCAATCGCATGTAGCTCTTTTAAAAATTTTGCCACGGTATAGGCGATCTGTGTTTTATTGGTGTCCTGTAAATTTAAGGGACTTCCTTCAATCCATTTGTTGATCGACCAGTGGAAAGGGTACCCTAGTTCAGGTGATCCGATAGCCAGCGGGATTGTAATCGGGATGGATAATCCTTTAACTAAAATGGGCAGCCATTTTGCTTCTTTTTCAATCTGAGAGGCGTATCGTTCTGCACTGGGCAATCTTGTTAGCATTGTGTTGCCGAGCCGGAATGTTCGGTTGTCATTTCCTCCATTGTGGACAAACTCAACAGGGAAGTGTTTCCATTGGGAAACTGGCTAACGATTAACTTCTTTACCAACTGTTCTGTGATTAGTTCGTGCATATCGGTATTTAATAAAGTGACAAGATAAAAAACGATTAATGCAAATCAAAAACGTTGGTATTTTTAACAATGGATGAGAAAAGGCATAGCGTGTTATCGGGTTAATTGTCTGTATATCTCATCAGGAGAATATTTTTTTAGTTTTCATAAATGACCCGAACAATTTAATTGCTATATAAACAAAAAAGCTAATCTTGCGATTAGCTTTTTTGTTTGTGATCCCGCTGGGATTCGAACCCAGGACCCATACATTAAAAGTGTATTGCTCTACCAGCTGAGCTACGGAATCCTACTTCTTTTTTTGAACTACCGTTCCTTCTTTGAAGTGATGCAAAAGTAGGGCTTTAATCCTATTCCTGCAAATAATTTTGGCTTAAAATAGCGCTTGAATGCTTAATAAGCTGATTTTAAGCCGAAAAAATTAATTGTTTTCCAATTCCATAATTTCTTCCGCCAACTGTTCCCAACTCTCCTGGAATTGCGTTAACAGCGCCTTTGCGGAGTTGTAAGAACGCGTAGTTTCCTGTAACTTAGTCGCATCGGAGTACACCGCTTCGTCGGCAAGTTTAGCTTCGAGGTTTTTAACTAGAATTTCCTGCTCTTCGATCTTTTGCTCAAAAGAAGTTAGCTCCTTATTTTTTTTGCTCAACAAACGGGTTTTATCCTCGGTAAGTGGTTGCTTTTCTTTCTTTACTTTGGGTTCTTCCTTGACTTTCTTCTCCGTTTTTACTTCCGTTTTAACAACGCGTTTTGCAGCCCATTCTTCATATTCCTGATAAGTGCCTGGATATTCTTTGATCTGTTTATCTTCAATGTACCAGATTTTGTTGGCTACATTGTCCAAAAAATAACGGTCGTGGGATACAACGATAAATGTACCTTCATATTGTTGTAAGGCCTGGATCAAAATGTTAACAGACTGCATATCCAAGTGGTTGGTAGGCTCATCGAGCGCCAGGAAGTTGGCATCTGCTGTTAATGCTTTCGCTAGAGCTACACGTGATTTCTCGCCACCGGAAAGGACTTTGATCTTTTTGAAAGCATCGTCACCTGTGAATAGAAAACACCCAAGAATGGAGCGTAGTTCCGTCTCTGTATGCTTTGGTGCAAAAGCCTGTAACTCCGCAAGGATAGAATTTTCCAGGTGCAGCGCCTCGAGCTGATGCTGTGCAAAAAATGTTTGCGAAACATTGTGCCCTTGTTCAGCTTTTCCTTCAAACTCGTTGTCTGCCGTTGCCACAATGCGCAGGAGGGTAGACTTACCTTTACCGTTGGCACCGATTAAGGCAATCTTATCACCTTTTTCTATAATTGCCGAGGTATTTTTTAGGATTTCCAGATTAGGGTAGGACTTGGAGATATTTTCCAGGGTCACAACATGGCGGCCGGAAGGTTTTGAAAATTTGAAACTGAAGTTTACCGTAGGATTGTCATCATCCACATCGTCAATTCTCTCCAGGCGATCCAGGGCTTTGATCCGGGATTGAGCCATTTTTGCTTTGGAGGCCTTTGCGCGAAAACGTTCAATTAAACGTTCTTCCTGTTTTATCTTCGCTTGCTGGTTTTTAAACTGATTGGCTTGCAATTCATTTCTGAGCTCTTTCTCTTCAAGATAGAAACTGTAATTACCTGCATAAAGCGTTAATTTCCCTTTACGCGATTCAACCGTTTTCTTGATGATGCGGTCGAGGAAATATCGATCATGGGAAACAATAACAATAGCACCATCAAATGCTTGTAAGTAGTTTTCAAGCCATTTGATAGAAGGTAAGTCCATGTGGTTGGTAGGCTCATCCAGCAATAGAATATCTGGAGTCTGCAATAAGATTCGGGCAAGCATAACCCGCATACGCCAGCCTCCGGAGAAAGTCGCCAGAGGTCTTTTCTGTTCTTCTTCCGAAAAGCCTAGACCGGCAAGGATTTCATGGGCCTTAAATTCGATATTATAACCATCAAGGGCTTCGAATTCTACTTGTTTATCACTTAGTTTATTCAGGATGTCATCTGAATAATCAGTTTCTAGTTTATGGAGTAAATCCTCGATTTCGGCATGTAACTGATTTTGGCGCTCAAAAGCTTCCATGGCAACATGCAGAATGCTTTTGTCTGAATGGTAAGACAGTAAGTCCTGGTTTAAATAACCGATCTTAAGGTCCTTCGCCATGGAAATAGTTCCCGATGTGGGCGTGTATTGACCGACAATCAGTCGAAGTAAAGTCGATTTACCTGTACCATTGGCACCGATCAAGCCAACTTTATCTCCTGGTTTGATATGCCAGTTTGCTTCGTCATATAAAGCGCGAGATCCTATTTCAAATGTTAAATTATTTATTGATATCATTTCAACTGCAAAAGTACAAAAGTAATGAATATTTCTTCTTCTTTGAGTAACTTTGCGATTATGTATAAATTAGTCAAACCTATATTCTTTACAATGAATCCGGAGACGGCACACCATAAAGTGACCGGCGGATTGAATGTCTTCTCAAAAATTTGGGGTGCCAAGCAATTATTGAATGCTTTTTTTACCGTGGAAGATCCACGTTTGGAACGCGAGGTCTTTGGATTGAAGTTCAAAAATCCGGTAGGCCTAGCTGCTGGCTTTGATAAAAACGCGGAATATATTGCAGATATGACTAATTTGGGATTTGGTTTTATCGAAATTGGAACGGTCACTCCCAAGCCTCAGCCGGGAAATGATAAGCCAAGGATGTTTCGACTTGTTCCCGATGAAGCTTTAATCAATAGAATGGGATTTAATAATCAAGGCGCAGATGTTGCTGCGACGAGATTGAAAAATTTAAAGGATCGAAAAGGATTATTAATCGGGGGCAATATTGGCAAGAATAAGATCACACCCAATGAAGAAGCCGTCAATGATTACATTTATTGCTTCAATGCCTTGTTTGATTACGTAGATTATTTTGTTGTCAATGTGAGTTCTCCAAATACACCTGGATTACGGGATTTACAGGAAAAGGAACCGCTAAAACATATACTGAACACTTTACAGCGTCTGAATCTTGAGAAACCGGCACCGAAGCCGATTTTGCTTAAAATAGCACCTGATTTGACAGATAGTCAGCTGGATGATATTGTTGAAATCGTTCTGGAAACACAGATCGCAGGTGTCATTGCGACAAATACGACCATTTCCAGAGCCGGATTAAAAAGTGAGCCAGCGCTGACGCAACAAGCGGGTGGAGTAAGTGGACGCCCTCTGACCAAGCGTTCAACAGAAGTCATTCGTTATCTAAGTGAAAAGTCCAATAAGGCATTTCCGATAATCGGAGTAGGCGGGATCCATTCGGCCAAAGATGCCATTGAAAAATTAGATGCGGGAGCTAGTCTTGTGCAGGTTTACACAGGTTTTATCTACGAAGGACCAGGCTTGATTGCTAATATTTGTAAGGGTATACTGCAGACAGGAAGATAGGGATTAGAATGGCAGTTGATTTTGATTTGAAAGATTTCTTGGATAAAAAAGTTGATGAATATAATCAACCTGGTTTTATTCCAAATGATCCCATATCGATACCACACCAATTTTCTGCAAAGCAGGATATTGAAATCATGGGATTCCTGGCTTCCATTATGGCCTGGGGACAAAGAAAGACCATTATCAATAAATGCAATGAGCTGATAACTCGAATGGATGGTGCACCCTACGAATACATCATGAATCATCAGGAGCATGACTTAAAGAGCTTATTGGGATTTAAGCATCGCACCTTCAATGATACTGATATTCTTTATTTTGTGTCTTTTTTTAAACATCATTATCAGCATTTTGAGTCGTTAGAAGACGCGTTTCTAATGGGACAGGAGGCTAACAAAGAGATTGATCTGGAAATGGCACTTAATGCCTTTAAAACCTATTTCTTTTCATTGCCTGACTACCCTGTTCGTACACGTAAGCACATCAGTAGCCCAGCACAGAAATCTACGGTCAAGCGGATCAATATGTTTTTGCGCTGGATGGTCAGAAAAGATACAAAAGGAGTAGATTTTGGTGTCTGGAACCGCCTGTCGCCAAAAGACCTGATCTGTCCATGCGATGTTCATGTGGAGCGTGTGGCACGTAAATTGGGTTTGATTACGCTCGATAAAGTGAATTGGAAGACAGCGCAGGAGCTAACCACTAATCTACGGTTACTGGATGCGAATGATCCGGTAAAGTATGACTTTGCACTTTTTGGTTTGGGCGTGGAAAGGGAACTCTAATGTCCCTTCAAGTCCCTTCAAGTCCCTTCGAATCCCTTCAGGTCCCTTCAACTCGCTTGCTTCCATACCAATTAGGCACGGACAAGGCACTATTGCGGTACGGTTGCCATAACAACAAGGCATACGCCAAGCACTGGACCTAGACAGTAGACTTGTTGATAAGAGGTTGTAACAGCACAGAATAAACAGCGATGCCCTAGCTGACAGGAATGGATATTAAAAAAGGGGATAAGTACTTCTTTCGTACTTTATCTATGCTTTGCTTGCCCTACAGTCTATTGTTAAAGGGGAAAAGATACCTAAAAAAGCGTCCTTGCCAGCATTAGCTGACAAGGACGCTTTTTTCTTATATGCCGGCACTATTGTAAGGCGGCACTGGTTCAGCTAAATTCTACGAGCCTATCGATCTTGATCAGTAGGTCTACCAGTCGATTGGAATAACCAAATTCGTTATCGTACCAACCGACAACTTTAACCAATCCACCTACAATGGATGTAAGCTGTGCATCAAATACACATGAATAAGGATTGTTAATGATATCGACAGAAACGATCGGATCTTCTGTATAATAAAGTACTTCTTTTAATTCATTTTCGGCAGCTGATTTAAAGGCCTTATTGATTTCTTCTACCGTAGTCCCCTTTTTCAGGGTGCAGGTAAAGTCCGTCAATGAGCCATTGAGTACGGGTACACGTATCCCGGCTCCTCCAAGCTTATTCTGCAGATGCGGAAAAACATTGGTGATCGCTTTCGCGGCACCCGTAGTTGTCGGGATGATGGATGAAGACGCTGCCCGAGCTCTCCTTAAGTCCTTATGTGGGGCGTCATGAAGATTTTGATCACCTGTCATGGAGTGCACCGTTGTAATATACCCATCTTTGATACCCCAATTTTCATCCAATATCTTAACCAGTGGAGCGACATTATTTGTGGTACAGGATGCATTGGATAGGATGGAAGCCGCAAGATCAACGGTGCTGTCATTAATGCCTAACACAACAGTAGGTATATCTTTATCTTGCGCGGGTGCGGAGATGATCACCTTTTTTGCACCAGCTTCTAAATGCAAAGCCGCCTTGGCACGACTGGTAAAATATCCCGTGGATTCAATGACAACATCAATAGCCAATTCCCGCCACGGTAATGCTGCAGGATCTTGTTTATTGGTGACCAGGATCGAATTGCCATTGACAATAATATGGGTGTCATCATGTGTTACGGTGCCCGGAAAAGGACCGTGTACAGAATCATATTTAAAAAGATGGGCCAAAGTCTTAGTGTCAGTGAGATCATTGATGGCAATGACCTGCAGTTCATCGGTAGCCCCCCGCAGAAAAATATTACGCAAGGTATTTCTGCCGATACGTCCGAATCCATTGATTGCTATGTTTAGCATTTCAGATTATTTATGAATTTGGCTGATTGCTTCGTTAATGTTTTTTTCACCTTCCCAATGTGCTTTCAATTTTCCATCAGCGCCATAGACATAATTTGCTGGAAATTGTGAAGGGACATGGATCGTTTGAATAAATGTCTGATCCTTATCTATTAATACTTCTACGTTGGATGCTTTGGACAATTTAGGTGCAAATGTATCAAAAAAGCCCAATACTAATGCTGGGTCATTCATAGAAATATAATAGATGTTGACGTCTTTCAAGCGATCGATATTTTTTTCAAGCTCGGTAGCTTCATGCTGACAATGGCTGCAGCCTGGATCAAACAGAATAAAAACGGTATTTTTATCTTTCGCAACATTTTCCTGTGTAACACGGATGCCCGAACGAAGCTGATAAAATGTGAAATTAGGAAGGATAGCCGCTGGTTCTGAAGATTGTGTGGGTGCAGCTTGACTATGGTCATGGCCGGCATGGTCATGATTTTCAGTGCTGGCTTCCTGGCTGGTATTTGCCGTATTATCCGTTTTCGGTTTACTGTTATTGTTGCATGAGTAAAGGATTCCGGCAGTCAATATCGCTGATACTCCTAAGATTATTTTTTTATTCATAGACTACGTTTGCTTTTAAATCAGTTTTAATGATTTTATCGTTTTAATGTTTATGCGCAATAGATTGCCAAACTTTGCGTAGAAAGTATGGAAGAATCTATTGAATTACTGACCAAAACTAGGAAAAAAAAGGGATTCTCAGTCGTTCAATCTCATTTATGACAGTTTACTGGATATTCTGTTCCGATCAGCTTGAATCGTTGGAGTATCCTTATTCACTGATATCCGGTGTATCATGTGGAGAGCTTGGATCTGTCAATGATGTAGATTGAATGATTTCAGGCGTGCTTCTTCCAAATTCGATGCTGTATACTTTCAAGAGTACACCAACACAAGATAGGATTAGTGGACCGAATATTAACCCAAGCATTCCAAATAAGTTCAGTCCAAGCAATACCCCAAATACAGTGATTAGAGGATGCACGTCGCCCAGCCTTTTTAATATGGTAAAGCGCAGTACATTATCAATGCTTCCGATAATAATGATGCCATATAGGGCGAGACCTATTGCATTGCCAGATTGTCCATTGGCGAGAAGAAAAAGTGCTGCTGGTAAATACACGACCATGGTTCCCAGAATAGGGATTATAGTAGAAACTGCAGTGAGTATTCCCAGAAAGATAGGATTTTCCAGTCCAAAGAACCAATAACCCAGGCCCGCTACGATACCTTGGCACATCGCCAGGATAGGAATACCAATAGCATTGGATTTCACCATCATATCAAACTCTTTCCATAACTCGGCTTTGCTTGTTTTGGTGAAAGGGATTGCCTGATAAATGGTCTGCTCCAATTTTTTGCTGCTTACCAGCATAAAATATAAAACAAATAAGGCAACAAGTATATTGACACCGACCTCAGCAACGGAATTCAGAATGCTAGGTATAAATTTAGCCGCTTTCTGAAGGGCGTCCATTAAAGCGGTATCTGAAAGATCTATATTGCTCAGATAGGGGCTATCCTTGAAGTAAGTCTTGATCGAGTCGAACTTTTGCAGAAGTTCATCTTTGTTGCTGATAACTTCTGTGACCTGTGGCACCATGTAGTTAATTAACAGGTAGAGCGGGCCTACCAGGAATATGATTGTCAGCAATATCAATAGAATACTCGTAAAAGATTTATTCCATTTTTTTTCCTCGGTCAGCTTCCAGTTGACTTTTCTAAAAAGAACATAGAGTGTAATTGCGCCAAGAAAACCCGGTAGATAATAAAATAAGCTCGTAAAGATCAATATACAGATCGCCAGAATAATGACGATAAGCATGATTTGATTGATGGAATTGTTGTTGATTTGTTTATACTTCATATAGCTAACAAATGTACTGTCTATGGATTGTTATTTACCGTATGACAATATTTTTTTGGAAAAGTTTTATAATGTTAAATTAAACTTCCTTTTTTACAATTTCAATGATTTTTTAAATTTCTTTTTCTAGCCTTATGACGGTTTCGATGAGCTAGTTAATAAGGTGCGCTAGTTAATAGATTGTGCCAATGAATGCCTTTCACTTAATTTGGAATTGCTTAAGTATCTACTCAGTCCCGGGTGACCTAGCTTGGCTTAGGAGCAAAGCGTGCTGTATAGTGGCAATAGTCAATTGCACGGTCAGCAGGTATAGTTGCGCTGGACCGTTTTTATCAATACGAATAAATGAACTAAAATTTAGCTGCTTCAAACCATTTTCTCACCTGTGTATGGAGGAAAGATAAGCATTTTAACTAAATTTTAGTTTTGGTTCTGTGGCATGAGGATCTCCTTGAAAATAGTTAGGATATCGTACTGTTTGACAAAAAGCATGGATTGTGCTGTCCGTACAGAATCGGATCCGGGATCTGATGTGCTTGTATGGCCCGATATTTTAGCCCCTTTGTGAAAAAAAGGATGAGACCCTTTTCCTTTTTTGTTGTTTGAAAATAAGCCCATAATCTTTTGTTTTACTGGTTATAGCGGTCACACCAAGTGAGTTAGACCGCTATAACTAATATACAAAATAAATTGGATTTAATTGATAAAAATTTGGCTGCCATGCTCTTCGTCCTTTTCGATCGAAAGTGATACCGGAATACGTTCTTTGAGCTCTTCGACGTGTGAGATAATGCCGACGATCCGGTTTTCTTTATGCAGATCCAGGAGCGTTTCAAAAACGATGTTGACAGAGGTGACATCTTGGGTTCCAAAGCCTTCATCGATAAAAAAGAAGTTTTTGGCTGCCCGTGTATTTGACTGTACACTTTCAGCCAGGGCCAAAGCCAAGCTTAGGGATACCTGAAAGGCTTGTCCCCCCGACAGCGTTTTTACACTGCGGCTTTTCCCTTCATTCAAATAATCTATAATCTCAAACTCATTGCTGTCATTTATCTGTAGACTAAGCTGATTCCGGGTCATACGGTGGAAACGGATATTGGCGTGGTCACACAGCTGACGGAGATAAATCGAAGAGACATATTGTACAAAACCCGCGCCTTTAAACAGGTTGAAAAGCTGCTTTAAATTGTCATTGCGCAAATTTAATCTAACCTGTTGTTGCAGGAGATTTTCCTTTTTGGCATAGGCTAACTGTAATTGATCGAGTTCTTGCCGGAGCCGGGCGACGTTTTCTGTGCTTTCTTTTAACTGTTGGGAGCTTTCTTCCAGGGCCTTTTCCTGCTCACTATATATGTTTTCGTCATGTACCTGGTCGGCAAGTTTCTTTTCCAGCTGGCCAATCTGTGCTTTGACAGTCTCGAATTGTATCTGAAATTGCTCCAGTTGCTGCCGGATCTGTTGTATAGACAGATTTTCGGCTAAGATTTGTCTTACCTCCGCTAATGTACCAAAAGATGAAGCGGCAAGTAGCTGCTGAATTGTGCTGTCAACTTCGAGCTGTTCACGTTTGATTGTTTCTAAGCGTTCAGCGATAGTCTGTACCAAGCTATTTTGGGCAGCGAATTGACTGTTCAAGTTGTTAAATCGTTCGGTTAATGCAACGTAATCTCGCTCAATCTCAAGATTTGATTTTTTCAGTGCAGCATATTCCCGGTCGACACTTTCAGCTTCCTGCGTTTGATAATCGGACCAGGCCAATTCTTTGAGGTTTCCCTTATTTTGATTGATCTGAGCCTGCTTGCTTGCCTCATCGCGTTCAAATTGATGCAATGCTTTGTTGTATCTGTCCAGCTTTTCATCGATAGCAGCTAATGCTGCCTGATCTGTTGCAAGCTGTTGCTCTACCGTTGTAATCTGCCCTTCGATCTTAGCAAGTTCCTGTTTTTTTGATGAATAGCTGGATTCGTCTGTGCTGCTATAACCGCTCCATATAAATTGATTGAAATGTGCAATTTTGTTGGATGCGTTTTGCTCGATTTTCGTATTTAAATCATGTAGCTGATCTGTCAATGATTGTAAGCGAAGAAGCAGTTTTTCGACTTGGAATTTTTGATCCTGTTTGTATTTGAGCGTTTCATTCGTCTCAGCAATCCTTTTTTCGTTGGCGATGATTTCCAGGGAAATATCTTGTCCCTGGTTGATCGCGGGATGTTCCAATGCCCCACACAGCGGGCAGGGGGAGCCTTCTTTCAGGTTTTCTGCATAATGAGTCAGCCTTTGCTGCAAAAGGAGGTGAGACTTCTCATCCTGGAGCGCCTGAAGTGTTTGTTCCAGTTCTCCAACCTCGGTACGGTGGGCTGATTGGAATGCTTCTGGATCAGGGTGGACAGCATATAGATCTTGCTTCAGTTGACTAATGTTCTTTGCTAAGTCAATATGCTGTCTATTAAGATCGCTTTCCTGTTGTGCTATGCCTTGCTGTTTCGTGTACCATTGACCTAGCTCCATTAATTCATGCGCAGAAGGTTTTGACTGTTTTAGAGCAGCGATCTGAGTTTCATTTACTTGGATTTTGGCTTTATAATGGAGCTGTTGTTCTTTCGTTTCCTGAACAACATGACGGCCTTTTTGCGCGCGTTCCTGTAAACTCTTAATTTCATTTGAAAAAGTAATCAACTGGCCTATTAGTTCGAGGTCTAATTCCTGAATACGGAGTTGCGGAAGTCTTTCATACTGGGGCTTCAGTTGATTTAGACCGGTGGAAAGTTCCTGTAGGAGCTGTTGAATTTCCGTCTGTCTTATTTTTTCGGTTTCCAGTTTTTTCCTCTCGGTTACGCCTTCCTGCTCCAATTTTTCCTTGGACCCAAGGGGATGTGAAAAGTTGGTCTGTGCTTCCTCATACTTATTCAGCTTGATCCGTAAATTCTCTTTTTCGGTTTTCTGTTCGAGTAATTGCGCAAAGGCCGACTTCATCTTGTGCAATTCCAAAAAATCCTCTTTGAGTTTTTTTAGGTTCTGAAATTTTTCATGATGAAGCTTATGTATAGATTCAATCGTGGCAAAGGACGCTAATGCGGCATGCAGATTGGTCTCCGTCGTTTCGATATATTCGGCTGTGACATCGTCAAATCCGATCAACTGGCCATTGAGGTGATCCAGTTCGGACTGGTTTTTTTTATAGAGATTAGAAACTTTATCCTGGAGGTCGAATCGATGCAGCTGAAAAATCTCTTTCATCATATCCGTGCGTTCTTTGGCACCTAGTTCTATAAATTCTTTGAACTGTCCTTGTGGAATGATGATAGTTCTTTTGAAGTTTTCATAGCTCAGTCCGATGATCTGCTGGGTGTTGCTACTTTCTAAGGGAATCCACTGTTCATTTATTAGCTCGTATAAGACAACCGTAGGCGATTTTACATCATCAAAGTTTTTGGAATTCCGTTTAAACTCCCGTGTGATTCTGAACGTACGATCTTCAAAATTGATAAAATCAAGTTCGATGTAAGATCTATTCGACTTGAGATTCATCATGTTATAAGCGCGTTTATCACGCGCATTTAAACGCTCAGTTTCTCCGAATAAAGCATAGGTGATCGCTTCTAATATAGATGATTTACCGGAACCCACGGCCCCAAAGATACCAAAAAGCCCCGCTTCTGAGAGTGCGGCAAAATCGATCGCCTGACGATCCTGATAGGAGTATATACCTTCTAATATGAGCTTTAATGGAATCATGGGATTAAGAGTTTAGTATTTCGCGAAAAAGGTCGAGGATATCATCATTGGGTGTCTGGTTTCCATTCTTGGATTTAAAGTAATCTTTAAATAAAGTAGACATGTCTTCTGTAAGGTTGATTTCTGTGTTATCCGTAATTCCTCCTTTGTTTTGTTGAACGACAGGAATAAGATAAATTATACCCGAATGCGCCTGATAGATCCTTTTGCGGTCCGCTGCTTTCAGAAATGTATCTGACTTTAAGGTAAGTTCTACCAGCGCATTTGGATTTTCGGCCAGCCAGGAGATGCAGCATTCAATATCGTCAAATGATTTGCGGATTAAGGGTTTGCCCGCTGTTAAAGGAATTCGCTCCACTTTGGCCTCGCTGCCTGCGGTTATATCGACCAGCGCAACATATTTGGTCTGTCCGGCCTCCGAAAAACTATAACATAATGGGGATGATGCATATACTGCTGGTTTCTCGGCAGAACCAATATTTCTATAACCATGGAGGTGCCCCAATGCGGTGTACTGTATCTGAGCTGGGATGGATTGCGAATAAATCAAATCGGCATTTCCGATTTTGACCGGTTTTTCGCCATCAGGCTCTTCTAGAAGTGGACTGCCCATTTTGTTCATATACAGATGGGCTGTCAGTATATTTACCCCCTTGTCATCACAATAAGCATTTGCGATAGTTTGCCAATTTGTTGCCAGCACCTCATTTAATTTACTTTCTTTCTCTTCTCCTAAATATTGTTTCAAACGAATTTCATTTGCATAAGCAGTATGCAGTATACGGATTGGGTACTCAAATTTTGGTAAACCTATTTCAATAAAACCAGCATCTGAGCGAAGAACAGTAAAGCCTTCTGTAGAAAATGGGGTAACCACAGCATTTGGATGGCCAATGAGGATGATTCCAGACGCTCTAGCCAAGGGGTCAGGCGCATCAATCAAATACGGCGAATCGTGGTTACCGGCAATAGCAATTACAGGCCGCATGCCGTTTCTTGTAAGGCGTTTGATGGTCCGATAGAATAGTTCAATGGCCTCCACGCCTGGATTGAAAGCATCGAAAAGATCTCCTGCAATAATAACGAGGTCCACACTCTCCCGATCTGCGATTTCAACGATCTCATTCATAACCTGCACCTGTTCTTCTATCCGAGAGAAACTGTCCAGTCGTTTTCCTAAATGCCAGTCGGCGGTATGCAATATTTTCATTTGAGAGCTTGGATATTTTGCGTCAACAGTACAAACTAAGATAAATTTGCCATGAAATGCAATTATAATTGAATTGAATCTTGCAAATGGATGGTTTAGTCAAGTAAGCATCCGAAACTTTTCTCTTTTTTAAAACGGGATTTGATTTTTGAAATGTTAAAAGTTGTTAAACGTATCTTGTAAAAGTCATTTAATTGTATTTTTAGTCCTCCAAAATTAAGCTAAATAGTCATAGACAAGTATTATGCAAAAAGTTTATCTGTATGTCTGTTTTTTCTTTATGCTGTTGATGCGTGCACAAGCACAAGAGATACAGGCCATAAAAGGGGAAACTGCTTATCCCTTTTTATTGAAAGAAGCGGCTCCTGATTCATCGGAATCAGAGAAGCAGCCCGTATTTGTGTTTTTGCACGGGAGAAGTCTGTCGGGGACAAATCTGGATCGTGTAAAACGTTATGGGGTTCTATACGCGATTAATAAGGGGCAGGAGGTACCGGGAATTATTGTAGCGCCGCAGTCGCGCGGCGGATGGGATCCCGATAAAGTCATCGAAATTGTGGATTATGTTATCGAACATTACAATGCAGATCCCGACCGTGTTTATGTTTGTGGCATGAGTATGGGGGGCTATGGTACGATGGATGTCGCCGGGAAATATCCGGAAAGGGTAGCTGCGGCAGTGGCGATATGCGGTGGAGGTTCCTGTCAGTATGCATCCAATTTGACACAGGTACCCATTTGGCTACATCATGGTACGGCTGATCGTGCTGTGCCCATTTCGGAATCCAGAAAGATTATGAATGCAATTAAAAAAGAGGATCCAGATGCTAACGTGAGCTTAAATATCATTAAAGGGGGGACACACGGAAGTGTCGAGCGTCTGTTTCATGATGATGCAATTTACAATTGGATGTTAAAATTTAAGAAAAAGCATAAATCATAGTCTGTGTTGCAGACGATAGTTTGAAGTCATAAAAAAAAGCCTGATGAATTTTCATCAGGCTTTTTTTTTAACCTTCATGGTTGGCAATAGGCTGCCTTTTTTGAAATTGAGCCATTAGAATATTCGGCTGATGGATCAAATGTGACTTTGCCAGATATTCCGGATTGTCGGCATATATAAACAATAAAGTCCCATCCTTGATGGTATTGATAATAGGGCCTGCAAATTCTCTGGGGACTGCAGGGCAGCCATAGCTTTTTCCCAGTCTGCCTAAGCTCGCGATTGTTCCTGTGCTGCAATAATCAGCACCGTGCATGACGACATATCTTGCTTTTGCATTATCATTTATACCTTCTTCAAGACCATTTAATACCAAAGAGTAGCCATTTTCACCATTGTATGTATTCTCCGTCGTAAAGAATCCTAAAGAGCTTTTTAATGACTCCTGTTGATTTGAAAAATTTACGGCGTAGTTTTCTCCACTGTTTTTTCCGTGCGATACCAGTGTATTGAAAAGTACTTTTTTATGCGCAAGATCGAGCACCACAAGTCTCTTTTCTGTTGATGCCAATGAAAAGTCGATGACGGTCATGATATCTTTGTTGTGGATTGGAAGCTCTTTTCTGCCTTCCATTGCTTGACGAAACGCCTCGTATTTCAATACTTGGCCTAGATTCATTTCATCATATAAGGAATCAACTTCGGTGCGTTGACGTTCGACATTTATACGATGTGTACTGGTGGTTTGTTGATCTGTTGTTTTTAATTCTTCTTGTGACGACAATGCGGTGTTAAGTGCCATCAAAAGAAACATAAACGTATTTCCCATTCTTCTCCCTTTTCTGTGTAGATGTTTACAAAATTAATTATTAAAGTTAATACATATTTGATTTACAGAATGTTAAATATTGTTAATCAATAACAATAACCAATGAAGAAAAGTCTTTTGACCGTTTATAGACAAATTGGGCGTGAGATGACGCATTTCTGACGCACATATGTGATTTGGGTGTAGTGCCAAGACTTTCACTGTATTCGATGATGCTCCCGTTGGGATTGTTAACCGGAACACCGTGTATATATGCTCCCGCCGTAAATCGGGTGGCATAAGGAGCAAATCCAGCATAAGTTTTGGTACCATCTTCATAATAAAACATCTTGGATTTATGTTCTTGCACCACAAAAAGTCCGGTTGGGGTTTCTTGGGCGTGCGGAGGTTTATGTCGTCCGCTCGTTACGGGATTCATGCTCCTGACAAGCCATTCATTTCCAACCTTCTCTAAGGTGCAGATATTCTGGTTTGTAACATCGACGACGTTAATAATCTTAAATTGCACTGTGTCGTTCACGATGCGTAGATATTTTTTTGGAACGGTGTATTTCCCTTCAAATGAGATGCCTTCAATTGGAATTTTCGCTAAGGTATCCGGACCTTGAACCCTGACAAGCCAGCCATCGCGGCCGTAGCGAACAGCTTTGGCGGTATTGATATCGTACAAGGGCGCCGCTTGATACCGTTCGACATTGAAACTGTCAGATACGCGTTTATAGGAGTCCCTTTTATAATCCTGTATTGTCGGGGCTTCACCTTTTTCATTTTGATAATTTTGAAGAACCCCATATAGGGAAGGTGTTTGCTGGAAATTTTCTACGAAAGCAAGTTTTTCTTTGATTTTGTCCCATTGAAAGCCGCGGGTGGTGTCTTTGTAAGGGTAGCTGTCTTCCAGGGTGTATTTGTTATAAAGCAACTCCTTTTTTATAATAATATCCGCCGCTGTGAGTACTTTCGGTTTTTCTTCCTGTTTTTTAGGTGGAGGAGCTGTTTTTTGCGGTTTAAAGACCTCCTTATTAGCTGTTGTGCCTTTCTTGTCTTGCTGACAGCCGAGCGATAACAATAGTATGCTTAGTATTAAACAGGTTAATCTTCGATTCATATACGGATTTATAGATTATTGCTTTATTCTTTAAACTTAGATAATTTGTTTATTATTTGCAATTTTATTCAGGCTGAGCGAAAGCAATTTACCGTTACATTTTTTCTTGTCTGTTCGGTTTCAGTCACCCAATATGTTGTCAATCATTCGTCCTTTATGATGTGGATTGGAGGAATTGGATTCCAGGGACGTTTGCTCATTGGTCACCGTATGTTTTTTACATGAT
>JALAGS010000157.1 GCA_022712315.1 Sphingobacterium sp. | reverse complement strand
TTTTTAGTCTTCCCACTGCGAGCTATATTTTTGATATAATGTTAATATACAAATGTAGTTATAATTTATTTTTTGCAGCTTCTGCCAATTGTCGTTTGTAGGTATTAAATCGGGTAAATGCTGTGATGAACAAAAAATACTTGTTATCTTTGCAAAAAAAATACAACATGTCAACAAAATCACATCTAATTGCACCATCCGTTCTTGCTGCAGACTTTGCAAAATTATACGATGATATCATCATGGTAAACAACAGTGAGGCAGATTGGTTTCATATTGATATTATGGACGGCGTTTTCGTGCCAAATATCTCTTTTGGATTTCCAGTTATGCAGGCTATTGCAAAACATGCTACTAAACCTTTGGATGTACATTTGATGATTGTTGATCCAGACCGTTATTTGCAGGTATGTAAAGACTCGGGTGCAGAAATCATTACCGTGCATTATGAGGCTTGTACACATTTACATCGTACACTGGCTGCTATTAAGGAATTGGGTTGTAAAGCTGGCGTTGCATTGAATCCACATACGCCAGTGGCACTTTTAAAAGATGTTCTCGCTGATTTAGACTTGGTTTGTATCATGTCTGTTAATCCAGGATTCGGTGGTCAGAAATTTATACCAAATACCTATGCCAAGGTGCAGGAACTAAGGGCGATGGCACAGGGAGTGAATGATGGTCTGCTGATTGAAATCGATGGGGGAGTAACGACTGCAAATGCAGCACAGTTATTGAAAGCGGGAGCGGATGTGTTGGTGGCAGGTTCATTTGTCTTCAACGCAACAGATCCTTTGGAAACTGTGAAAGCATTAAAAGACATTGATATAACTGTCGAAAGTATATAGAAAGAAGAGGTGATTTAATAATATAAATCACCTTTTTTTTTGAAATAAATAAATGCAAAATAGTGGATTTCAAAAAAAGATGGCAGGATTGCATAAGTTCTGTTTAGAACAATTCCAAATTGATTTAAATAAATGGAATGCATGCGTTTAAAGTTGGATTTTCACTATTTTTGTAATTAGTCATACAAGTTGATTTACGACAAATGAATCAACTTCAAAACATGAAGTGGAAGGGTTAATTTGTGATTTGTTAGGGGGACCCGATAGATGGCGTATTAGCTTAATTATATTACAGACATGGTGGTGTAGAAAGATAATGTGTTTTATGCTGCCCATAAAATAGAAAGATAGATATCTATGAGTATTTACAACGATTACGTACAAGAGGTTGTAGAACGAGAAGGCCAAGGATTACATCCTAAGCCTATTGACGGAGCAGAATTACTAAGTGAAGTAATTGCTCAGATTAAAGATTTAAACAATGAAAATAGAGCTGAATCTTTAAGATTGTTTATTTATAACACGTTGCCGGGTACTACGCCTGCCGCGGGTGTTAAAGCACAATTCCTGAAGGAAATTGTTTTGGGTGAATCAGTTGTTGCTGAAATCACACCTGATTTCGCTTTTGAACTGTTGTCACATATGAAGGGTGGTCCTTCAATTAAGGTTTTATTGGACCTGGCTTTAGGGACAGATCTGGCTATTGCAAAACAGGCAGCTGAGGTTCTTAAAACACAGGTTTTCCTATATGACGCGGATACAGCTCGTTTGAAAGAAGCTTTTGAGCAAGGCAATGAAGTTGCAAAAGATATTTTAGAAAGCTACGCAAAGGCGGAGTTTTTTACGAAACTGCCTGAGGTTGCTGAGGAAATTCAAGTTGTTACTTTTATCGCTGGTGAGGGTGATATCTCGACAGATTTATTGTCTCCGGGTAATCAAGCGCACTCACGTTCAGATCGTGAATTACATGGAAAATGTATGATCACACCTGAAGCACAGCAACAGATCGTTGAGTTACAGGCGCAACACCCTGGTAAAAGCGTCATGTTAATTGCTGAAAAAGGAACAATGGGTGTAGGATCATCTCGTATGTCGGGTGTAAACAACGTTGCCCTATGGACCGGTAAACAAGCTAGTCCTTATGTTCCTTTTGTCAACATTGCACCAATTGTTGCTGGTACGAATGGTATCTCACCAATTTTCTTGACAACAGTGGATGTGACCGGAGGTATCGGTATAGACCTTAAAAACTGGGTGAAGAAAGTGGATGAAAATGGTAACGTAATCCGTAATGAGAAAAACGAGCCAATTCTTGAAGAAGCTTATTCTGTCGCTACAGGTACCGTCTTGACGATTAATACCAAGACTAAAAAATTATATAATGGCGAGCAGGAGCTAATCGATATCTCCAAAGCTTTGACTCCACAAAAAATGGAATTTATCAAAGCTGGCGGTTCTTATGCGATCGTATTCGGTAAAAAGATCCAAACTTTTGCCGCTGCTACTTTGGGAATTCAAGCGCCTACGGTATTTGCTCCATCAAAAGAAATTACAATTGAAGGACAAGGTTTAACTGCTGTAGAGAAAATCTTTAATAAAAATGCGGTTGGTGTAACTCCGGGTAAAGTTTTACATGCCGGCTCTGACGTTCGCGTTAAAGTAAATATTGTTGGTTCTCAGGATACAACAGGTTTGATGACAGCGCAGGAGTTAGAAGCAATGGCTGCGACTGTAATTGCACCTACCGTAGACGGCGCTTATCAATCAGGCTGTCATACGGCGTCGGTATGGGATAAAAAAGCACAGGCAAATATTCCAAAACTGATGAAATTTATGAATGACTTTGGACTGATCACAGCACGTGACCCTCAAGGTGTATATCACTCGATGACAGATGTTATTCATAAGGTGTTAAATGATATTACAATCGATGAGTGGGCGATCATCATCGGAGGTGATTCACATACCCGTATGTCTAAAGGTGTTGCTTTTGGTGCAGACTCTGGTACGGTGGCTTTAGCTTTGGCGACAGGTGAAGCTTCTATGCCAATCCCTGAATCGGTAAAAGTTACGTTTAAAGGCAGTATGAAAGAACACATGGATTTCCGTGACGTGGTTCATGCTACACAAGCACAGATGTTGCAGCAATTTGCTGGCGAGAACGTTTTCCAAGGTCGAATTATTGAAGTTCATATCGGTACGCTTTTAGCCGATCAGGCATTTACTTTTACTGACTGGACTGCAGAAATGAAGGCGAAAGCTTCTATTTGTATTTCACAGGATAATACGTTGATCGAATCATTGGAGATCGCTAAAAACCGTATCCAGATTATGATCGATAAAGGCATGGAAAACAAAAACAATGTTTTGCAGGGCTTAATTGATAAGGCTAACAAACGTATTGAGGAAATTAAATCTGGTGCTAAGCCTGCTTTAACTCCTGATACGAATGCGAAATATTATGCTGAAGTTGTTATTGATCTGGATATCATCGAAGAACCGATGATCGCTGACCCAGATGTGAATAATGCGGACGTTTCTAAACGTTATACACACGATACGATTCGCGACCTTTCTTACTACGGTGGAAACAAAAAGGTAGACTTAGGTTTCGTCGGTTCTTGTATGGTTCACAAAGACGATTTGAAAATCGTGTCGAAGATGTTGAAAAACATTGAACAGCAAAAAGGTGTCGTTACATTTGAAGCTCCTTTGGTCGTTGCTGCTCCAACTTACAATATCATTGATGAGTTGAAAGCGGAAGGCGATTGGGAATTCTTACAGAAATACTCTGGATTTGAGTTTAGCGATGCTTTGCCAAAAAGTACTGCACGTACTGAATACGAGAATATTATGTATTTGGAGCGTCCAGGTTGTAACCTTTGTATGGGTAACCAGGAAAAAGCAGCTAAAGGTGACACGGTAATGGCTACATCAACCCGTTTATTCCAAGGGCGTGTTGTTGAAGACAGGGATGGTAAAAAAGGCGAATCTTTATTAGCATCAACACCTGTGGTTGTTCTTTCAGCAATTTTGGGTCGCATTCCTAATATTGAAGAATATAAAGCTGCTGTTGAAGGCATTAACTTAACAAAGTTTGCGCCTATTTCAACAAAATAATTAGTGATTAGGGTTTAGTAACTTAATTAAACAACATAAATTAGAGAGATATGGCTTTTGATATAGATATGATTAAAAAGGTCTATAGCCAATATGACGAGCGCATTGCTGCTGCTCGTCAAGTGGTTAACAAACCTTTGACTTTATCTGAGAAAATTTTGTATGCCCACCTTTGGGATGGCAATGCCACTGAAGATTACAAACGTGGCGTTTCTTACGTTGACTTTGCTCCAGATCGCGTTGCTATGCAGGATGCAACTGCACAGATGGCGTTATTGCAATTTATGCAAGCCGGGCGTCCAAAGGTAGCAGTTCCTTCTACCGTACATTGTGATCACTTGATTCAGGCGAAAGAAGGAGCAGACAAAGATTTAGCGCGGGCTAAAAACGAAAGCTCTGAAGTATTTAACTTTTTGAGTTCTGTGTCCAATAAGTATGGTATCGGTTTCTGGAAACCCGGAGCAGGTATTATTCATCAAGTTGTTTTGGAAAACTATGCTTTTCCAGGCGGTATGATGATCGGTACAGACTCGCATACGGTGAATGCCGGTGGTTTAGGTATGGTTGCGATTGGTGTAGGTGGTGCTGATGCTTGTGATGTTATGGCGGGTTTGCCTTGGGAGCTTAAATTTCCTAAGCTGATCGGTGTAAAATTGACAGGAAAGCTCAGCGGATGGGCTGCTGCAAAAGATGTGATCTTAAAAGTTGCAGGTATCCTGACTGTGAAAGGTGGAACAGGTGCTATCGTTGAGTATTTTGGCGAAGGAGCAGAGTCTCTATCTTGTACAGGAAAAGGAACTATCTGTAACATGGGTGCTGAAATTGGTGCGACAACCTCAACTTTTGGATACGACGAATCGATGGAACGTTATTTGCGTGCTACCGGTCGTGCCGAAGTGGCGGACGCTGCAAATGTGATTAAAGAACACTTGACAGCCGATGCGGAAGTTTATGCTAATCCTGAGCAATATTTTGATCAGTTAATAGAAATCAATTTATCTGAGCTGGAACCTTCTCTAAACGGTCCTTTTACGCCAGATTTGTATACACCAGTTTCACGCATGCGCGAAGAAGCTGAAAAGAACGGCTGGCCATTGCAAGTGGAATGGGGATTGATCGGTTCATGCACAAACTCTTCTTATGAAGATTTATCCCGTGCTGCCTCAATAGCAAGACAGGCTGTTGATAAAGGGCTTATCACAAAAGCTGAATTTGGAATTAACCCAGGCTCGGAACAAGTTCGTTATACTGCAGATCGCGATGGTTTGCTGAAAACTTTTGAAGACCTCAATGCGACGATTTTTACGAACGCATGTGGCCCTTGTATCGGTATGTGGGATCGTGTAGGTGCTGAAAAGCAAGAAAAAAATACGATCGTCCATTCATTCAACCGTAACTTTGCGAAACGTGCTGATGGTAACCCGAATACATATGCATTTGTTGCATCGCCAGAATTGGTTGCTGCGATTGCGATTTCTGGTAATTTGGGCTTTAATCCTGTAACAGATACGTTAACCAATAATAAAGGCGAACAAGTGAAGCTGGATCCACCTGTGGGTGATGAATTGCCGACAAAGGGATTTGCGGTAGATGATCCAGGATACCAGGCACCAGCTGCAGACGGTAGTTCAGTCGTGGTTGATGTGGCACCGACATCGGACCGTCTTCAATTGTTGGAGCCATTTGCTCCATGGGAAGGTACTGATTTGAAGGGTTTGAAATTATTGATTAAAGCGAAAGGCAAATGTACTACTGACCATATTTCTATGGCTGGTCCTTGGTTGAAATACCGCGGTCACTTGGATAATATTTCAAACAATATGTTGATCGGTGCTGTGAATTTCTTCAATGAAAAAACGGATAACGTCAAAAACCAATTGACAGGTGAGTACGGTCCTGTTCCTGCAACGCAACGGGATTACAAAGCACATGGTGTGGGTTCAATCGTTGTCGGTGATGAAAACTACGGTGAAGGTTCTTCCCGTGAGCACGCGGCAATGGAACCTCGTCATTTGGGGGTCCGTGCTGTTTTGGTTAAGTCGTTTGCCCGTATTCACGAAACAAACCTGAAAAAACAAGGGATGTTGGGATTGACCTTTGCCAATAAAGACGATTATAACAAGATTCAGGAGAATGATACCATTGATATTATTGGTCTGACAGAATTTGCTCCAGGTAAACCATTAACGCTTGTGTTACATCATGCTGATGGTACAACGGAGGAGATTTTGGCGAATCATACGTACAATGCGCAACAAATCGAGTGGTTCAAAGCCGGTGGAGCGTTGAATATCATCCGCAAAAATCAAGGATAATAATTCTTTAGAAATAAAATGAAAAGCTGCTTTCCTGGAATGGAACGCAGCTTTTTTTTGAAAGTGTCTGATGTTATTGGACAGAAAGAACCTTTAGTTCGCTCTAATTGCTGTCCGTGCCTGTGAAGTTATGAAGATTTGTTTCCTGAATGGAATGACATTTCTGTGATCTTCGTCATATTTTACCAATTTTCACTGATTTTATTTGCTTATAAAATAGAATGCCGGTACTTTTGCCCAACGTTTTTAGCACCGATATGAGAAAAATATTTTTAACGATTGGAGCACTTGTATTAAGTGTTTCTGCCTTATTTGCCCAAGAAAATCCTGAGATAGGAAAAAGCATTTTCAAACCGAAAAATTTGAGAACAGAAAGTAACAAAGGCAAATTCTTCTTCTTTTGGGGGTACAACTTCTCTTCTTACGCGAAATCAGATATTCATTTTACGGGTCCCAATTATGACTTTATACTGCATGATGTAAAAGCGGGTGACAGGCCAACTAAATTTGGTTCAACTTATTTTGATCCAAGCCGGTTGACGATTCCACAATTTAATCTGCACTTTGGTTATTATATCAAGGATAATTATTCAATTTCATTGGGATGGGACCATATGAAATACGTGGTCGATATTCCGCAGCAGGTGAAAATTTCGGGTTTTATCGGTGAAGAGATTTCTAATCCAGGTATCCCGACTGGAAACCGTGCTGGACAATATAATGGTGAATTGATCACTGTTGACTCGGCTATGCTGACATTTGAGCATACGGATGGCTATAACTTTGCCTCAGTAGGTCTAGAGCGTTATGATGATATCATTAATAACCGCAAAGGTCAACAGGTGTTGACGATGGAATCCGGTGTGGATGTAGGTTTATTGATTCCTCGTTCCGACGTACATCTTTTTGGCGAAGGAGCCAACCACTTTTGGAACATTGCAGGGTATGGTGCTTCGGCGAAAGTTGGTTTGCACTACCGTTTTTATAAAGGACTCTACCTTCAGGGAAATTTTAAAACGGGTTGGACTGATTTAACCAATATTCGTACAACAGGAAGAAGAGGGGTAGATAAAGCATCCCAACAAATATGGTTTTTTGAGAATTATTGGGCTTTGGGCTTTAGATTTTAAACATATTCATTATACACAAAAAGGCTACTTTCAAAGTAGCCTTTTTGTGTATATCCTTTTTTATATCCTGCTTGGTCTTCTATGACAGGATTAGCTAAATCTCGTCCAGCTTGAAAATGTCTTTTACCCGGATACCCTTTTCAGTACGTTGAAGTGTACAGCATTCATGTATCGGATCGTGTTCGAAAAATAGGATGTATTCATTATCGACGATCTCATTCCAATAGCTGTTGCGCTCCTCCATGGTCACGAGGGGCCTGACATCATAGCTCATAACATAAGGAATAGGAATATGTCCTACCGAAGGCAACAGATCTGCCATATAAAGGATTGTTTTGTCCTTATACTGTATCTGTGGCAGCATCATCGCTTCTGTATGGCCGTGTGCATAACGGATAGCGATATTGTTTCCAAGAGGATTTTCGTGATCTTCCACAAATTTTAATTGTCCGCTCTCCTGTATCGGTAAAATGTTCTCTTTTAAGAAAGAAGCTTTTTCGCGCGGATTAGGATCGGTGGCCCAGGACCAATGATCGCTATTGCTCCAAAAATGAGCATTTTTAAAAGCCGGAACAAGTTGTTCGCCTTCGCGGACAATAGCGCCGCCACAATGGTCGAAATGCAGGTGTGTAAGAATGACATCAGTGATATCGTTCCTGTCAAATCCAATATTTTTCAACGATTTATCCAGCGTTGCATCTCCGTGAAGATAATAATAGCTGAAGAATTTTTCATTTTGTTTGTCTCCAAGTCCTGTATCAACCAGCATTAATCGATTACTGTCTTCAATGAGGAGCAGGCGGTTTCCCCAGGTACACATATTGTTTGAGTCGGCAGGGTTTGTTTTGTTCCAGATACTCTTGGGAACAACGCCAAACATTGCGCCGCCATCGAGTTTAAAAAATCCCGTTTCTATAGCATGTAATTTCATTTGCAGATGATGTGTCTTTTAATTATTATATGAAATATATAGTTTATTTTAAGCGCAAATATTTAATTGTCAGATGGCGTGTAAGCCACCGCCTGTGCTTTTCGGTGTTTGTATTTCAATCGTAGCTATTTCACTTCTTTAATTTTGTTCATGTTAGTCCGTCCGCTTGGACATTGTTGTCGCTTTCAACGATCGCTGGTTGTTGAACGTTACATTGCTTGTTTTTTACCTTATTAATATTTGT
>JALAGS010000156.1 GCA_022712315.1 Sphingobacterium sp. | reverse complement strand
GGCTTTTTTTAAGGGATATTTCGATCAGCCTGAAAAAGGCGAAAAGAAAAATAGATAAATATTTGGCATAAATGAATAAATTGCTATTTTTGTTAAACAGAGACCTTAACTAACAAATTATAAACTTATTATTAAGCCTTACAAATTGTAAGGCTTTTTTATTATTTTGAGCAAAATTTTGATTTCATTCCATTATGTTTAAACCTATAAGGGTTGTTTTTTATTGTTCTTCCATTTTCTTTTGCGCACAGCAGGCGTATAGTCAGCAGTCTAAGTCCATCTCGGGTTTTGTCAGAGACAGCATCAGCGGTGAGAATATTATTGGTGCCGTAATACGAAATGATTCTGAAAAGAAATCTACAGCTTCAAATAAATACGGTTTTTTTAGCTTGTCTTTTCACGAAGCAAACAATGGTCTGGAAGTGTCATCTGTTGGTTATAAGACAAAGGCTTTTTCTGTACGGCTGGATAAAGATTCGACGTACATCATACAGTTGGTTCCTGAAGAAAATCAATTGGCTGAGGTAACTGTAACAGGAAATAGGAGAAAATCTATTAAGGATCTGACGCCTGGTCTTACACAGTTCAGCCCAAAGGAAATCGAAAAAGTCCCTGTATTATTTGGAGAAAAGGATATCCTCAAGACTATTCAGCTATTTCCGGGGGTGACGAGTGGTGGGGAAGGCAGCAGTAATTTTTATGTACGTGGCGGCGGCGGCGATCAAAACCTGATTTTACTGGATGAAGCTCCGGTGTATAATAGCTCACACCTGTTCGGTTTTTTCTCTACGTTTAACTCTGACGCGATCAAAGACGTTAATTTTTATAAAGGTGGCGTGCCCGCTCAGTATGGCGGCAAAATATCGTCAGTGATGGAAATAACAACCTTGGACGGAAATAACCAGCATTTTAATGTCGAAGGAGGCTTAGGGCTCATTGCTTCGAGATTAAAATTGGAGGGGCCGATCCAAAAAGGCAAAAGCTCATTTATGATCTCGGGTAGAAGGACGTATGCTGATCTTTTCCTGAAACTTTCCAGTGATGAAAACATAAAGAAAAGTGCCCTGTTTTTTTATGATCTCAATGCAAAGTTCAATTACCGTATCAACGATAAGAATACGCTTTACTTATCGGGATATTTTGGTAAAGATGCCATGGCTTACCATGATCTGTTTGATTTCAATTGGGGCAATGCCACTGGAACGATGCGCTGGAACCATGTCTGGAGCAATAGACTGTTTAGCAATACAACACTTATTTTTAGTAAATTCAACTATCAAGTTAAGATTGAAGACGATAATAATTTCAAAATCCGTTCGGACATCTATAATTACAATTTTAAACAGGATTTTCAATACAGTCTCTCGGACCGTCATAATCTAAAATTTGGACTGCAAGCGGCGCTGCAGGAAATAAGACCTGCGAGTATTGAGGCCGGAGAAGATTCAAAGGTCAATTCATTGCAGATTCAGCATCGCAAAGGTGCAGATATTGCCGCTTATCTAACAGATGATTGGTCTGTCACAGATCGTTTGAAAGTCAACTATGGATTAAGAGCATCAGCCTATGCTACATTGGGGCCGGGAACGTTTTATACATTCGATAGTGCCGGAGAGGCGGTGGACTCTACCTATGTGGGCAATGGCAAGATGGGAAAAAAATATTTCTATCTGGAACCGCGGGTTTCTTTAAATTACGCCATTAATGATCTGACGACAGTTAAGGCGTCTTACAATACCAATGTTCAGTATCTACACCAACTGAGTAATACCACGAGTAGTCTTCCTACCGATCAATATGTATTGAGCAATAACACGATTAAACCGCAATTGTCAAATCAGTATTCCCTTGGCTACTTTAGAAATTTTGCGTCCAACAGGTATGAGTTTTCCGTCGAAGGCTATTATAGAGATCTCAAGAACCAGATTGATTACCGAAACGGTGCCGACCTGCAGGCAAATGAATTGCTGGAAGGTGAGTTGCTCTTTGGAAAAGGCCGGGCATATGGAATCGAATGGTTCCTAAAAAAGAGGCTGGGACGATTCAGTGGATGGCTCAGCTACACGTTATCGAAAAGTGAACGGCAATTTGAGCAGATCAATAATGGGGAATGGTTCAGTGCCCGGCAGGATAAAACACATAATATAGCTATTGTAGCCCAGTATCAGTTAAATCCGAAGTGGAATTTAAGCGCCAATTTCGTCTATTATACAGGCGATGCTGTGACAATGCCTGCGGGTAAATATTTTGTTGACGATCGTACGATCTTCTATTACGATAAAAGAAATGGGCAGCGGATGCCTGCATATCACCGCTTGGATCTGGCCGCGACTTATGATATTAAGCGGACAAAAAATAGCTATTCGAGCTTGTCCTTTGGGCTCTATAATGCCTATAATCGAAAAAATGCCTATTTGATTGACTTTAGAGAGAAAGAGGGACAATCCAATGTCACGGAGATTTATCGAATAGCATTATTTGGGGCGATACCGTCGATTACTTGGAATTTTAAATTTTAGCAAAGCATGAAGAAGATATTAGGTGTTATAGCTGTTGCATTATTCGCTTTGTCGGGTTGTGAGGACAAAATAGAGTTGGAGTTGCCAGAAAACACGGGGCAGTTAGTTATTACAGCTGATCTGATGGTTTCGGATCAACAGCACGAGATCAGTATTCAGAAGGTTATCAGTATCAAAGAATCCCTGCTTGCTCCGATAACAGATGCCGAGGTGACTGTTAAGAATATGCAGAATAATCGTACTTATACGTTTTTGGCAGGAGCCGACGGTGTTTATACGAATAAGACATTACGCTTGCAGGAGAAAGCTACTTACCAGCTGCAGGTAAAGACAGCTGATGGAAGGGAGATCGAGGGGACGTCGAAAGTTCCGAGTTATGTGGATGTGGATTCGATAGGACTTTCGCAGCGCATTATATTTACGGATACAATTTATTACCCAACACTTGTATTTACTGATCCGCCGGAAAAAGGTAATTACTATAAGTATAAAATGTCCGTGAATGGTGGCAAGCTACGTTTTATTGATGTCTTTAACGACAAATATAACAATGGCCTGGAAGTGCAACATGATATTATAGACAGAGATAGGGATCTAAAGATAGGAGACCGCATACGTATTTTGCGTCAATGTATCGATGTGGGAGCTTATAACTATTGGAATAGTTTTCAGATGATTAATCCCGGTGCGGCATCACCTTCCAACCCAATTTCAAATCTTTCCAATAATGCGCTGGGCTATTTTAGTGTCAGTGTTGGCAAATATTACGAATCTGAGGTAGTTTTGGCTAAAAGCCGGCCTTAATTTTAGTCTATTATAGAAAGCTGATAGTGATTTTTTAATAAAAATTCTATTGTTTTAGGTAAGGCGTATGCTACACGCGGAATGGCTTTAATATTATCGTGAAAGATAATGATGGAGCCATTTTTGATGTTGGGTACGACATTTTCCAGACATTTTTGAGGACTTAAGTTCTGATCAAAATCACCTGACATAATATCCCACATGATGACACGGTATTGCTTATAGAGCTGCTGTAGCTGTGATCTCGAAGCTTTGGCATAGGGGGGGCGAAAAAGATCTGTTTGCGTCAATTCCTGACATTGTGCGATATTCTTCAAATACTGTTCGTCATTCGTATCCCAGCCTTTAAGATGGTTGTAAGTGTGGTTGCCGACCTGATGTCCTTCATCTAAAATTCGTTGAAATAAATGTGGATTTTTTTTAATATTTTCACCAACACAAAAAAATGTTGCCTTCACCTGATATTTTTTTAGGATATCGAGTATAAAAGGTGTAATTTCAGGAATTGGACCATCGTCAAAAGTAAGGTAGACCTTTTTTTCAGTACGTGGCATATTCCATATTGATTTGGGATACAGCCATCTCAGGAAGAATGGAGATTTGACAAAATACATAACCGATAAATGAAGTTCAAATCTAAAAAAAATGTATGGTTCTATATATGGACATGAAAAGATTTTATTATTCTGCAGTAATATTTACTGGATTATTTCTAGGGACAAATGATCTGGTCCAGGCCCAGCAGGTCGTCGGGGTACAAGAAGCTATACGAATGACCTTGGAACGTAATGTACAGATCAAGCAAGCTGCATTGAACAAAGATCTTGCAGAACAAGATCTATTTCAATCGAAAAGCAATTTGTTGCCAGACTTAAGTGCCTCCGTTGACCAAAATTTTCGTTACGGTTTTGGTTTCGATTTGACTTCCGGACGAATCGTAAATAACACCTGGACAAAAGGAACTAGCGGCTCGGTGGGATCGAGTGTTAATTTATTTCAGGGTTTTCAACAGGTCAATCAGATCAAAGCGAATAAATTGCAGCTAGAGTCCACAGCGACGCAAGTAGATAAGATAAAAAATGACCTAATTCTAAATGTCTTGGTGAATTATTTGGAAGCCATTACGAATCATGAGATGATGGTTGCCAGTGAAGATCAGATCGCTTTATCGAAGCAACAATTTTCTTTGGATTCCATCCAATTTGCAGTTGGTAATAAAACGATTGCCGATCTTGCAAAATCAAAAAATCAGGTTGCTACGAATGAATTGAACAAAGTGAATTTGAAGAATTCTTACGAAATGTCTTTGCTGACCTTAAAGCAATTGATGGAAATGCCACCTGAAACCGAAATTTCTTTAGAACGTCCGAACTTAGAATCGGTATTGGTTCATGCTGAGGATAAAAATGCTGTCGATATATACCAGAAGGCTTTAACATTGCAGCCCGATATCCGCAAATCTGGATTGGATAAAGAAGTCGCATTAAAGCAAATTGATATAGCAAAGGGCGGCTATTATCCTACACTCAATTTGAATGTAAGTTATGGTACAAATTATTCTTCTGCAACAACTAGGCAGACGGATCCATTGGATCCTGCAACCTTATTTAGGGTGCCTTTTGGTCAGCAGATTTCCGATAATAAATCTTTCTTTACAGGTTTGTCACTAGCCATTCCAATTTTTTCTAGAAATCAGAATAAAGTAAATGTTGCTAAAGCAAAGATTGGTTTTAAGCAAGCTGAAGCTAGTGAGCAATTAGCAAAGAATAACTTGAATAAAGCGGTCAATCAGGCAGTGCTCGATGTGAATGCGGCTAAACAGCGGTACAGTTCCGCCACTGTGGCATTTGAGAGCGCTGAAACAGCATTTAAGGCGACTAAGGAACGCTATGATATAGGCATGGCTAACTCGCTTGAATTATTCACCGCGCAGACTGAGCGAAATAAGGCTGAATTCGATCTTATTCAGGCAAAATATAATGTAATATTCAGATCGAAGATCATCGACTATTATATCGGTAATCCAATTCAATTTGATAACAATTAACGTATTTGATTTAACAAAAGAAATGGCAAAGAAAAAACGTAGCATCGGAAAGATTATATTGATCATAGTAGTGCTCTTAGTAGTTTTTGGCTTTATTGGCTTCAAAGCCGGCTGGTTTGGCAAAGGGGAAATTACTAAAGTGGCTGTGGATGTTGTAAAAGAAATGGATGTGGATGAATTAGTTTCTGCAAGCGGAAAAATCCAGCCTGAGGTAGAAGTTAAGCTGAGCTCGGAAGTTTCTGGGGAGGTAGTTGAACTAAATATTAAAGAGGGTGATTTCGTTAAAAAAGGACAGATACTCTGCCGGATTAAACCTGACATCTTGCAATCTGGTTATGATCGTTCCGTTGCAGCAATGAATTCGCAGCGGGCCAATCTCGCAGCTGCACAACAACAATTAAAACAACAAGAAGAAAATTTTAAAAATGTAGCCGCCACTTATAAGCGGAATCAGGAGCTTTTTGAAAAACGCGTTATCTCGGCTTCAGAAATGGATAAAAGTTCTGCCGAATATTATGCTGCGCAGGCATCTATCCAGGCACAGCGTGAAACTGTCCGCTCGACGAAGTTCGGTATTGACCAATCACAGGCTTCTGTAAAAGAGGCACAGGACAATTTAAACCGGACGACAATTTATGCGCCATCTGATGGGATCATTTCGTTGTTGTCTATAGAAAAGGGGGAGCGTGTGGTTGGAACGGCACAGATGGCAGGTACAGAAATTATGCGTATTGCCAATATGAGTTCTATGGAGGTGAATGTGGATGTAAATGAAAATGATATCAATAATGTAAGAGTAGGCAATCAGGCTGAAATCGAAGTCGATGCCTTTAAAGACAGAAAATTTAAAGGAGTGGTCACTGAAATAGCGAGCTCATCAAAAAATATCGCGACAACAACAGCAGCAACATCATCAACAGATCAGGTGACAAACTTCAATGTGAAGGTGCGCATTAGCGCAGAATCGTATCAAGACCTGATGAAGGAAAATGTGGCATCGCCATTTAAACCGGGACTCTCTGCAACAGTTCAGATTTTTACAAAACATGATAAAGGACTCGTTGTTCCCATTCAATCGGTGACAGTACGCTCTGAGGATAAAGATTCTACAAATACAAAAAAGAAAGTTGAAGAATATGTATTTGTCCTAAAAGATAAAACAGTTAAGCAGGTGCTTGTAAAAACCGGTATTCAGGATGATAAAAATATCATTGTCACCTCAGGACTTAAAAAAGGAGATGAGGTGGTCTCTAGGCCATTTGATGCGATATCGAAAACCCTAAAGGATGGTAGTCTGGTGGAGAAGGTAGACAAGTCTAAACTATAACTATCTTTGTAGGTAATAATTAATAAAAAGG
>JALAGS010000155.1 GCA_022712315.1 Sphingobacterium sp. | reverse complement strand
TTATGCACGTCAAGTCCTGCTGTTTTCATATAACTTTTTTTTTCAACATAAAGATAAGCAGCGGGACTTGCTTTGATTGCGATAGCTCTCGCCAATTTTTATCCGCTTGTGTGTAATCGGAAAATTAAATGTAAATTTAAAAAATGCCTCTTGGTGAACATTCCAGCCTGCAGAAAGACCCGGAAAAAAGCCCCAACGATGACCATCTGCCAAACTCGATACACCATCCAAACGGTACACAGCATTTAACAGATATTTTCCATCATAATCGTAAGCCAAACGTCCCATGGAAGAAATAATTCGATATTCAGATTTTGAGGATGTATTATTGCCCGCTACGAAAACAGTCGATGCATTAACGGTTGGTATATCGTCGGTAGGTGCATTCTTCCCATAAACTTGCATGTAATCTGTCTTCGTATTAAAATATTCCGCGCCAAGCATAGCGTTCAGATTGTGCTTCTCACCGAATGTTTTGGTATAATTTAAAATACCGTTGAACTGTGTCTGAAAATCGCGATTTATACTGCGATAGGCATCTCTTGAAGTACTGCCTATCGTTTCGGGATTAGAAAACACATTGGCATAAGTCTGGGTCGATTTTTGAAAGAACTCATTCAATACCTCTTTCATATAAGCATTTCCGGAGACTTTGAGGTATAAACCAGGAATAATATCCCATTTTAGGGAACCATTTACGACAATGCGATTCGTTTCATTGTTTCTCTCCATACGACTCAACCAATACAATGGATTACCGTCGTTGATGCCATTGCCTGGATTGGGCCTCGTCTTCGCCTCATCAACCCAAGGGTTAAATGTAGGCCAAATAGCCAAATTGCGATATAATGCACTTACCTCAGATCCGCCAACCCCATATTGAGAAGCAGTAGATAAATTGACCGAGGTAGCCACCTCTAGATTCGGTTTCAGTTTGTATGAACCATTTAAATCTGCCGTATACCGTTTATAATTGGAGCCTACAATGATACCATTCTCATTATACGCATCAAATGCGGCGAAATATTTTCCTCTATCATTACCACCGGATACATTCACATAATGATCCTTCGTATACGTATTTCGAAATAGGATATCCTCAACTTCACCCGAATGATCTTTATAAATTATCTTTCCTCCATAAGGGTCGTCAACCAGCTGCCAGCCTTTCGCTAGCAATGGTTCTAGATCTGATGTATATCTACGAATGTCAAAGGAAGATAAATTAGCATTGTCAGTCAACAATCCCAGTCCCCTGGAGCCATTAGCTGTCTCTATTGTTTTCCCAGCATTTAAGTACCCCAAACGCGTATAGTAAATATAATCCCCGGCATTCATGTAACGATACCCTTCTCTACGTTGATTAAATCCACCCGTAAATTTATAGGAAATGTTTGATACACCTGATTTACCTGTTTTGGTTGTAATTAAAACTACGCCATTATTTGCACGAGCTCCATAGATTGCCGTTGCAGATGCGTCTTTTAGAAGTTCTATGGATTCTATATTATCTGAACTCACATCATTCATTTCGCGAATGACGCCGTCTATGACCACCAGTGGAGGGCTCGAACTTTTAATTGATGCACCACCGCGTAATTTTAACATCGGGGCTGCACCAGGCGTACCCGATTTGTTTACGACCTGTAATCCAGGTACGGTTCCCTGTAATGCTGTAGCAACATTAGAACGGGGTGTATTTTGTAAAACAGTTTTATCCACTTTTGCGATAGAACCGGTTACACTTCTCCTGTTTTGTGTTCCATACCCTACCACAACAACCTCATCCATTTGCTCAACCTTGGATTCAAGCTTAATATCCAATTGATTTAATTGCCCAACTTTTACCTCGTATGGTCTATACCCCGTAGACGTAATCACTAAGGTGGTATTGGGATTGGTGCTGATCGAGAACGTCCCATCAGTACTTGACTGCAGGGATTGGTTGGATCCTTTGACCTTTATTGTCACATTTCCAAGCACTTCCCCTGTTTTTGCATCGGTAATTTTCCCCCGTACCGCATGGTCCTGCGCTTGAGCCAAGAGCAAATTGCCCGTCAATATCGACAAGGTAAGCAGGGTTCGTAATTTTAGGTTTGAATACATATTGGTTTGTATTAAGTATTACATATATGCAAATATATAAATTACAAAATGTAAAAAACAAATTTTAATTAAATTATGTATAACATATTAATCACTTTTATTAATTATCTTTGTCTTAACGCGCCAAATGCGCTATATGTAATATATATGGAACCGAATTCTTCGCTAATAGAACATCTTAATACAATTGATACTTCTTCACTGGTAGATCGTGCAGAAAAAGAAATCATCAATCTTTTTGTCAATCAAGGCTTAAAAGTTGGTGACGCTTTACCCAAGGAAATTGAATTGGCTGAAACCCTTGGCGTAAGCCGCACAGTTGTTCGAGAAGCGATGCTGCGGTTGCGTATGGTCGGATTGATCGAATCCAAAAAACATCGTGGCGCAGTTTTGACAAGTCCCGATCTCATAAAACCGCTTCGCAAATCACTTTTCCCAACCATCATGGAAAATAAGACCCTACAGGATCTTTTTGAAATGCGTATGGTTCTAGAAGTAGGTATGGCCGATATCCTCTTTGAACATATACAAGAAAAAGATATTGAGGAATTAGAAGCGATTGTTGCAAAGGAACCTATACAAGCGGATAATACAATTTTTGATATTGAAACTGAAATTGCCTTTCACGGCAAACTCTATGAAATCACGGGTAATACGATCCTTAAAGACTTCCAGAATATGTTGTTACCTGTATTTCAATATGTACATAGCAGCGGCCTGCTAACCAGTCCCAGCCCATCAAAAAGCTTTATCTCACACCGGGGATTAGTCGATATATTGAAAGTGGGCAATGCTGAAGTATTCCGAAATGCGATGCGCAAACATCTTGACAATCATTACCAGCGACTCTTTTTGTATAAGAAATCTATTGGATAAACAGCACGAAAATGGCAGCATATACACATAAAAAAGCCCAATAGTATATTGGGCTTTTTCTTGAACTATGTTATTTAATTTGAACTACCCATCCATATATCCTCCTCCCGAACTATAGTAGCTCATGAAATTTCCCAGTTGATTCGGCATTATGACCAAATCCTTCATAACACTAAATTCAATCATGAAAAATATCAGCCATGTATGACATAAAAACATTTTGTACGGGCTGATTTGGTCGCATGTCTTTATCGCCCCGCCTATTCCGACAGCAAAAGTACGACTATCCCATGGGGAGGAAGTGTGAAGTTTCTATTTTGGCCAAGCTTCCCATCCTCCTGATGAAGCCATAAATCTTTCACTCTATTTTTCGGCGACAAACTCAGTGCTTTTGCATCCAATGTAAATCGGGTTTCGCTATCCGATCTATTGAGAATTGCCAGTGCCTTATTCTTTGGATTGGCCAATTCTTTCTTCCATACTTCTACTTCTCCTTCTTTCAGCACACATTGGGCCTGTTTAAAAACCTTGTCCTGATTTAGTGCAATTAACTCTTTATTCGTCAATACAGCGAGTGTCTCCTTTGAAATTTTACGCAGGTCATTTCCTGCCATCAAAGGTGAATTCAGCATACACCACATTGAAAAATGTGTTTTATCCTCTTCATGCGTCATCCCATTGCCTACTTGAAGCATATCCATATCATTATAGTGGCCCGGTGAGCTATAAGGATAAAGATTACGATTGAGATCGATGATATGCAGCACTGAAGCAAAATTAGGTTGTATATCTTGCGAGATACGCCAGGAATCTACTTGCTTAATAGCCCAATCTCCGGGAAATTGCCAACGGCAAAGATTAAAACCCACATCAGGACGAACCGTCCGCACTGCTGTTATTATTTTTGTATATTGCTCGCGATCATCCAGTTTCATTTCCAATCCACCGCACCAGTCTACTTTGATGAAATCAAAATTCCATGTTTTAAAAAACAGCGCAGCATCCTCGTGTTCATGACCATACATGCCAACACCAATGCCCTTGGGATCTTTATCCCAAATTGAGCCACAGGTATTTTTTCCGCCTTCCGAATACAGGCCTGCTTTTAATCCCTTGGAATGAATATAGTCAGATAAGGCCCGCATTCCATTGGGAAATTTTGTACGATCTTCGTACAGGTTTCCTTCCGAATCTCTACCCCCAAAATATCCATCATCCACATTGATATAGTTATACCCTGCATCATGTAAGCCGGTTGCGATCATTGCATCAGCCTGCTCCCGAATCAACTTTTCATCAATATGAATCCGAAAGCTATTCCAGCTGCTCCAACCCATAATGGGTGGTTTTGCCTCTTGACTCAAAGCCCTCAGGCTCCAATTACCTATTAGAGCCGCTAATAGTGCGCACTTGAAGAATAACTTAAATCTCATAATTCCTTATATAAATATAAAATCAACCTGCTTTTTTCTTTTATCTATTTTCCCGCCTTCAGTTCGAAAATAACAATAGACAATATATGGAAAAGTAAATTCAATAGCACAAATATTTTATGTAATACATAATAATCATTATCTTAGTAGATCATTATAGCCTTTTAAACTATGCCGGATCAAATAACGCATATTTATAAACAAAGCATACTATTCAATTTAAACCGACAACATAATGAAACTAAGAATCTTTCTATTTGCCGTACTAACACCACTGCTCTATAAACATGCTTCCGCACAAAAAAAGCCCAATATTGTCATTATTATTTCAGATGATCATGCTTATCAAACAATTGGCGCCTATGGTTCTCCCTACGGAAAAACTCCACAGATAGACCGCATCGCTGCTCAGGGTGCCCTATTCAAAAATGCCTTTGTCAACAATTCCATCTGCGGACCATCACGGGCAACCCTTTTGACAGGTAAGTACAGCCATAAAAATGGATTCAAAGACAATGAAACCTCGGAATTCGACTTTAGTCAGGATCTTTTTGTCAAACAGCTACAAAACGTAGGTTACAATACCGCTTGGGTCGGCAAAATTCACTTGGGAGATAAACTACAGGGATTTAATTACTATGATATTCTTGTTGGACAAGGAACCTATTTTAATCCGGATTTTATTAGCAAACAAGGCCGCCAGAGTACAGAAGGATATGTTTCTGATATCGTAACCGAAAAGGCAATCAATTGGCTCGATACGGTAGATACCAATAAACCTTTTTGTCTAGTCATCGGCCACAAGGCAACGCACCGTACCTGGATGCCAGATCCAAAGGATTTCGGCACCTACGACACCGTAAACTTCACCTTGCCAGCTACTTTCTACGACAATTACCAAAGTAGACCGGCTGCCGCATTACAGGAAATGTCCATCGATAGGGACATGAAAATGGGCTACGATCTCAAAATGTTCAATTCCTTGGAAGACATGATGGCCGACGGTAACTTCAAGCGGATGGACCAAGCTCAAAAAGATAGCTACATTGCTTATTATGGTCCCATTTATGAACAACTAAAACAGGGCAACTTAACCGGAAAACAACTCGCCGAGTGGAAATTCAAACGATACATGATTGATTATCTCAATACGGCTCAATCAATGGACCGAAATATCGGGAAGGTATTGGATTATTTAGATCAAAAATCCCTCACTGAAAATACGATTGTGATCTATCTTTCAGATCAAGGTTTTTATATGGGTGAACATGGCTGGTTCGATAAGCGCTGGATGTATGAGGAATCTTTTCGTACGCCAATGCTCATGCGGTACCCAGTTTTATTACGTGCAAACGCTACCATCGATGCTAAAATTGTCAATGCCGATATTGCTCCCACACTATTGGAGTTAGCTTCTATCAAAAAACCGAAAGATATGCAAGGGGAATCCTTTGTTCATGTGCTAAAAAATAACAAAGAGGAGCATAGAAAAGATCTTTTCTATCATTATTTTGAGAATGGTGAACATGCTGTGAGCCCCCATTTTGGTGTTCGCGACGACCGTTACAAATTGATCCGTTATTATAAACTTATCGAAAACTGGGAACTCTTTGATCTTCAAAAAGACCCCAATGAGCTCCACAACGTATACAATGCACCTAGCTACCAAGCTGTTGTCAAAACAATGAAAAAGAAACTTGTCAAGCAAATGCGCCAATTTGATGACAAAGAAGCAGAAGCAATTTACAAAATCAACATCGACCATTAATGTCCTGAGGGTATCCGATCTATTGGATACCCTCTCACACTTCCTATCCTCCTCCAATCTATTCTGTTAAGGGCAATGAATTCATTATAAAAATGACTATCCTTCGGGGAAATACCCTTAAAAGATTCAATAAATAAAATCCGCAATCGATTGTCTTAAAAATAAATTTCTTTTTATAATATAATTTCCATTTCTTTAACACTGTATTAAAATGATTTACACAAAATCATTTTGACCAATTATTCAGCCAAAACGCAAGCCAGTAATTTATGAGAGTTTACTTATTTTTAATTTTATTACTTACTACAAATATAGTTATAGGTCAATCGAGGGGAAAAGTTCTCGGGACTGTATTTTCTCAAAATGTAGAACCATTGGAAAAAGCAACTGTCACAATTCTCAATTCAAAAGACTCTTCAGTGGTTTCGTATCTCCTTACTGATACAAAGGGCAAGTTTGAATTTGTCAAAATTCCCACAGGGACCGCTTTAACACTTTTTATTTCACATGTCAATGCAAATCCTTTTCGAAAAGAGTTTATTATTGCAAATGGAGAACAATATGATTTCGCCCAGTTGAAGCTCGAGTCCAAAAGTCTTGATGAGGTAGTCGTCAATATTGTCCCGCCTGTACGGATGAATAAAGATACCTTAGAATATAATACAAATTTCTTCAAAACACGTCCCAATGCCAACGTAGAGGAATTGATCAAAGAACTACCCGGTCTACAGGTCAATATGGACGGTACTATTTATTATCAGGGCAAAGAGGTTTCCAAAGTGAAGGTAAACGACAAAGATTTCTTTTCAAGCGATGTGCGTATTGCTACACGAAACCTAGATGCTTCCCTGATCAAAACGGTTCAGGTATACCGTGATAAGGGGGAGACAAAGAAAGATAACGAAGACGAAGATAAACTGCCGATCACGATCAATCTAAAATTTAAGAAAGATTTCCTCAGAGCAAGTTTCGGTAAGCTCTACGGTAGTGCGGGCACGCGGAGCAGATATGAGGCTGGCGGTTTATTCAATACATTTAAAGATACGCTCCAGCTGAGTTTAATCGGTTTCGGAAATAACATAAACCGCCAGAGTTTTGATTACAATGAGTTAAACCAGGAAGCCGGCCTCGGTCGTTCCGAAAATTATGGTTTTGATAATTTTGGTGGCAGAAACTATTCCGGCAAGGCCAACGACATTGGTATGGGATTTAACCTCAACAACGACTGGGGAAAGAAAACCAAGCTGAATATTATGTATATGCTGAAATATAATAAAGCCGAAAATCAAAATACAGGCAATCAAATCTCTTTATTCGACCAAGAAAAACAATACTCAGAATCCAATTACCAACAACGGGAAAAAACAGTAGGACACAATATCAAAACACTACTCCGTCATCGGATGGATACCACAGCCTATCTTGAATTCACACCAAATCTGAATATCAATTCCAAGAAAAATTCGAGCTTTGGAATGAACCGCTCCTATACGGATCTCAAAAAACTAAATGACGCTAAAGGTACAGGAGGAAATAACGAAAATACTCTGAGCTATTCCCATGGCTTCTACATCGAAAAACAGCTCAACAAAAACCATATTGTATCGTTTAGAAATACGATTTCCATCAATACCAATGATAAGACCGATAGCTCTTTTCAGCATACAAATATCTATGATGCAGCTAAGCCCCAAACCAGTTTGGCGTATAAAAATCTAACACAGAATAATTCCAGCAACCTATATTTTAGTGCAGCCTATTATAATAAAATCATTAAAAAACTAAACTTTGATTATTACTTTACCTATATTACTAACCGCCAGGGACCACAGGAAAGTGTCTATGTCGACCGCGATAGTACTGGTGAAGTACATGCAGCACGCTATGAAAATAGTTACCGCTACAAATATCAGGATTATATCACAGGGATTATATTTTACTGGAGGCCCACGAAAGACTTTAACGTAAAATTCGGAACGGCTTATCAGGTTAAGACAAATCATTTTGATCTGCTTAAAATTAATTCGGTTGAGAAATCATCACTGGGCTATTGGCTACCCAATATCAATATACGCTATAAAGATCTAAACCTTGGCTGGTATAAAGATCTTGAGTCTCCCGAACTCCACGGTATTCAACAGCTCGTCATGGATTTAAATCCCTTATATACCCGAAAGACATCCCTCCTATTCAACAATATTGAAAAGCAGAATGTCAGTATATCTTACTATAAATATACCGCTAAATTGCAGTTTAATGTAAATGGAAATATGAATTACGTCAATAACAGCATTGGAACCCGTACCTGGCGGGACAACAATACCGGACAGATGACTACCCAGATGTTTCTCGCGGATTCAAAATATAACTATAGTGCCTATACTTACCTGAGATATAACCTCAAAGCAAGTAAAAATTGGTCGTTCTATCTATCGCAAAACAACAGCATCTATACTTATGAAAATTACAGTTCCATCAATGATGTAGATAATAAAGGTACCAATGTAGGGATCAATGCTAGCCAGCAATTTTCGGTCACATGGAAAAATTTAGTGACGATATCGCCAAGATATACCTATTCCTGGAACAAGAATATGAATTCAGTAAAAGATAATCCTGACTTTATTGAATCAACCTATTCAACACATAAAATTGGTACAGGACTGAATATTAATCCGATCCATGGATTTTCATTGGAATCAACTTATTCGCTGGATAACCGGGCCAGTGGGCTTAGCGGCAGAAAGAACTACCATATCTTAAATGCATCAGTTTATTATACTCTAAAAAATAATTCTCAGCTAAAATTGACCGGTTTTGATATCTTAAATCAGAATACCCAAAATTATTGGGGCAGTCAAGGCAATAGAACATATTTTGGGAATTCACTTACACTGAAACAATACTTTATGCTGGGTTATATTCATAAATTTAATATTGTAAAAACAAAAAAGTAGCTCATTTAAAATCCGAACCGTGTCTACAAGACATATTCTTGGGGATTAAATCAATACCTTTTCTTTTGCAAAGAGGTAATTTGAGCGCTGGTTTAAAACTTATTATATATCCTTCCGGTTTCCTCGACAACATCTATACTATAGCGTTGCTATCTGTTTGGTCTTTCGTTGCTATCTGTTTACTATAAGACCGAATAATAAGTAACGAAACAGCAAAGGATAGGCAAAGAAACGACAACGAAACAGTAGAGAAATAGCAAAGAAATAGCAAACCAATACACCAGCAATACCAACGGAGGTTGCAATAAGAAGCAATAAAATGATCTTTACAATCTTTCAATGCTTGCTATCTTACTTTTCATATCTTCCAATTCGGCACGTGATACTTTTTGCTTCTCAGAATAGCTATTGGAATGTTGCTCACGCAATTTGCGTAGGGCTTTTCGGCTATCCGCTTCATAATCGTTAACGTCAAAGGTCACTGAATCTGCTGTTAAATTGGCAATACGATAGAGTGTACGCATCGTCTTTCCATCTTTTGCATAGGAAAGTTCATACACATCGCCAACCTTTGGATCTTTCAGGTATTTTTCTTTCTTTTTTGCACCTGAAATCCCAGCTATAGCAATAGCAGCTACTAAAAGTCCAATCAGCATTAATCCCGCAAAATAACCGATAGATGTTTTACGGATAGTTCTCGCAGATAAGGACTGAAGTGTCTGTGGATTAATTTCAGATTGGTAGCTCAATTTTTTGCAATGATTGCAAATCGTAATAACCTGCGTAGAATAGGGAAATATGGGTATCCAAAAAATATGGAAATACTTAATTTGCTTGTACGCAAAAAGCGATTGAGCAGTGCCGCAATAATCACAGTTACCGATTGCGGGTTGCGATTTGCCGGTTAATACCTTGGTTCTTGTGCCAAAAATAATCATAACGTTCTACGTTTTAATCTGATATAATTTACACACAAGAATATTGCCCATTCTGATGATGAAATACGGGAATTTACAATTCGCATGTTGTCATTTACTATTCGCATAGTCCGAATAAATATTCGCCTTAGGCAATATATTCCAAAGATATCATCGAGGCGATCTGGAAAAAACAGCGAAATTATTTATTGAATCTCTGCTAATATTTCCCTATTTCAATCATTCTGACTCAAAAATTACAAAAAACATAAAAACAAAGTATAGTTATCAGGTAGATTTTATATATTTGCATTAACATTTTTTAACACATGAAACAGCATACAGATCACATCCTTGAAAAACGAATGCTTTAAGGGGATGTTTTGCAAGTAAATTTTAAATATCTCCTATAACCCCAATCAATCAACAAACTCACTATTATATTTAATATGGCAAAAAACAACATAAATTTTGTCGTAATGGCTGCGCTTTGTCTTAGTTCTAGCGCACTATACGCTCAAACCACTATAAAAGGAAAAGTAGTCGACAACAACAACAATCCTATTCAAGGGGCTACTGTTACCGAAACAAGCAGTAAAAAACAAGTACAGACAGACTCTAATGGGTTATTTGAAATCCCTTCAACAGGGACTTCACGTAGTATTCAGGTTCAATACATAGGCTTCGATTCCAAAACTGTTCAAACCAATCCGACGGGGCTGACTACAATTCAACTTTTACCTTCAACAGCCTTATTGGACGAAGTTGTTGTCACTGCTTTGAATATTTCGAAAGAAAAAAAGACGTTGGGATATTCTATTCAGGAACTAAAGGGAAAAGATCTTTCTGAAGCTAAAGAAAGTAATCTCGTAAACTCCTTAGCCGGAAAAGTTGCCGGAGTTCAGGTAACAAATAGCCAAGGGAACATGGGTTCTTCAAGAATTATTATCCGCGGAGAAACTTCCATCGCCGGAAACAATCAACCTTTATTTGTGATTGATGGAACTCCTGTGGATAATTCTCAATTGGGTACCAGCGGTAACCGTGACTATGCAAATGCAATTTCAGATATCAACAGCGAAGATATCGAATCTATAAGCGTACTAAAAGGGCCGAATGCTGCTGCCTTATATGGTTCAAGAGCCGCTGCTGGTGTGATTTTGATCACGACGAAATCAGGAAAAAAACGTAAAGGATTAGGGATAAACATCAATTCAAATAACACGATAGAACGAATTGCGGTTCTGCCCGATTATCAAAATGTATTTGGACAAGGTGCCGATGGAAAATTCAGCTATGTAGATGGAAAGGGCGGTGGCATTAATGATGGTGTTGATGAAAGCTGGGGCCCCAAAATGGATGGTCGATTAATTCCGCAGTTCTATTCAAAAGGAGAAGCAGTACCTTTTTTACCCCATCCAGATAATGTACGGAGTTTCTTCGGAACTGGCAGAACATTAAACAATGGAGTATCAATTGCCGATGCTACAGAAAAGATTGACTACCGTTTTTCCTATAACAATAGTAATCAAACAGGAGTTATCCCAAATTCTTCCATTGAAAAAAACAATTTCAACATCAACACCCGTTATAAAATCACGGAAGATCTGACGCTTACGGCAAATGCAAATTATGTGCGTACAAATTCAGGTAATTTACCAGGTGTAGGAGGTTTCCGCTCGAACGGTTATATGCTCCAATTTACTTGGTTTGGAAGACAGGTCGATGTTTCACGTCTAAAAAATTATCGGGATGAAAATGGTAATCTAGTCAATTGGAACAACAGTTATTATAGCAATCCATACTTCATCGCAGAAGAAAACACCGTACAGCAACAACGCGACCGAATTTTTGGAAATGTTGGTTTGAACTACAAGATTAATGAGTTTTTGACAGCAAACTTCCGTACTGGTAATGATTATTACACCGATCGACGTAAAATACGAATTGCCTATGGCACCAATGGTACACCCTACGGTTCCTATGAAGAAGATGCTTATACAGTAAACGAGAATAATACAGAATTTACATTAAATTACAATAGACCAATTTCAACAGACTTTACCCTGGATATATTGGCCGGAGGTAATATACGTAACCAATCGAGGCAACGCAATAACCAAAAGGCTCCCCGCTTAGCTGTCCCTGACGTGTATACATTGGCAAACTCTAGAGATGCTTTGATTTCAACTGGTGAATATAGCCCATTGAAGGCGTATAGTATTTTTTCATCGGCACAATTAGGATACAAAAATTATGCTTTTTTGAATCTGACTGCTCGTAACGATTGGTCATCAACCTTGCCTGTTGACAACCTATCTTATTTCTATCCATCGGCAAACGCAAGTATCGTACTGACAGATGCCTTTTCCATCAAAAGTGATGTACTTTCCTTTTGGAAATTACGTGGGGGTTGGTCCAAAGTAGGTAAAGACACCGATCCGTTTAACCTAATTGATTCTTATCTTTTTAGTGCGCCCTATGGAAATAGCCCACAGCTATCTGTCAATGACATCAAGAAAAATCCAGATCTAAAACCCGAAACAACAACGTCAACTGAACTAGGTACCGAACTGGCTTTTCTAAAAAATAGAGTGCGTTTAGACTTAAGTGTATATGATATCAATAGTATCAACCAGATCCTGAGTGTAGACGTGAGTCCTTCTACAGGCTATAAAAAACAACTTGTCAATGCCGGAAAGATCAACAACAAGGGGCTTGAAATTCAACTTGGTGTCACTCCGCTAAAAAAAGAGGATTTCCAATGGGACATCAATGTCAACTTTGCAACAAATAAAAGTAAAGTTGTAGAATTAGACGACGCCGGATTATTACAAAGTTATACCATCGGATCATCAGGAACCGTGCAAGTCTTGGCCGCAGTCGGAAAACCCTATGGAACTCTTTACGGAACTGGCTTCTTACGGAATGAAGCGGGGCGCCTTATCGTAAATGCCGACGGAACGCCTGCCACTGACCCAGTGAATCACTATTTTGGCAAATTTACACCAGACTGGTTAGGCGGTATTACAAATCAATTCCGTTACAAAAACTTTGATTTAAGCTTTTTGATAGACATCAAGCATGGGGGCAAACTCTACTCGGGGACGAACGCGACCGGTAGAGGAACTGGAGTATTGGCTTCTACTCTCCCTGGAAGAGATGCTGAACATGGTGGACTGAGCTATACAGTTAACGGGACAACATATGAGGATGGTATTATCGTAGATGGCGTAAATGCAGACGGTTCTGAAAATACGAAAGTTGTATCGGCACAACAATATTATAAAACGCTATATAGAACCAATGAAGCAAATGTATTCGATGCATCTTATGTTAAATTGCGCGAAGTGAAACTAGGTTACCAATTGCCAAATCACTGGATTTCCAAAATCGGCTTTCAGGGAGCTTCATTCTCTTTAGTAGCTCGAAACCTGTGGATTATCCATAAGAATGCACCCAATATTGATCCAGAGACAGCCTTCAATACGGGCAATGCACAAGGCTTAGAAAGCTTGCAGTTACCTACAACAAGAAGCTTTGGGTTCAATTTAAACCTGAAGTTTTAGGAAGATGAGTGTAAATACTATTGACATCAGATAATTGATAAACAAATAACGATTCAAAAATGAAAATAAATAGCAAACATATAGCAGGACTTTTTCTCTTACTGGGCCTAACTACGTCCTGTAAAGATGAGTTGGCAAAAGTAAACCAAAATCAGAATGAAGCAGAAACTCCTCAACCAGCCTATCTGCTAACTAGTACGATTAAGACGACAACTGATAGCTACTGGGGCATAAGTAATAACCTTGCTTCCAGCCTCTTGTTTGTCCAACATTGGGCTAGAATCCAGTATACTGACCCTGACCGTTACATTTTTACAAACAATGATTTTAACGAAGGCTGGTCTACGTGGTATTCGAAAAGCATTAGCCAATTGAAAATAATTCAGAAACTGGCAGCAAACACGGACAACAACAATTATAAAGGTGTGGCAATTGTTTTACAATCGTGGGTATTTACCTTACTTACGGATGCCTACGGTGAAATCCCTTATACTGAAGCGGGAAATATTGACCTCTACTTAACACCCCATTACGATACACAGGAAAAAGTATACACTGGCTTATTGAACGATCTCAAAAATGCTCAGACTTTATTGAGTACCAGTGGAAAGAACATTGAGGGAGACATCATCTATAATGGTAACATTGCGCAATGGAAACGTTTTACGAATGCCTTGCGTCTACGCATAGCCTTACGTATTGCTGATCGATTACCAAATCTTTCCAAAACAACATTACAAGAGATCGCAGCAGAAGGAAGCGGATATTTCACCTCAAATACAGACAATGCACTACTCGTATATCGCGATGCACCATATCGTAATCCTGTCAGTGCCTCTTTCGAAGCAAGAGAGGACTATAGGGTCAGTAAAACAATAATAGACAAACTACGATCATTGAACGACCCCCGATTGGGCATTTATGCAGATACGACCACTACCTCTACACCAGAAAAATATATTGGGGTACCAAATGGTTTAACAGCGAGTGATGCAAGTAATTTAGGTTTCGCACGTACCTCAAGACCCGGTATTTATTTTAGAGACCCACATGCTCCAGCAGTAATCTTAAGTTATTCGGAAACACTTTTTGGGCTGTCTGAGGCGGTAAGCCGAGGATTTATTACAGGCGATGCCGAAATCTATTACCAGCAGGCAATCCGCGCCTCTTTGGAGCAATATAAAATCGGTAATGAGCTAATTGTTAACTACCTCAATCAAGCATCTGTTAAATTCGACTCCAAAGCATACAAAAAATCGATTGGAGAACAAAAATGGATCGCCTTATATGGACAGGGGCTTGAAGCCTTTGCTGAATGGCGTCGATTAGATTACCCACAATTAACAGCTGCCAAAGCAGGGGCTTTAAGCGGAAAAATTCCATTGCGTTTTTTATATCCCGGCACAGAACAATCACTTAACGGAGCAAGTTACCAAGAAGCCATCGCACGCCAGGGCAGTAATACGTTGTTAACCAAACTGTGGTTTGATGTTGAGTAAAACACCGATAAAAATTATATCAAAGAGCGGAAGAAGTATGTTTTTCCGCTTTTTTGTTCTATAGTTTTCTTATCTTAGTAGGGCACTCTAAAGAATAATATGTCATGGATGATCAAACATTAGACAGAATAGACCAACTCAGCGAAGAAGGAAACATCCAATGTGATGAAGGCAACTATCAAGAAGCAATCCGGGTGTGGACCGAAGCATTGGATCTAGTCCCTAGTCCACAGAATGTTCACGCTGAAAGTCTTTGGCTCGAAGCCTCTATAGGAGACGCCTATTTCTTGCTGGACGATTTTACGAATGCACTTTCCCATTTTGAAAAGGCAAAACACAATATTATCGAGAATGCATACGAAAATCCTTTTATCATGCTGCGTCTGGGACAATGTTACCTCGAAGACAATAATAGTGAGCTTGCCCAGGAATATCTTCTCCGTGCTTATATGATGGAAGGAAGAGACATTTTCGAAGATGAATCACCTAAATATCTAACATTTATAGGTAATAATATTGATTTGGATTGACACTCATCCGTCAAAGCGAATCGATGACTTCGCCTACTTCCATGGGAAGATCGGACTCGAGAATTGAGGCTCCTTCTGCAAATACCGCTTTATATTTTTCAGCACGTTCTGCTCTTGTCTTCAATTTATCGTAAGTAGGTGCCGCTGAAATCATACACATCACACCCTTACTGTTGAAAAATTGATACATCGCCTGATTGGCATTCTTTAGTTCTGGCCCGATATAAACAATCATACGGTCATAGGGTAAGCCAGAGGCTTTAAATTTTTCTAAAGCAGCCTGATCTTTAATATGCATAGACATATACTGTTCAGGGCTTTGCCCCAAATAATAGCTCGCCTGCTCAACATCATGTACCGTAACCCACACCCAACTGTAAGCATGATACTTTTTCAGTATTGCTGCGGTAGCTGCCAGCGGTAGGTCTTTCTTGTCAAGATTCAGAATAGTTTTACCTTTTGCCCATTGAATGACTTCATCAAGAGTGTTAATACCATATCGGGTAATATTTCCTGCCTGATCCTTTAATTTCAGCTTGCGCAATTCATCCCAAGTATAGTCTGATACTTTTCCTTTTCCATTTGTGGTCCGATCCAATGTCGCATCATGCATCAAGATAGCAACACTATCCTTGGTGTAACGCGGGTCGATCTCAAAAATAGCCGGCGTCTTTTGCAATACAGCCTCAAATCCCGCAATCGAATTCTCAGGAAGTCCCGCCTCAATTGTTCCCCGATGGCCACTCACCATCTTTTTTTCTACAGAATACGTAAAATAATCGCGCATCGCCTGAGGAGATTCAAATTGTAAGGAATGGATTTTTTGCCCAAAGACGACTGAGCATGAGCATACAAAAAGGAATAAAAATGTTCTTTTCATTAATTTATCATTAGGGACGAGTTGATCAATCTAAATTATCAAAAATATAGGACTAAATTAACGATCCAAGATCAATAAATCTTTAACAGGGTGTTCAATTCATGTAAACAGCCAATCCATCGGATCATACTCCCCGATCGGTAAAAACACCTAAGCTAATTTTATAGCAGCCAGTAGCTAAATAATATACCAAATCAGTCTGAAAATCACAGAATAACAACTAAAAAAAAATCAAAAAAAATAGGAGATATATGTTAAGACAAATATAAAATAACCTATATTTGCGCATTAATTTATATTTGATCTAAATAAATTACCATGAAAAACAGAACACGCTATATGATGTTCAGCAGTGGAATCCTTTTGTTTTTAAGCGCACAACTTCATGCGCAAGAACTATCCATAATCGTAAAAGACAGGGATAACAAACCTTTAAGCCAAGCCAATATCAAAATTGACGGAAAAAGTGCTGGCTATTCCAATCAATTGGGACAATTCACTTTTGCCAAAAGACCTTCAAGCAATCCAATTCAATTGCGCGTTTCTTATACCGGTTTTTCAACCGTTGAAAAAATGGTTAATTTAGATACGGTTCAACGGCCATTATTATTTCAGCTAAATTCCACCCAGGTATTAGACGAAATTATTGTGACTGCTGGGCGTAAACCAGAGAGTATCTCAACCGTTCCCTCATCTGTTTCGATCTTAACAACAAAGGAAATCGAAGCTCAGAGTCAAATTAGCACCAACCTTTCTACTATTTTGGGTAATACGATTCCTGGTCTGGGAACCTCGACCAATAAAGCGACCAATTCGGGGCAGACACTCCGAGGAAGGTCCGTATTGGTTTTGATCGATGGAATTCCGCAATCTACGCCTTTGATGAATGGACAACGTGATCTTCGGACCATTGACCCGAGTGTTATTGAGCGGGTTGAAGTTATCAAAGGTGCCACATCAATATATGGAAATGGATCTGCAGGCGGTATTATCAATTACATTACACGCAATCCTTCAAAAGACGCTGCACCTATCCAGGGAATTACCAGCCTGCGAACAACATTTAATCCCGTACATAGCGCCGGCACCATGGGATATCGCATAGGACAGACATTATACGGACAAAAAAACAGATGGAATTATACTGTCAGCGGTTCGGCCGATTATGTTGGCCTACAGCGCGATGGCGACGGAGTTCCACTTGGTCAGACAGACGGTCTTTCGAACACCTATCAATACAATGCATTTTTAAAGGCTGGATACCGTATCGATAGTAGCTCCAATATTACGGCTGTATACAACTTCTACAGAAGTAACCAACACAACAGATACATCAGTCAAACAGGTGTCTATGGTCAAACTCCAACGATAGGCGTGAAAGGCGAAGATCCAGGTAAACCTGCTGGAACTCCGTACAACCACAATGCCATGTTGACTTATACTAAAAGTAATCTATTCGCCTCGTCATCTTTAACTGCTTCTGCATACTACAATACATTTCGATCCATGAATCGTTATGTTGAGAAAGCTTCAGCATGGTATGGCCCGGGACAAACACAAATCAATTCGGAGAAAAAAGGCCTACGCGTTAACCTAAATACACCTTTTCAGGTATTGGGTTCGAATGCAGATATCACCTATGGTGTAGATTTACTTAATGATGTAACCGATCAAAATCTGACCGACGGCAGGGTCTATATTCCCTATATGAATATGTTAAACGTTGCTCCATACGCCCAGGTGAAAATTGACTTCCTAGAAAACTTAATCTTTAAAGGTGGTGTACGCTATGAAAATGCAACAGTTAAAATCAAAGATTTCAATACCATTGCCACAGGTCCCAATAACGAAGGAAGTATTGCTGTAAAAGGTGGTAAGATCCCTTACAAAGGAGCAACCTTCAATGCAGGTTTGCGTTACAATAAATACGCAATCTTTAATCCATTTATTAGTTTCTCACAGGGTTTTGCAATTAATGAACTCGGCCGTATCGTTAGAAGGGCAACCGACAATGATTTAGACAGCTTAAAAACTGATCCGATTATTACCAATAACTATGAAATAGGATTTTCCAGCAATTATAGCATTTTTCAACTTTCGGCATCTTATTACTATAGTACATCCAAAATGGGCGTTGAGCTCGTCGATATTGGGGGTTACCTGATGCCACAACGTCTTCCGGAAGATGTGTATGGATATGAAATAGCCTTGAGCGCTACTATTTCCCCACAATTAACCATCGGTGGTACCTATGCTTATGTGGAAGGTAAATCCAAAAAAGAAGACGGTACGAAATCCTACTTAAATGGTTCACGTATTTCACCAGACAAAGCGACAGGATACATCTATTATACACCGATCAAACCGCTGACTCTCCAGCTTTTCTGGGTGCATACAGGATCGCGGGACCGCTTCCTTCCTAACGACAAAGGCTTATACAAAAACAGCGAAGGCCCCGTTAAAACGGTTGATCTGTTTAACTTAAATGGCAACTGCCAAATAAACAAGCAATGGTCTATCGGTATGGGAGTAGAAAACTTATTCAACAAAAACTATTACCCTGTTGTCAGTCAATACCGTGCCTTGAATGAAGAATATGTAAAAGGACAAGGTATGCTGGCTTCATTTAATATCAATTACAAATTTTAACATGCTAAAATCTGTCATCCTTTGGTTGCATAAATGGCTGGGTATCATTACCGGTTTCGTGGTCTTCATCCTAAGCCTGACAGGCTGCATATACACCTTTCAGGATGAGCTCAAACTCTGGGCTTATCCTGAAAAGTATTTTATAGCCGAAACCAGCTACTCAGCAGTTCCGCTACCACTAAGTACACTTATTTCCAATGCCCAGAAAAGCCTAGAAAAGGGACAAAAGATTACACGGGTCGACCTCTACCCTGCTCAAGGCCGTACCTGGGTATTCCGCGCCATAAAAACAGATGAAAAAGCTTTTGGCCACTGGAATTATTACCGCTACTACAAACGGGTATTTATCAACCCCTATACTGGGCAGGTACAACAGATAGAAAACTCAAAAACAGAATTCTTTCAGCTGGCACTTCAGCTTCACCTAAATCTCCTTTTGGGTAAAAAGTATGGTCACCCGATTGTCGCCTGGTCCACGGCAATTTTCGCGCTGATCTTACTAAGCGGAATCGTACTTTGGTGGCCTAAGAAATGGAAGGGTAAGAATCTCAAAAGAAGTTTTTGGTTAGACACTAAAGTTAAATGGAAGCGACTGAATCATGACCTTCACAACGTCATCGGCTTTTACAGTTTATTGATCGGATTGATTTTTGCCATTACAGGGCTTGCTTTTGCCTTTCCAGGTTTCAAAAAGACATATATCGCTACATTCAATTTATTGCAGCCTCTGCCAGGGGGCGCCACGATCGTCTCGCCGATACCATTGCCTGCTGTAGAAAAAAAGTTTCAAGACAACGCGCTTCGATATGCTTTGACAAATTACCCAGATGCTGAAATGATGTCCATCCGACTGAAAAAACAAACCGAAACAGAAATGGACATCCAGGTGCGGCATGATGAAAAACGAAGCGGTACATTTGACTGGCTTTATTTTGACAGAAAAGACAATAACCTACGAGAAATCAAGTCTAGCGAAAAGCTACATTATGGTGATAAATTGGGCGCCCTTAACTATGATATTCATACAGGCGGTATCGCCGGCATGGGGACAAAAATAATCGCTTTTATCGTCAGTCTTTTTTGTGCATCGCTGCCCATCACAGGTTATGTGATCTGGCTAAACAAAAGCAAAAAGAAAAAGAAAAGGTTATCAACATAATGTGGATAAGTACTGTTAATAACCTAACTTTTCTTTTAAACAGGTTTTCAACAGCGTTATTAACATAATGTGGAAAAGTCAATGTTAGCCAGACATCCTTATACTGACCACATGCGAGAATAACCAGTAAACAGGCAGGAGAAACACATAATCCTATAAAAAGAAAATCCAGTACACAGTGTGCACCGGATTTCTTTTATAACAAATCAACAATCAATATACTAAAGATTCGGATTCCGAACCGTTTCTTCATAAGGAATGGAGAATAGATAGTATGGACTGTTTGCCACGAAATCAGAACCATTAGGGAATTTAATGACACGATGTCCCTGACCATTTACCAGCTTAGGTTTACCATCAGCGCCAACAATCTCCACTTGAATTGGTTTACCTTCTCCGTCAACATATGATTTCCGTGCCACCTTTCCTTGCGTCCTCAGGATATCTGACAATGCAAATCCTTCGCCCCAAAGCTCCTTACGTCGTTCAATCAGGATCGCTGAAATTAATTGATCCGTATCATTTCCCAAAAACAGCTTTGCATTCCTGGCTATACGTAGCTTATTCAAGGCTGCTACTGCTTTATCTTTTTCACCGGCCCGGGCGTAACCCTCGGCAGCAATCAAAACCATCTCCGAAGCACGCATATATACAATGTCACCGATCAGATTTGATTTAAATTTAAACTTCTTATATCGTAGAAATCCTTCCCGACCCGGCAGATTATCCCATTCAAATAAGGCGTAACGCACATCACTGGTATCGAATAAATCTTTAAAATAGGGATCAGCCATAAAGCTATAGTAATAAGAACCTGCCGATGATACATCTAGATAATGAAATGTATAACTTGCGACGTTCTGCTCATTTGTTTGCTGATGTCCCCAAATCCACTCTTTATTTCCAAGATCATTGAAACCAGCCTGATAATCTGAAGCATTCATTAAATCATAGCTTTTCGCTGCTTTTTCAGCATATTCCGCCGCTAGCTTCCATTCCCCCACCTGCAAATAGGTTCTGGCAAGCAAACCATAGACAACCTCTGCATTGATCTCATATTTATCACTTCTGCCTGCAGAAACCAACAGTCCTTCACTGTCTTTGAGATCTTTCAAAATCAATTCATACACCTCTGCCTGGGTTGATCTTGATTTTCCTTCAGTCGACAATGTACTGGGCTCGGTATAAATCGGTACCGATTTCGCATTTTTATCCTTTAGGTAGCTAAACTGGTAAAACGTTGCCAGATTTAAATACGAAAAGGCGCGTAGTGCTTTAGCTCTTCCTTTCAAGACATTTTTAGCTTCGGCAGATCCTTCAGCACCATCTACCTTTGCAATGACATTGTTCATGTTATCAATCACCTTATAAAGCATAATCCAAAAAGAATTGACACGATTTGATCGATTATTTGTTAATTCCGTAAAGGCATAAGCATCGCGATAGCCATATTTAGTTGTTACCGCCACATCACTGCCCATCGCATCACTTGTACGCATTACTGCCGTATAGCCGGGATTAGCGTAAGTAAAGTAGGTATCATTTAAGTACTTCCAGGTACCATTGATCACAGTAGCAACATTGTCGGTATTTTTAAACACTTCACCTTCCGGTACCGAAGTCGTCGGATCCAGCTCAAGCGCATCTTTACACGATGCGTTTACCAGGGAAAGCGCCAATACAATATATATAATTTTTAATTTCATGATTTTCATTTAAATTCTCAGATTAACAATACAGCCTTAAAAAACAAGCTGAATACCACCAGATATTGTTCGCATTGCCGGATAACGGAAATAGGTCGCTCCATTTACCGTCTGCTCTGGATCCATTCCCTGATGCCCATAAAATGTCAATAAGTTTTCGGCAGTTGCAAAGACGCGAAGTTTTTCTACCCCAATTCGTTTCAATAAATCAGACGGCAGTCTATAGCCCAAACTCACATTTTTAAGCCGAGCATATGTACCACTATAAAGAAAACGCGTAGAGGCTGAAGTCCAATTCAGATTGTCGGTAGTCAACTTCGGCACATCCGCTTGCGTATTTTCAGGTGTCCAGCGCTCGAGGATTTCCTTGGACCAAGCACGTCCTGGATTATTGCCGCTATGCATAAGCTGAATGTAATCGTTATCCAATATCTTTCCACCCAAACTAAAACTCAACAGAGCAGACAAATCAAAATTTTTGTAGGTGAAACTATTTTGAATCCCACCGACAAGATCCGGTAGTGAAGTGCCTGCAATGAAATTACCGGCCTTACTGTATTCTGATGTTTTTTCTCCGGTTTTATTGCCGTCATTATCTGCGGTATACCACTGTGGTAAACCATTTTCAGGATTTACACCCGCCCATTCCGGCAAATAGAAATCATAGATGCTTCCACCCACACGCAGCAATTTATTACCGGTGATGATGGGTTTATTGTCTTTGGGCAATGCTGTAATCTTGTTTTTATAATGCGAAAGATTGACATCCAAATTCCATTTAAAATTGTCGTTCTGAACAGGTACTGTACGAATATCGACATCAACACCTGTATTTTTCAACGCGCCAATATTAGCATCGTAACCTGTATAACCAGTCGAATAAGCCATTGGCATTGTAAATAGCAAATCCTTACTTCTGCGGTTAAAATACTCTACACTTAACGACACCCGATTCTCAAAGGCGGATACATCAACCCCAACATTCAAGTTCAGATTCGACTCCCATTTTAGGTCAGGAGTAGCTAACCTACCGGTATAGGTACCGCCCTTACCCAAGCTGTTGGCAATAGTATAAAGTCCTTTATAAGCATAGTAGGTTCCCAGATTATCATTTCCCTGCCCACCATAACTTGCTCTTACAGTCAGCTGATTCAACGTTGTGTTATCCTTCAAAAACTCTTCTTGTTTCAGCTTCCAGGAGCCACCTACAGACCAGAATGTCCCCCATCGTTTATCCGGAGAAAAACGGGATGATCCGTCGGTCCGTAGCGAAGTCGAAAAATAATACTTGTTATCATAGTTATACTCCGCTCTTCCCAAAAAACTCAACAATCTATAATCAACACTAGATCCTGTAAAATTATTGAGCTGTGATGCAGCAGCCGGCTCATCAAAGTAAGGAAGTACAAACTGCTGTCTGCTACCATTTATATTACTGCTGTTAAAATCATAGTATTCCTGTCCGGCCAGCACATTGAGGGAATGTAAACCAAACTGCCTTTCGTAAGTCAGTAAGTTATTCCAGGTCTGTGCGACAGTACGTACATTTGAGCGATATACATAACCTCCGGTGTTGACACCATCGCCCAACAATGGATTAGTATAGTCGTGCGTATTCCCATTGAGGTAATCAACACTATACGTCGACTTAAATTTCAAATTTTTGGAAAACAACACTTCCAGATACGTTCGGGCGGATAGATTTTCCCGACGGATATCATTTCTATCCAAAGGAAGAGATGCAGCCAGATTATTACGTGGAGTCGCACCACTAGGACGATATTCTCCAAAATCGTAAATTTTATTTCCCGCTCCATCAAGGACATATGAGCCATCCGCATTCCGCTCATAGTACGGATAAAAAGAAGGGACTAATCTTGTGAAATTGATGATGTTAGCCGTATTACTGTCTTCAGACTGCGGATATTTTTGTTGTGTACTGCTACCGCCAATATTTAGTCCGACATTTAACCAGGATTTGACTTTGCTATCAATATTCGCACGCAGATTATAGCGTTTAAAACCTGATTCAATAGCAATTCCTTGGTCATTGAGATAACCTCCTGAAATGTAATATGTACTTTTTGCACTACCACCACTAAATCCAAGATCCGCCTGCGTACGTACTCCTGTACGTTGTAGTACATCCGTCCATGGATCATTCCAAAGCGTTTTCGCTCCGGCTACCAATTTACCATCTACTCCGACCGGCTGTGGGTATTGACTTCCGTAAGGGTTGATATTTAAATCTGTCAAAACTGTTTTACTTGCATTTGAAGCAGCTTGCTCTGCTGTCAATCCATTCGACAAGTTTTTATTCCTGAGGGCCTCCCAATAAAGCTGGAAATATTCATCTGTAGACACCTGATCATAGTCACGGACCGCCCGTGTTGAATACCCCTGCGTAAAATTGAGATTAATCTTGGTATTGTCCGAGGTCACGCCCGACTTTGTCGTAATAATAATCACTCCATTTGCTCCTCTGGAACCATAAAGTGCACTAGACGCCGCATCTTTTAAGACAGAGATGGACTGGATATCATTCGGATTGATGGAGTTTATATCACCAGCGTAAGGACTTCCATCCAATACGATCAAAGGTGCACTAGATGCGTTAATCGACCCAATGCCTCTAATGCGGATGGCTGCCTCTGTCCCCGGCTGTCCTGAAGAGGCAACGGACTGCAAGCCCGGAACCTGACCTTCCAATGCTTTGGTAATATTTGATACTTGTCTATTTTCAATCGCTTTGCTGCTTACTGTACTTACCGAGCCCGTAATACTCGTACGCTTAGCAGTACCATAAGCAACCACAACGACCTCTTCCAAATCTGTACTTGATGGTTTTAACAATAAAGTCAGGTTTGTGCCGCTAGGTTTTACCCGTTGAGATTCATACCCCACAAAGGAAAATTCCAACTGAGGTAGTGCATCACCAGTCACATTAAGTGTAAATTCACCTGTTGCATTCGTTAGGGTCCCTTGATTTTGGCCGGAAATCCGGACATTTACACCAGGGAGTGCCTGTCGGGTATTGGCATCAACAACTTTCCCCTGTATAGCCCGCTGCTGAGCATAGAGCCGGTTCATATTGACACCAGACAATGCTATCGCAGCAATAGGAATGTATTTAAATTTTGCGTACATATAAAGGATGCTTTAATAAATAAGTTAAGTGTGATTAAATACAAAAAGCGTGATAACCTTTTGCTTAAATAAAAACTACATATTCAATAGATTTTATTTGAACGCAAATATATAACAAAATCTATTGAATTACTAGATTTTATTAAAAAAACAGAAAAACACTATTAAAAAGCTATTTAATTTAAGAGAATCTTAGAAAATGAATTATTTAGTTAGCTAACTTACTACTATTGATCAAGCCATCTTTGAAAATTTGGGGAGCGTTCTTCGCTGACAATGACGACAATACCTTCGGGGGTTGCTGGTATTAATTCTAACTTGATCCGATTTCTGCTAATCTTCAACATGGACTGGATCGCATCGATCCGAACGAGAAATTTTCGATTGATCTGGAAAAAGACCATTGGGTCTACCTGTGTGACCAGATGGGTGATGGTATCTTCAATAATATAAGCGATGCCGGAATCTTTTTCGACCGCGTACAATTCTTTGTCTTCGGCCATAAAATAAGCAATATCAGCAATGGCAAGCGATTTTAAAAAATTGCCATATTTCACTAGAAAACGTTGTTTAAGCCGAGGTTCGACTTTGGGTAGTAGCGGTTCGATACGATTCATTACCTGTGCCAGCTCATCGCTGTCAAATGGTTTTAACAAATAAGCATAACCCTTGTTTTGATAAGCCTCCAAGGCATATTGTTCGTAAGCGGTTGTAAAAATAAGAGGAACATCGATAGTCACCTGCTTGAAAATCTCAAAGCTCAGTCCATCCATGAGGTGGATATCCATGAAAATCAGATCAAAATGCTGCTTATTGATCGCTACCACAGCCTCCTGAATCTCTTTTGCATTGGAAAAATTCAATACAGTTTCGCCGTATAGCGTTGTCAGCATTTCCTTTAAACCTACAAAAGCCCAATCTTCGTCTTCGACTATCAGTATTTTCCATCCCATGGGTTGAATGTAATAAAAAATCCATTTCCTTAAAAAGAAAATGGATTAATATATATAGGATTTAAAAAAATCGATTATTTCAACAGATCGGGATTATTGTTGATGGCTTCCTGTGGATAGCGAATCACATAACGCGGATCATTCTGCTGTAGGGTTACCGTTCTACCGAAGCTACTATGGGTAATCGTCGGTCTTGTCGTCCGTTTTAGATCATACCAACGTAGTCCCTCCAACGCCAGTTCACGCTTGCGCTCCAGCATAACCGCATCCAGTAACTGTACTGTTGACAAACCTGCGTCAGCCTTAGTTTCTTTGGCATATACATCTGCTGTGAATCTATTTTTCTTTAAAGCAGACAGATATTTTAATGCCTCTGCTGTATTTCCCAGACGAACATAACATTCCGCCATCGTCAAATAAAGATCAGCATTTCTAAAACTCACGTTAAAGCGATTTTCACCGCCTTTGAGAGATACATAATCACCACCACTTTTTTGGAAGTAACGGCCTTTTCTTAAATCGCCTGCAGAATAACTGTCTAACAAGGTCGGTGAAATAAAGGAACTTGTACGTACGCCAGGAACAGATACTTTTTCCAAAGCCATAATCATCTCTACCGATTCAAAATCGTTCGGAAGTTGACTTCCAGCAACATTTAAATCAACCAATTTATCATTTATAGCCAAAGATTTTTTAGCGGCATCAATTGCTTCCTGCCACTCACCGCGGTATAAATGCACGCGTGAGGCCATGGCAAAAGCAGCGCGTTTGCTAAAGCGATAATTAACACCTTTTGCCTGATCATCCACAGTCAGTAAAGCTGTCCCTTTTTCCATGTCAGCTAGGATCTGTACATAGGATTCTCCAATGGTCGCGGGAACAAAACGTTGTTCCAGGTCAATCTTGGTCGATAAAGGAACACCCCGAAGCCCTGCATTGCTCGCTGAATAGACCTCGCTGTAAAGATTTAACAACTCAAAATGAGCATAGGCACGCATCAGGTAGGCTTCGCCTTTAATCTGATCTACCGTGGCATTACTTCCTAATTTCTCATCAATTGTACTGATGACCTGGTTGCTGTAAAAAATACTATTGTAAAATGCCAAATAAGGATAAGCAATTGTTGCGGGATCAGGATTTTGATCGTTCCACAGGTAGACATCCTTAATACTAGAGGCATCTGTAGAACTCTCATCTATAAGCAGTTCATCTGTACGCAGGGACAAATAAGACTTATGTGCAGGAAAACCTACGTAGCTACTTGTCATTAATCCCCTAAAATCGCTTTCCGTGGCAGGAATAACTGTTCCAACCGGTTGTATATCTAAATATTTATTGCAGGATGTCAATGCACTCGCTGTCATGATCATTCCAAAATAAATTATCTTTTTCATTTTATAAATCAATTAAAAGAATTAAAAACTTGCTGACAGACCAAAGGCAAACGATTTGCTGATCGGCTGTGCATAATAGTTACCATAAGTTTCTGGGTCAAAATATCCTTCATAATTCGCTCCGAAAACAAAAAGGTTACGCCCTTCTACATTCACACGCAAGTTGCTCGCACCAATTTTTTTACTTATTGCAGCTGGTAAAGTATATCCCAAACGAATACTATTAATGCGCACATAGCTCATTTTCTTAGCCCAAATATCATACTGGCTGAAAGAATTGATTGGGTCGTTGCTTTCCATCCAACCAAACGCCATCCATCGATCGCTTAATTCAGAGTTTATACTTCCCAATGCTGGTAAAGTGTTGTTGCCCTGTAAAGCCATCAACAGATCCTTGGTGTAATTCTGCCCACGATCTACCTTACCAGGATTATAAGTCGGTGTTCGACTTACCCAGCGCTCCAAATTGAAAACAGCAGAAATTGCCAAATCAAAATTAGCATAACGGAAACGATTAGTCATACCACCGATAAACTTCGGATCTTTACTGCCTTTGTACTTAAATTTAGAACGATATTCTGCAGCTGTCATGTCGGTTTGCGAAATATAACCTGGCAAAAACTCCGCCCATGGATCGTATAATCCAAAAAACTGCTCAAAGCTCGAAACGGATCCATCCTGATTTCTGAATTGCATCACACCGTCTTTATCCAAACCTGCTGTTTCCAATACGTACAGACCATTCATTGGACGGCCTTCTTGTGCCTCCGGTGCATAAGCCTTCGGATCATTTATAACCTTCAGTAACTTATTGTCGTTATGTGCAATATTGAAGTCCGTTGACCAAGAAAACTTATCTGACTGAATCTGACGGCTTGAAATCGTCAATTCTACACCTTGGTTACGTGCTGAAGCCCAGTTAACCTGCACATTTTTGAATCCATTTTCCAGAGGCAATGCGCTGAAGCCAATTAGGTCGGAACTTTTCCTGTTATAATAATCAACAGTAATGTTCAGCCTATTTTTCCACAGCCCCAGATCAATTCCAGCATTATAGGATTGTGTGCGTTCCCATCGCAATTTATCATTGGCAGGCATACCAACCACCACAGAACCTTCGGGATAACCTGGAAGTATAGTTGCATTTTTATACTCTCCAACAATAAAAGGATAGGTATTGCGGTCCACATTCCCCTGGATACCGTAAGATGCACGAACACGAAGATCCGATAGCGCCGTTTTTCCTTTAATAAACTCTTCTTCTAGCACATTCCATGATCCCGAGAGCGACCAAATTGGTAAAAACCGGTATTTTGGATCCACACCAAACATATTTGAACCATCATAGCGAATGCTACCATTGACGTTGTATTTCCGATCAAATGTATAAGTTGCATTTCCATAGAACGAAGCGTAGGAGTTTTCAATAAATCCTTTTTTATACGGGTTGAATCGTCGATCTTCTTGATAATTACTATTTGGAAAAACAATACTTTGTGTAGTCAAAGTTGCTGGATTATAGCCAAAGCCTTTGGTTGAAACCATTTTATTCGTACTACGCCGCAACTCTGTTCCTCCCATCAGTTCCAGCTCATGTCTGTCGTTCCAGGTTTTATTGTACTTTAAGTAAGTTTTCCAGTTATATTGGAAAATACTATTATAGTCATTTTCGATCTTACCTCCAGTTGGCAGGAAATACTTGTTCGTTTTACTAACAGCATCATAATACCGTGTAGCAGCACGCAATTTTCGGGTATTATAGCTTTCCTGATCGGCAAATTTTTCTGTACTGTTTTCATCAAACTGCAGACCAAATTCGGAGCGTAAAGACAATTGTGGAACAATAGTATATTCCAGGTAACCAATCGCTTTCAGCGCTTTATTCGTTAAGGAATACTTGGTATTCTCGCGCTCTTCAATAGCATTAAAAGGAATATAGGTATCTTTTTCATAGCCTTCAATATCCGGATCATAATTGTATTTACCAGATTGATCACGTACAGTCAAGTAAGGATTAACCGAACGCATATAATTACTTGGATTGGTAAATCCATCCGCCTCCTGGATTGGATTTTGCCTATTTGATATGGATCCGAGTAGATTGATTCCAGCTTTGAATCTGTCGTTAATATTGAAGTCATTATTTAATGTCAAAGAATAACGACGAAGATCTGCTCCTTTTGTTGCTCCCTTCTCATCATAAAAACCGCTAGACAAATAATAGCGGTGTCCCTCATTACCGCCTGAAATTGATGCCGAATACTGTTGATTGACTGCCTGACGGTATAATTCTTTCCCCCAATCCGTCTGTTGCGTGCGCAATTGACTAATCGACTGCTGTACTTCCGGTGATAAGGCTGCCAAACCACCCGAACGGTAAGCATCCAATGCATTTGCTTTAGTTAGGATACGCATAATGGCACCCTTATCCGTACGATAATTTAAATCGGTGCGGTCGGCCATCAAGAGTTCAAAGTCCACTTTTTCATTGGCATCCATCAGGTTGAGTTTACCGAAATCCGGACGTTGCGTCACAAAGGTATTTGCTGACACCTGCAGTTTTGCAGGTCCAGATTTCCCCCTTTTTGTGGTAATCACAATGACTCCATTTGCCGCCCTCGCGCCATAGATGGAAGTCGCCGCTGCATCCTTTAATACCGTAATATCGGCGATATCGTCAGGATTGATACCCGCAATCGGAAGATTACTCAAGCTATTCAAATTGTCTTTGTCAATTCGTTTGGGCATTTCAGCTCCTTCAACCGGTAAGCCATCGATGACCCATAATGGGTCTTGTGTGCCATTGAGTGATACCGTACCCCGGATACGGATCTGTGGCGCGCTGTTAGGTCCGCCATTAAAATTACTCAGCTGCATGCCTGCGACCTGACCGGCCAACATTTCGTCGATTGACGCGACACCTGTTTGTTTGACATCAGCAACATTAATTTTATTGTATGCCGTCGTATTCTTACGTTTTTTGATATCCGTATAACCTGTTACGATCACCTCATCCAAAGATTCACCACTTGGCTGAAGCAAGATTGTCTTATGATCCTGAAATACCGGTACCTGAATACGCTGGTACCCGACATAGCTAATCGTTACATATTTTAAATTATTAGGCACTTTCAAGCGAAATTCTCCAGCAGCATCGGTCAATGAACCCAATGCCGACTGCTGCACCTGATTAGGTACACCGATATCTTCTGCTACTGCCGAACTTTCAACGACAACCGTCGCCCCCACGACAGGTTTTAACGTGACCGCATCCAGAACCTTTCCTTTCAGTTCTCTGGATTCCTGCGCATGCGCCACGTGCACACACATGAAGGTCAACGGTATTAAAAACTTATTCATTTTGGTAGATGTTAATATATTAGTTTAATTCTAAGGTATTTGCAATACGTAATAAAAGATCCATATAATGCGATTTGGTAGTCGCGTCACCTGTCCGCTGCTTTTGTTTCAGCAACTGGTAAATCTCATATAATTCAGCGCGTTTATAAGTCAGCATATCCGAAGTACGGATCATGCCAGTGACATGTACATTGCGCAGTCCAGCTTTTGAAGAGGATGCATGTTGTGGATGTAAACATAGATCAGGTTGTGTCGCTTCAAGTAGTTGTTCAATGCCTGCTAGTTTCTTCGCATTTAATTTCTCCATCGATTTGTTGGTAGAGACCATCAGAACATCCACATAGTTTTGTTGCAGCATCCGTGTTTTAAGATCCAACGATTGTCCACCGATGGTTTTAGCAAAGACCGTCTGACGTACAGAAGTCAGAAACTCAGGTGCACTCCATGCGTTTTTACTTCCAAAAAGATTTTCCATCTCAACCATACGCAGCAAACGTTCATCGTTCACGAGTTTATACAACATAGCGTATTGAAATTCACGCTGTAAGTTATAAGGCGCATACTCAAATGGCCCTATCGGAGAATCTTTCAATGGAAATGTTTTTGCCATCAGCTCTGGAACGAACAACCACTCGGGCATGTAAAAGATATTCTTCTTGAGATATTCCAAAGCACGTACTTGTTTTTCTTTAGGCACCGGGCTATAAGCATCTTTTTGATCACCTAAAACAGCATTTTCCAGATAAATACCGCCGATATTATTTAGGACGTGATCAGCATAGGCATACCATTGTCCGACCACACCCATATACAGCTTACCCGCGCGATAATAATCATCGCCGACATTGGTTGTCCAATTGATGATATTAGGCATCATGCGACGCAGGTTCAGCATACCATATTCACCAGCTTTCATGGCGTCATCACCAAGATCTTCCGACTGTGCCCGCGGATCAACAATATTTTTAGAATCTTGCTGTTCACCATAATGATAAATAGGATCATGTACATGGCTATCAATTTCCTTTCTCAGCAAAGGGATTTCATCCCAAGGTTGCGTTTTGCCGTACCAGCGGTAGGCCCAGCCAATGGCATATTTATCGTAAGCACCGATCACGGGAGTAATTTGCTCTACGCCGTCCTCAGGCTGTGCGACATAATTGAAACGGGCGTAATCCATGATGGAAGGAGCTGTCCCTCCCATTTTAGCGGTAAAACTTTTGCTGCGCAACGAATCAACAGGGAAACTTGCCGAAGAGCCCATATTGTGCATCAATCCGAGCGTGTGCCCAATTTCATGGGAAGAAACAAAGCGAATGGCATGTGCCATTTTCTCATCGGAGAAAACATTAGCACGTACTGATGTATCGACGATACCGGTCTGTATGCGCATCCAGCTGTTTAAAATAGTCATGACGTTGTGCCACCAGATTACATCAGCTTCTAATATCTCTCCCGAGCGCGGGTCTACAACAGATGGCCCCATGGCATTAGCCTGAGCAGAGGCGGCATACACAATAGAAGAAACATTAGCGTCGTCCGGATCAAATTTGACACCATCGGGCTGCTGTTTTGCAAGGATTGCATTCTTGAAACCGGCGGCTTCAAATGCGACCTGCCAATCATGTACGCCATCAATAATGGCCTGACGCCATTGTTTTGGTGTCGCCGGATCCAAATAAAAGACAATCGGTTTCTTTGGTTCTACCAACTCCCCTTTCAGATAGCGCGCTTTATCTTCATCACGCGGTTCCAAACGCCAGCGATTGACCAAGTTTTTCTTATCCAGTTCTTGCTGTTTATCATTGAAATACCAACGCGGTGAAGTAAAGAAACCAACTCTTGGATCTGCAAACCGTGCGACCATAGGCGTTTCAGGCAATTCGTAGAGGTTACTTGTAATTTCCAAAGAAACCGGTACAGATTCATTACCCTCGGTTACTTTGGTAGAAAATACAGATTTCACCACAATATTATTCGCATAGGATTTGATATCCTCAACCGTAGAGATACTGGTTTTAGGTGAAGTTCCCAAACCCAAAGAAGTAAATACATCTGTAAAGCTCTTTTCAGAACCATCAAATACCTTATTGACCTTGATCACAACAGCACTCGAATCTTTTGAATAACTTTCAATCTTAAAAGATTCAATATAAGAAGGGCGGTAATTATCGTATACTGAAGCGGCTATTGCGTCATCTTTAGGGACTTCAACCTGAGGTTTAATCTCCGAAACCCACACCTCTTTCTTTTCTTTGCGGAGTGTAAACCTGATGACTTTATTTTCATAATTCATTCCTTTGTTTACCCCAGCTTCATTTAACGCTAGCGGCACGGAAGACAGCTTCTGTATCAACAGAATATCCTGCCCCATTTTCTTCAATGGAATTTCAAAATAATAATTATTTTCTTTCCGGATCACCCCAAACATACCACTGTCAACGCGGGCATCTTTCAACAATTTGTCGTATGCGGCTGTCGAATCTTTCTTGGCAGTAGAATCTTTGGCAGAAGTAACCGTTTCTTTTTTTCTCAGGCCTACAGTTTGCAAGATTGAACAAGATTGCATGAAACCGGCGGAAAATAAAAGACCTATGGCTAGCTTAGTATAAGTGTTTTTCATCAAATAAATTTTTTGAGCCCTCGTTTTCAAAGGTATAAATAGGCTCGTTGCACTCCTTGTGTTTTTCAAAAGTGATGACGGATCATCGACCTATTATCTAGTATTATCTGTAGGCTAATTTTAACTTACTCCAACATGATTAGAAGTAATTTTGTCTATTCCAAGCAGGTCAATCCCAAGGCATTTATACTTAAAACGCATGCTATTTGATCGGATAGGATTAGGCTAACCACGAACTAAAATTCCTAGATTAGGAGCCAAATTTGTTAAAAATATTATATAGAAAAGTATGCAAAGGGATGAACACGCATTTTAGAGGGATGAACGCGTACTACAAAAACATGAACACGTAAACCCAGCACCTTTTATTCCTCATTTTCAAGCTTATGAGAGTGGTAAGTATACAGAAAAATAGCCTGCTTCTTTCCCATATCGAAAACCAGACATCGCATAGTAACTATAGATAGATGCCAAATAATTAAGCCCATACCCCTCACCTTCAAGCTCTGCCCCCTGTCTGGGCTGCCAGTTGTTACGGATCTCCAGGACGCTTCTTTCAGCAAGGTAGATAACCTCAATCGTCAGCGGGTGTTCGATTGAAATACGCGTATGCTTAATTGCGTTTTCGACGAGCATCTGCAGACCCAAGCGCGGGATCTTCTGCGCAAATAATGTTGCTGGAATATCGATCTTCATATCACTTAATGCCGCTCCAAACCGCACTTGCTGCAAAAAGAAATAAGCTTTAGCCAGTTCCAGTTCCTCCCCCAATGACGACCATTCGTTCTCATCTGTACGAAGCATCTTCCGATAGACCTTTGTCATCTTGCCAATAAAAGACTTCGCAAGATCGTCATCCTTTCCGATCAGGTATTGGAGTGACCCAAAGGTATTGAATAGAAAATGTGGATTGATCTGCTGCCGCAGCTGAACCAGCCGCATTTGTGTATACTCATTTTCCTGTTTCAAGGACTGCATTTTCAATTGCTGGATCTTACGCCTTTCCATGGCATTAAAGTAGATCAACACCATGGCCACCAACATCAAACCTACGCCAAGCAAAATACTATAGGTCAACAGCTCCTGAATTTCTTCCTCAATACTCAACAACAAGACGTATACCCTGATTTCACCGCCCACAAACAAAATATTGCAGGGGTAGGCATTGACCATGACGTCCAATTCAAGATAATCGGACTTGACAATTCGCCCCTGTTTGGTAATTTCAGCATCTTTTCGCTTCCCCCACTTACGATTGTCCGGTGAATACACACATATCCCCTTATCATCATAAAGTTCAAAATAGGCTCTTCTTCCAAAATTGAGCCTCGCGAAATAGGCGTTTAACTTTTCAATATCAATATAGATATGGTACAGTCGATGCTGTACCGTACGGGTCTGCAGCAAGGTCAGCATCCGGCCGCCTAGCTGATCCGATTGCCCCACGGGCGCAATGACCAGCAGCGAATCGCCATTTTCGCTCGGATCAAAAGCAGACTGATCAAGTATTTTTTTTTCTGAAAGGTAGATATCCTGCTGCAACAATTCCAGCTGCTTTTTTACCAGCAACATATTCTCATCTGCAAAATCCATCAGGATCCGTTTATTAAGACGATCGACCTTATGATGGATAACACCGAGCAAACCTCCCCCTATCAGCAACAACAACAACAAACAGACAATGAGGATAATACTATTTTTCTGTTCGGCATTTTTAAATCGAAATTTCACGCTGCAAAAATACATGAAATTTTCTAAAGCGTATGCGAACCGCTTCATAAGAAAGGCTTTAGCTCAGCCTTTTGTCAATGAAAAACGACATATTCCAACAGCTAATCAAAATAAATAGTTCATTTAACCGAGATTAATAATAATTTTCTGACTTTTGTAACCACAAAAAATTACAAAGTGTCAAAAGCAACATTCATAAAGGTTGTGAAACGTATCGCTATCGTTTTTACAAGCATCGTCGTGCTACTCGTCATCAGCATATTATCTATTCCCTATATATTCGAAAATGAAGTAAACAGCAAGGTTAAATCACTCGTAAACGAGCATATTACTGGTGAATTAAATTATGCCAAAGTAAGATTGACCTTCTTTGATCAATTCCCTTTGCTTACCGCATCGATGGATGACGTTCTGCTAAAAGGGGCCGAGCCTTTCAAAAACGACACCCTGCTCGCTGCAAAACAAGTCAGTTTTGGCATCGACCTCATGAGCCTGCTCAAATCCAAAATTGTGATTGACAAATTTATCGTTAATAGCGGAAAGGTCAACATCTTAGTCGATTCTTTGGGAAATGCCAATTATTCCATTTATAAATCAAGTCCATCGGATTCCACTAAAAAACAGGATAACGCAGAAAGCAGCGCTTTAGCTTTTCAATTAATTAAGCTTGAAAAAACAAATCTTCATTATGAAGATCGCTCCATTCCGCTTCAGATCGAAGCAAAAGATCTGGAATATGAAGGTAAAGGAGATCTGATGTCAAATATTTTTGATTTAAATACACGTGCGAAAATTGCATCCTTTTCATTTTCCTTTGACAATGAATTGTATGTGGACAAAAAGTCGATCGATGCCAATTTACTGACACGGATCAATACCAACACCTTATCCTTCGTCTTCGAACGAAATGATATTAAAATAAATCAATTACCGGTTCGTTTCCGCGGGCTGCTGTCTTTTATTTCCCATGGCTATCACCTAGATTTCAAATTAAAATCACAGGAAAGCACCTTGGCCGAATTACTTTCATTAGTCCCCAACAGCTACGCTTCTTGGATCAAGGATCTCTCGGTGAAAGGAACATCTGAGGTTTTCGTTAATTTAGAGGGAGATTATATAGTCGATAACAACAAAATGCCTGATCTTTCCCTGGGGCTTATGGTCAACAATGGCTATCTCGCCTTTAAACAATCGGCCAATCCGTTAACTGACTGGAATGCAAAATTACGGATAGACCTGCCGGCATTAAATCCCGATTCCCTGCATATCGACCTCAAACAGTTTGATTTTAAAGTTGCATCAGGTTATTTCAATGCGCAGGGCAATATTGCAGGACTACATCCTGTAACGGTACATGCCAACATAAAAAGTGACCTTGACCTGGATAAACTCCACGCCTCATTGCAGTTTCCGGATTTCTCTTTTGGTGGAAAATGGAATCTTGATGCCAAAATCGACGGTACCTATGCCATAGCTATCCGTAAAGTAGGACTTCAAAAACGCGAGCAGGAATATATTGCATCCATCCCTACTTTTGATATCAAAAATACACTTGTAGATGGTAAGTTTAAATTAGCCAACCTACCACAGGGGCTTGAAAAAATTGCGTATCAGCTCGAAGCTAAAGATCCCGATGGCCAGTTAAAAAGTGCATCCATATCAATACACGATATTTCGGTGCAGGCACTCAACAATTATATAAAAGGTTTTATTTCGATAACAGATTTTAATAAAATCGCAGTTCATTCAGATCTAAAGGCATTGGTTAATTTAGCGGATATCAAGAATTTCTATCCAATTAAACAAGTCGAATTAGCTGGACTGGTTGACATCAACTTAATGGCAAAAGGATACGTGGATCTCAAACGCAATATTTTTCCCGAGACCAATACCTCCATCACGATGAAAAATGGGTTAATCAAGTCAAATGACTATCCTATCCCGATGGAAAACATTCAGGTCGAAGCTTTTGTCACTAGCGAAAAAGGCTCGCTTAAGGACCTCAATGTCAAAATCCTACCAGTATCATTTACATTTGCAGGCGAACCTTTTTTCTTAAATGCAGACCTCAAGAATTTCAATAATATCAAATACAGCATACAATCCAAGGGTAAGCTCAATCTCGGTCCTATTTATAAACTCTTTGCATTGGATGGTACCAACGTTGACGGTTTTATCTATACAGATTTCAGTTTAAAAGGCTTACAGAGCGATGCCACCAATGGTCATTATGCCCGACTCGAAAATAGTGGCCGGTTAAGTATTGGAAATATCCAGGTTCAGTCCGACATGCTGCCACAGCCTATTGCAATTAAAAGCGGAAATTTCAGCTTTAATCAGGAGAAAATGAATTTTGATAAATTCTTGGTTGCCTATGCTAAAAATGATATTTCAATCAAGGGCTATCTCAACAACATTATTAATTATGCAACAAGCAGTCAGGCACCATTAAAAGGTCAGTTTACACTCAGCAGCAGGAAAATCAATGTGGATGATTTTATGGTTTTTGCTTCTCCGGCCACATCGACGACTGCAAGCTCTTCGGAAAGTGGTGTAGTTCTTCTACCTAAAAATTTGGACATTCAAGTATTAGGTCTTGTCAATACGATATTGTACAATAAAATGAATATCAGAGACTTTAAAGGCGATCTACAGGTAAACGATGGTAAGATGATTCTGAACAAGACCAACTTTGAACTAGCGGGACTAAAAGTGGATATGAGCGGAAATTATCGTCCTATAAATCCACGTAGGGCAAGCTTTGATTATGCTGTAAAAGCCGACAGCTTTGATATTCAACGCGCCTACAAAGAGATACCCATGTTTAGAGAAATGGTCAGCTCTGCAAAAAATGCGTATGGCCTCGTTTCGCTGGATTACAAATTGGGCGGTCTATTGAATGGCAATATGCAACCCGTAATGCCTTCAATCGTCGGTGAGGGATCCCTGACACTAAATCAGATTAAGTTCAGAGGCTTCAAACTACTTAATGGGATCAGTCAATCTACTTCCAAGGAAAAATTGAAAGATGGCGAAGTGAAAAAAGTTGTTATTAAATCCCATATCAAAAATAATGTGATGACCATCGAACGTACGAAAATGAAAATGATGGGTTTCAGACCCCGGTTTGAAGGTCAAGTTACCTTAGACGGACGGATGAACCTTGGTTTCCGGCTAGGTCTCCCTCCTTTTGGAATATTTGGAATACCGATGCGTATCACGGGTACAGCCGATAACTTTCACCTAAAGATGGGAAAATACAAAGAAGAAGACCTCGATATGGAAATGGATGACGAGGACAGCAAAGTATATAAAGAAACTCAAAAAGTGCAAGAAACGGAAACAAAGTAAAGCGGTAATTATTTTCAATAATTTCAACCGGCACAATAGCGTTAAGTTAAAAACGTTGTTTAAGATAATCATTCTTTTTGTTATCTTAAACAACGTTTTTAATTATTGGGAGCTATGAGATATACACTAATTATACCCATTGCGGTTCTATCGATCTGCAGCTGGTCCAGTTTCAACACCGTTAACGACCAGAAAAACCCGTTATATGGCAAGGTATTCCGTGAGATCAATGAGATCGCTGAATTAAAGTCCTATACCTACGCGACCGGAGCGGTCATAGAAACCGACAAAAATACAAAAGGTGATTATCGCTTTGCTGCCGGCTATTTTACAAATTCCAAAAACGGTGTTTGTATCTTGGAGGAATTATTGCCGGATGACAGCAAAGGCAAAGTCAAGTATAAGATTTTGGATACCATCAATATCCAAAGACTGAAGCCCAACGAGCAGCTCAGCCTATGCAACTGCAAACAGGGTGATAAGCCAAACAGCGAAATTATAGCCATTAGCCGGGTCGATGAAAGCAAAGAATATTTTGACAAAATTGTCAAAGCATGGCGAATGGATACCAAAAGCCAAAAAATTGTTCCTTTAAAAGACACAAAAGGTATCAGCTGTCTCAATGAGGGCTACGGAATATAGAAGCAGCAATATATATTAAATTAATCCGTCGGCTTTCAACTTATCAAACACATGCAAAACGCCAACTACCTGGATGGATTCTTCCAGGTATTCCCGGTGTGAAAAATAACGAACGGCACCGATCTCATTACTGGGTTCGATCTGCTCTGTTAATGGATATAGAAAACAATCCTGCTCCATAATCACTTCAGGCACCAGCCCATATGCCGGGGCCGTGACATGACAGTAATACGAGATTTTATCCGGATCCAGAACGATATTTAACTCCTCCAAAATCTCCCGTCGAAGGGATTGCAACGCCTCCTCTCCAGCATCAATCTTTCCGCCCGGCAGATACCACGCCTTTCTATTGTTGCTATACGCTAATAATAATTTATCCCCGTTAATACTCACTAAACCCGCTGTAGGCAAAGATTTTGCTGTTGTCATGAATCGTTTATAAGCTACTTTTGATTAAACACTATTGTTGTGAAATTACTTCTTTTGCGACATTTATCAAAGCGCAAAAGCTAATCTGGGGAATTCTTCATTAAAAATTTGCAGAAAATCAATATTGAGCGGCCAATCAATCAATCAATCAATCAATCAATCAATCAATCAATCAATCAATCAATCAATCAATCAATCAATGTACCGAAACAGCGCAGAATGATTTCTCTTGTTGTATGGCCTTCTGTAGACTCTCCAAAAACAGCACAGCATGTTCTCTGCTGAAACACAATGGTGGCAATAAACGGAGGGTGTAGTGTCCTGCATATCCTGTAAAAATCTTTTCAGAAAAAAGGAGGTTCTCTCTAAGTTGCTGGATATCGTTCTCAAACTCGACACCAATCATCAAACCCTGACCTCTCACCTCGCCTACACCGTCCATTTTTCTCAATTCAGCCAACAAAAATTCCCCTACAGCTGCCGCATTTTCGATCAGCTGTTCATGATGGATCACATCGAGTACAGCCAACGCTGCCGCGCAGATTGCATGGCTTCCGCCGAAGGTCGTCCCCAGTTGTCCGATGACCGGTTTAATTTTAGGCGAAATAATTGTCGCTCCCATAGGCAGCCCATTAGCAATTCCTTTAGCAACGGTAATTAAATCAGCTTCTATTCCTGCATGCTGGTGCGCAAAGAAAAATCCCGTACGTCCATATCCACATTGAATTTCATCCAAAATAAGCATGGTGCCAGTTTTCGTGCAGATTGCTCTTACTTCCTGTAAGAAACTATGACTTGCCAGATGAATTCCTCCGACACCTTGAATAGGTTCAATAATGACAGCACAGTATTCTTCGGTTTCCAATTGTTTTCTTAAACTGGAGATCTCGTTGAAAGGTGTAAAAACAAATTGTTCACTGTCATTTAATGGCGCACGAATTGACCGGATATCCGTTGCTGCGACCGCTGCCGAAGTTCTTCCGTGAAATGCATTGGACATTGCCAATACCTTCTTCCTTCCGGTATGGAAAGAAGCAAGTTTCAGTGCATTTTCATTTGCCTCGGCTCCTGAATTGCTAAAAAAAACAGCGTAATCGGGGTAACCACAGGCAGTCCCCAAACGATGGGCCAAACGGTCCTGCAGATCGTTTTTGACAGCATTCGAATAAAATCCAATTTTATTCATCTGCTGTAAAACCTGTTTAACAACATAAGGATGACTATGCCCGACAGAAATAACAGCATGACCGCCGTACATATCCAGATAGGCCTGCTGCTGGTCATCGTAAACAAAACAGCCAAGAGCATGCTCAATGGCAATATCAACTTTCTCAAAAACGGGAAATGGTTTCATGATTCATTTTGCATTAGTAAAATTCAAAAATCTATTTAAATCACCTCTAATTCCTAGTCCAAGACGGTTATTTATTGCTGGTCCAGACCATATAGACAACAAACAAAATAGCTCATCTTAAATAAAATAGCGGATCCACAATCGAACAGCAACTATCCAATATATTTTAATCATGCAGAACAATTGTATCTTTGAACAATTACCCGATACTTTAGCCCCATGCTTAGACCTTGGAATTTAACACTGGATATAGACAGGTCCTCCTCAAAAGCGATTTACATCCAAATAGCGGATGGTATTGCTGCTGATATACAATCTGGCAGGCTACCGAAGGGCACTGCATTGCCCAGCAGCAGATCGCTGGCCGCCCAGTTAAACTTAAACCGGAATACGGTAGTTGATGCCATTCAATTGTTGCTCAGCGAAGGCTGGCTGGTTAGTCAAGCCCGCAGGGGTATATTCGTAGCACAACAATTACCCTATGGCTCCAACCTCTATATCGCACAGAGAAACGAATTGTCGGATCATCAGCCTCCTACACGTATTATCTTCGATGACGGAAATCCAGACAGCAAGATCGCACCGGTAGAACAGCTTGGCCGGGCCTATCGTCAGATTTTTAAACGCAGTGCGCGCTGGAAAATGATGGGTTATGCCGATCCGCGGGGGCACCTTGATTTTCGGGAGGAAATCGCCAATATGCTTAACATCGAACGTAAAATGCATATTAATAAAGATAATCTCTGTGTCAGTCGAGGGAGCCAAATGGCTATGTATCTGGTCGCCCAGTGCCTGTTACAGCACAATGATTATATCTTTGTGGAGTCCCCAGGATACCATTCGGCCTGGAAGATCTTTGAAAAAGCCGGCGCAAGATTGATTCCAATCCCCGTCGATGCCGATGGTCTTATCGTTGAAGAACTGCTGCCTCATTTAGTGAAAAAGAGTCCTATTAAGGCGCTTTACCTGACCCCGCATCGACAATATCCAACCACTGTCACCTTAAGCAAAGAACGAAGATCACAATTAATAGCGTTATCCAACCAATATAACTTCACTATCATTGAGGATGATTACGATTACGAATTTCATTTCGAACAAACGCCTTATTATCCGCTTACTTCCCAGCAGGAGCTGATCAATACCGTTTACATCGGGACACTAAGCAAAGTTGTCGCTCCCGCCCTCCGTATCGGTTATCTTGCGACACGAAACGAGCAGCTGCTGCAGCAGGTTGTCGATCTCCGCTACATCATCGATATCCAGGGCGACAATATTATGGAGCAAGCCGTACTGGAACTGATTCAGGATGGAACAATCCGCAGGCATATCCGAAAAGCTACTCAGCTTTACAAAAAGAAGCGGGATTTTATGATCAGTCAATTGGATAAGCACCTTAAGGATCATGTTGATTATACCTGTCCGCAGGGTGGGCTAGCTGTCTGGCTATCTTTTAAACATCAAATCGACTGGGCATTCCTCTTTAAAAAACTAACCGAAAAATCGGTCCATATACCGCATCCTGAAAACTACAGCCGAGGAAATGTTTTTGGTGGAATTCGACTGGGGTATGGGTCCTTATCGGAGGAACTGATTGAAGAAGGGATCGTTATTTTGGCAGCACTTTTGGAACAGGCTCGACGCTCTTCCTGACCAGGACGACAGGCAAAAATTGCTAGACTATTTTTCAATTTAGACGCACCTGATTAGATTAAAATTTTGAAAAAACAAGCTCATTCAATATTTAATTCCGCTCCATCAAGACCGATTAAAAGATTAGTATAGCCAGTACGTAAAAAACAGTTAAAAGTGTTGTCAAAACGTAATTATTTTGTCAAAAATCAACTTTTTCACTTATTAATCGCATAAATTAACCGTAGTTTTACGGCGCAAAAAGCACACCGGCTATTTCTAATGGGATAGCTATAAAATAAAGAGAGAGAATAGAGTACATTAATTTATGACGGAGAGAATACCCAGCAGGCCATATGCAGCAATAACTGGTGTCGGAGGATATATTCCACCAAACAAAAGGTCGAATACAGATTTAGAACAGTTTTGCGATACATCCGATGAGTGGATTATCAAACGTACAGGTATTAAGGAGCGGAGAATTTTAGAAGAGAATCTTGCCACGTCAGATATGGCTGTGAAAGCTATACACGATTTGGCGAAACAATATCATAAAAATCTGAATGATGTAGATGCCCTAATTGTGGCTACTTCGACGCCAGATATGCCTATGCCGGCGACAGCAAATATCATTTTAGAAAAATTAGGTCTTACGAATGTTTGGGCTTTTGACGTCAATGCTGCATGCTCGGGATTCTTATACGCCTTGGATATGGCTTCTGCGCTAGTAGAGACCGGACGTTATAAAAACGTACTCGTCGTTGGAGCAGACAATATCAGCACTTATGTAGATCTAAAAGACCGTTCAACCAACATCCTTTTTGGTGATGGTGCTGGCGTTATATGGCTAGAACCTTCCTTAGAGGGCGGAATTATGGACGCTTATCTTTGTAGCAACGGTTCAGGAAGAGAATTTTTGAAAATCGAGGCTGGAGGCTCTTTGTATCCTATCGACAGCAATCTTCCTGTTAATGATAACAGATTTCTGAAGCAAGATGGTAAGACGGTATTCAGACATGCAGTACAGTCCATGAGCGATGCCTGTAACACCGTTTTACAACGTAACAGCCTGCAGATTGAAGATATCAACTGGTTAATCCCACATCAGGCTAATCAGCGCATCATTGATGCTGTTGGACGCAGCCTTAATATACCAGAAGATAGAGCCTTAAGTAATATTGAATATTTAGGAAATACGATTGCCGCCACGATCCCATTGTGTATCTGGCAGAATATTAAAAAATTAAACACAGGTGATTTAGTCATGTTAACCGCCTTTGGCGCTGGTTTCTCTTGGGGAGCCAGCCTATTTAAATGGATGATTTAAGCAATCAAAACTTCAATCGTCATAAAATTCACACTATGATTAAACGCCAAAAATCGTTGATTTTTGGCGTTTTTCTTTATATTATCATCCAAAAAGCAGCATTGCTACAGGCATGCCCCTTTTAAATTAAAATATAAAATCTACTTGTCAATAATTTAACGACAAGCCCACACCAAAGCCCATATCACTATCGTAATGCGTTCTAAAGGCCATATTTTTGGTGATGCCATAATTAAGTCCAGCCATATATTCTAAGTCTGAATTGACCATAAAATCGCCGCGGATCCTTCTAGAAATTGGAATATCTTCACGCATCAGCTGCAGCCGCACAATACCATCGTGATACACCTCCGCCTGAAAATTGACAAGCATGGGTAAAGTATACATAAAACCGAGGCTTACCGCTTTGCGGCTATCTTTTTTATTGGCTTGCCCAAAAATATTTTTCTCATGTTCGTCCTCACCCATGCGGCGGTAGCGATAATCAAAACCAACAAAAGGCATAAACCATTGCATTTTCCCAAAAAATCTTCCCAAGTGGGTTTCTACCTCATAGCCATGCATATCGTTATAACCCAATCGCCATTCGGAACCAAGTTGCCAACGGGCATTCTGAAACATCGCCTGACCGTCATTTCCATTGGTAGCAAAGTCATTTTGCGCCATGAAATGAGTCATATTGCTTTCCATCTGCAATTCTTTATAGGCTTTAGCTTTGTCCGGAAGATAGGGATTTTTATAATCGTCTACGGCAAAAACGCGATTCATCCCGGCCATCATATGATACAGAATGTGGCAATGGAAAAACCAGTCCCCTTCTTCATTCGCCAGGAATTCGATTGTATCCGTTTCCATTGGCATGATATCAACCACATTTTTCAGTGGTGCTTTTGCCCCTTTACCATTCAGCAATCGAAAATCAAAACCGTGCAGATGTATCGGATGACGCATCATTGAATTATTATAGATGGTAATGCGTAATACCTCGCCCTTTTTTACAGGTATCTTATCCGTTTCAGAGAGAATTTTATTGTCCATGCTCCATACATAACGACTCATATTTCCTGTAAGGGTAAATTTGAGATCTCGTATCGGCGCTTCTTTAGGCAGTTCAGTCGCTTGAGGAGACTCCAGCATCGCATAGTTTAGCGTGACAATATCACCCAATGCATTGGCATTATAACGATTAGGATCTTCGTCCATATTCATTTGTCCATGATCCATACCGCTATGTTTGCTGTGATCTTCTTTTTTCTTTCCATCACCTGTAATTTCGGGATACATCACCACATTCATGTCCATCTGATTCAGACTCATCTTCATACCCATATCATTGAGATCCCCATTCATCTTCATCATGTCGTTCATCATCTTCATCCCTTCAAAATATTTAAGGCGGGGAAGTGGGGAAATCAACTGTTTGATGCCATTTCCGACAAAATAACTCGCAGATTGTGTTCGATCTTCTGTTGTTGCCATGAACTCGTAAGCTGTACCTTCATTTGGGATTGTTACAACGACATCATAAGTCTCCGACACTGCAATCATTAATCGGTCGACCTCAACAGGTACCACATCATTCCCATCATTTGCAACAACGGTAATTTTACCGCCCGCATAGCGCAGCCAAAAATAAGACGAAGCACCACCATTGGAAATCCGTAAACGCACTTTATCTCCTGCTTTCAATGCCTTACCATTCACCGACTTTAAATCCGTGGAATGAGCCCCGTTCATCAGGACCTTATCATAATATACATCACTGACATCCATCGCAAGCTGACGTTTCCATTCATTCGTGACTTTCGTCTTAAACTTCCCTTCTTTAATAGCTTCAACGTACGATTGTGTAGCCCCTTTTTTTATCGCGGCCCAATCATTGGCCGTGTGCAGCATCCGCTGAATGTTATCGGGGTTATAATTTGTCCATTCACTCAATATGACGGGAATCGTGGGTAAATCATCAATTCCTTTTCGGAAAGTCTTATCATCAGCACGCTTGTTGAGAATAAGGCTACCATACATACCGATCTGTTCCTGTAGGCCCGAGTGCGAATGATACCAATGTGTACCGTGTTGAATTATCGGAAAACGATAGGTATAAGTCGAATTCGCCTTTATAGGTTCTTGCGTCAGGTGTGGCACACCGTCTTCTTTGTTCGGCAGAAAAATACCATGCCAGTGTAGCGAAGTACTCTCTTTTAACTCATTGTGAACAACAATTTCCGCTGTATCTCCTTCTGTAAAAGTCAGTGTAGGCATCGGAATCTGTCCATTTACAGCGATTGCCCGTTTTGATTTGCCGGCATAATTGACAATTGTATCCCGTACGTAAAGGTCATGACGAACCACTTTCTGGGCCAGTACTGTCAGTTGTGCCATCAATAGTAAAACAACCGTTAATATATTACTCTTTTTTAGCATGTTCATTCATTTAATTGATTAGTATTCCATTTCCCATCGGTCCTACGCCATATTGGTAGACCAGTCTCGCACCGTGATGCCCCGTGATAAACAGTGTCACCGACAAACTTATCAACAAAATCAATATCAAATAGTTTATCCAGGCACTTGTCTCTTTTCGCAATCCAACAAAATGCAGGACTGTTGTACTACTTGCAAGCCAAAAGCTGATCCAGGCAAAACGTTGATGGATCTCAAAAACCGCAAAGGCATTTTCATCTGCTTCTCCCGAAATATGGGTTGAGGTTTGAATAGCTGCAAAAGCTCCCAGTGATCCCAACAATAACAATCCAAAAGTCAGCAGAGATAAAGCCCGTCGGTGATTTTTTAAGAATAAAGCACCGACATGGCTAAACAAAGCCATCAGTAAAAGCACAATTGGAAAATGTACCCATAGCGGATGTAAACTAGGCAGTTCTTCAAATAAACTTTTCATCGCGCTATTGTATTATTTCTACGGTAGATCCACAGCTCGGCATTGATCTACCCAAATAAGGATTTTGAACTGCCTTTTGTTTACTGAGCCAATTTGCCCCTTTTCCCTCCTGATACATCGGACAATGCTGATAATAGACTGGAGCTCCCAGTCTAACCGATTTCATCAACACATACATATTTTTGGAAAGGGTCACAAAGTGCTCGCGCTGATGTTCATTTTCCTTAATTCCAGCAATATGCTCTGCATCGAAAGCCAATTTCCGTTGGTATTCTTTCCAAAGTTTTCCTTGAACAACATCCAATTGTTCGCTATTAATTTTTTCAATGGCAGCCTGGATTCCTTTCGCGGCTATCTGTGCAGCTGCTCCATTATCCTTAACCAATGCATCTTTCAGTTCAAAATAGGCGCTGTACAAGCCTGCAAAAGGATTGCTAGCTGTTGCTAGATCAACTTTCCCTGCTGATGGTTCTATTTTTGCAGCTGTATTACTTACGCCGGCCACCTCATTAGTCAAAGCGGTATCGCCTTCGCTTTTGTTGACAGCTATCGTTGCGGTATCCTCAGCAACAGTGACCACATGACCTGCATGTGTATTTTTCGATGTTGAATTGTTGCATGCAACGAATATCAGAGCGATCGCCACAATTAGCATAAACTTTTTCATAATTAAGTGTATTTATAGGTTTAGATTTTTAATGTAATTTCGATAGTTTGCTTCATTCTCAAAATAAGAAACCTCTCCTTGATCTCCGGTAATCGCTATGGAAGCCGTGGCCTTATCGATCTCTTTCTTAGAGAACGGATCAATTGCGACACGTACCGCAGCTTCTTGAGGTATACGCTTTTTGCACATTTCACAACAGCCATAATAATCCTTCCCTGCATGTATGACCAGCAACTGTTTTTTTCCCATAAAAGCATCATTGACCATACAGACCTGTTCCGTAGGCACAAGATCACCCCGTCTATATTGAACTGACTGTACAGATGAATCAACCGCAGAAGCTGCTGGTCCCTTTTGATCTTTAACATTGGTATTCTTTTCCGAGCCGCTGCAAGCAGCTAATGAAAACAGAACGACTGCTATAACAACATGAAAATAATTCATAGGGAAGGCGATTAGTTTAACGTTTCTACTGTACTTCCACAACTAATCATTTGCGCACCAAAGAATGGGTTTTTCACTGCATTCTCCTTACTTAGCCAATGCGCTCCCTTGCCTTCATTAAACATCGGGCAATGCTGATAATAAATAGGTCCATTCAATTTACTCACCTTCAGCAACTCATACATAGCATTTGAAAGAGATGCAAATGCCACACGTTGCTTAGCAACATCTTTATTTTTACTTATACCGGTCGCATCGCTTGCCAGCTTATTCATAACTTTCATCCATATGGTATGTTCATCGTGGCTAAGTTTATTCATATCGATAGTTTTGATTGCAGCTTGAAATGTCTCTGCCTGAGCTGCCGCCGCCAATGCATCTGTCTTCACCAAAGCATCCTTTAGCGCAAAGTAAGAATTTGCCAATAGCGCAAATGCGGTCTTTTCATCTGCTAATTTTGCTTTCTCCGCAGCTGAAACATGATCTGCTGTTTGCCCGCCCTGACTATGATTATTATGATCGTCCTGTTGTTCATCTCGATTTTTTGATGCTGGCTTTAGCACTCTTTCATATTGTTCAGCTTTTGCCAATTGGGCATAAGCATCATTTGGAGCCAAGAACTTTTCATTATCGAATCCCACTAAGGCAACACGCTTAAGAACCTCATCCTCACTTGTCTTTGAAGAGTCATAGGTAATAACCGCAAGTTTGGTGGTCTGGTTCCAGTCGACTTTAGCGGACTTGGTGCTGCCTTCTTTTTCAATTATCGTTTTAGCAGCCGTCGTATTTCCAAGAATTTTTGCAGTTGCTATCTTTGCATTTTTAATTTGTGCATAGGTATTTTCGTTGGATAGTAATGTTAGGGTTACTAAACCAAATAATGGAATTAATCTCATGATCATAATATGTTTTAGATAAAAAATACTGACGAAAACCCCAGTTGCAGCGATTTACTGCATTCGAGTCTTTAATCCAATGGATCAACAGGGTTTTTCATAAGCTAAATAAACGGGGTATTGGATAGAACAATCTACCCAAAAAGACATAGCACGGGCTATCCGTCTATTATTAAGCTATTTGGGGAGGCTGCCAGATGGAGAAATAAGCATCTGCACAGTAAGGTTGTTTATAATAGCCATAGGAGCTAGACGCTGCGGCATACAAGGGCAACACAAGTTGTACGTTGACTACTGTAACGATAGGATTGCATTGCGGAGATGTACGGCATGATTTTTCACCGCAGTGTTTACCACAGTCGTCGGCATGTCGATCTGATTTTGTCGACTCAGCTCTTCCATCTTTACAGCAATCTTCAGTTTCGGCATCCTTTGTCGTTTGTTTTTCATCCAGACAACAGGATTTTTCTTCCTGTTTTGGCTTTTCGGAAGTTTCGTGGCAGGCAAATAACCTATTTGGTGCTAAAAAAAGCCCCAGCATGCAGATTATAAAAACAATATTGCGTTTTGCCCACATAACGGATTAAAATTTGCAAAGTAAAGGTATATATACTTTGGAGGTAAATGTCGGCAGAATTTTCGAATGGACAATTGTAATATTTTTTATTTTGTTTATAATATTTTGGTCCACTGTATTGCCGTCTGTCTTTTGAATCCATCAAAACTATTTTTCAAGCCCGCTTATCCAATTTAGCATCAGTAGGCAGCCAGGTGCATATACGCCCCCATGATCGAAGCCCTGTAACTGGTACAGTGAAGTTTTTGTATGCCCTACCTGCTTTAAGATTGCCGCCAAATGTGCATTTTCTTCGAATCGTGCAGCCATTTCCAATTGTTGATCGCCAATAATCAGGAGAATCGGAGGTGCATCTTTCCGTACAAATGAGAGCGGTGCAAACTGATCAATCTGCGGGATCACCATAGATTGACCGCGTTCCTTTTTGATCGTATAATGCGTATTGGTCTGCCCACTAATCGGAGCCAGTCCTTTTATACGGTCTGCATCAACACCAAATTTTTGAAGATAATGCTTATCCAAACCAACCATTAAAGCTAGATATCCACCGGCAGAATGGCCTGAGACATAAATTTTTGAGGGATCACCACCATAGCTGGCGATGTGTGCAAATGTCCAAGCGACGGCTTCTGCAGCATCTTCGATATAACCGGGTGCTTTGACTTTTGGGCTCAACCTATAATTGACCGCCACGACCGCCACACCTTTCTCTTTAAGTTCAAGGGGAATAAATTTGTTTCCTCCCTCTAGCCCCCCACCATGAAACCAGACAATCGTAGCAAAATTTTTACGATCCGTCGGGATATAGATATCCAATTTACAGCGTTCTTTCTTACAAGAATCTGGCTCGCCTGGTTTGCAATAAGCAACATCAGTTGTGGTTTTATACTGCTGCGCAAAAATCAAACCTGGAGAAAACAGAAAAAAGAAGATAACAAGCAATTTGGAGGACATATAAATGATGTTTAAGTCTTAAATATCTTAAAGTTAACAAAACTCTATTAAAACCGTCTGGTTAGGTTAAAATAAGTTTC